>DAPM01000003.1 GCA_002502135.1 archaeon UBA543
GGGAAAATGCTTTAAATAGCCTATTCTATGTGTAATATCATGGTTTTCAAGAAAACAGATCAAGTACAATTAATAGGTCACAAAAATTATCTGATCTACCTGGATCAGAACAGTTTCAGCACCGAATATGGCAATTTTGACCTCAAAGCAATTAGAAAAATGAAGCCTGGTGATAAAGTAAAAACTCACATGGGCAAGGAATTCACTATAGTTGTTCCTCGAATCCCTGACAAGCTCAGGAAAATCAAGCGCGCACCTCAAATTATCACTTTCAAGGACGCAGGAATCATAGCAGCGCACACTGGAATGTGCAAAGAAGACGTTGTTGTAGAAGCAGGAGGCGGAAGCGGTGCAATGACTATTTTTATGGCATCTATTGTCAAGCAAGTTCATACTTATGAAATCCGTAAGGATTTTCACGCAATTGTCAAGAAAAATCTGGAACGCTGTGGAGTAACAAATGTTGATTTAAAACATGCAGATGTTACAAAAGGAATTAAGGAAAAGAATGTTGATATTGTAATGTTGGATATGGGTGCTCCTGCAAGCGCAGTTCCTGGAGCTTGCAAAGCCCTGAAGCCTGGCGGTTTTATTGTCGGCTACTGCCCAACAGTTGAGCAGGTTGTTAAATTCAAAAACTCCTTGACAAAATTCAGTAATATTATTGTTCGCGAAATTATAGAAAGAATCTGGGAAGCTGGCGGAGATATGTCAAGACCAAAAACAGCACCAATCGGCCATACTGCATTCCTGATATTTGCAAGAAAAATCTAATTTCTGCTTCTTGCTGTGTTTGGATGGTCGTGGTCTATTGTTTTTCTAGTTTTCAGATCCTTAATGTGTTTTACTTTCTCTTTTAAGAACTGGTTTAATTTCAAGCCATGTTCTTCAATCATAACAGAAGCATGGTGTCCGCCTAAGAAATGGGGCATAACAACATAACTTGCACCCATGTCATACAACTGCATTGTCTCTTCAATACTATGTGATACAAAGATCATTATAGTATTTTTGTTGCCTTTTTTGCACCTGTTCAGCAGAAGCGTATTTATTTCTATATCTGGAATTGTGGACACAATCATCTTGGCATCGCTGAAATTCAGTTCATCCAACAGTTCAGTATCGCTGGCATCTCCATACCTGCAGTCATAACCTTTCTTTGCAAGATCAATTATTATTTCAGGATTGTAATCAATAACAAGAGAGTTCTTTCCTGTTTTTTTTATTGAATTAAGAATATCATAACCGATTCTGTTGTAGCCGAAAAGGTAAATGTCATATCTCATGTCCTTGTGGTACTTGTGTTCATCAACTTTCTTTCCGGATCGTTCAAAAATTTTCAGATATGGTGACAGGAAATTGTATAATTTCTTGGAATACATCATGAAATATGAAGAACCTGCAATTGTTATCAGTCCTATAATTGTCATAAATGAAAGAATATCTCCTGTAAGATGTCCTAATTTTACTCCAAGTGCAATCAAAATCAAAGAGAATTCACTGATTTGTGCAACAGTAATTCCTGTTAGGAAACTGTTTCTTTTGGTGTAATTCATAAGTCCCATTATTGCCATCATTATAATTGGTGTTCCAATTAAAACAAAAGCTGAGAAAAGAATTATTGGGATCGTATATGTGCCCATTGCAGACAAGTCTATTCTTGTTCCAAGAAGCACAAAGAACATCACAATGAAAAAGTCTCTAAGTGGTTTCATTCTGGAGCTTATTTCATATCTATAAGGGGACATTGAAAGTGTGATTCCAGCAAGAAGCGCACCACCTTCAAGTGAAAAATGCAGGAAATGGAACAGTGAGCCTAGTACCATACACCAGCCAATAGAAAATAAAAGAAGGAATTCCTGTGATTTTGCAATTGCTTTGGTTACTGGCGGTAAGATATAACGGCCAATAAAGTAAAGCGACACCAACAAACCCACTCCACCTAAGAATGTTTTAATTACAAAACTCGATAGATTTACATCTCCTGTAAATGAAGATAGGAAAATCAGAATGAAAATCGCAATTATGTCCTGCACAATCAGGAAACCAATTGCAATTTTTCCATAAAGTGAATCTGTCTCTTTTTTATCTGTAAGGAGCTTCATTACAATAATTGTACTGCTAAATGTAAGGCCAACTGCAACATAAAGCGAAACTATTTTTGAAAAACCAAAGAGAATACAGACTATAAATCCTACAACTGAGGTGAATGCAACTTGCCCAAGACCAGTTACAAGCGCCACTCTTCCAACATCCTTGATTACTTTCAAATTCAGATTAAGCCCAACCATAAAGAGCAGGAACGCTACTCCAATTTCTGCAAAAGTTGCAATAGCATCTGCTGCTCCAACAATGTGGAAGAATGACGGACTGACTATTAATCCTGAAAGGATGTAGCCGATAATTAAAGGCTGTTTCAGAATTCGCATTATGCCTGAAATCGCCACGACAATCAATATTAAAATACTTAACTCTACAAAGACGTTTTGGATCATTAAAGCTACTAGGAATTTAGTGTTTTTATATGTTTCTTGAGCCGTATCTTTTATATATGGGTAGTTTGATTACAAATCTACATCTGTTCCCCTCTTAGCTCAGACGGCTCCGCCTTCTCGCGGAGGGGGAGAGGCCGCTGCGCGGCTATAATGCGCTTGGTTAAGTGTAAAACTCGTATGCCAAGCTTCACAAGTCCCCTCTTAGCTCAACGGTAGAGCGTCCGGCTGTAGAAAGATACAACCTTTGGTTGTGCTGAAACCGGAAGGTTCCAAGTTCAAATCTCGGAGAGGGGACCATTCTCATATGCCAAGCACTAAGAAAACTGTCAAGGATTTTCTCTTTAGAGTAAAGCCAGTTCACATTGTAACAACTTTAATAGCAGGGCTTGGTCTTCTGGTTTTTGTTGGCTACAAACTGCTTTCAGTACTTGCAGGAATCAACAATTCCATTCTAATAATCTGTTTACTTGGTTTATTCTTCTTGATTTCAAGATTATCTGTTCTTTCCAGTGTTGGAGTTGGATTTTTGCCATTAATTGGATTCGGAACAATGGCAGTATGGGGCATTTGGGTCAGTTTAATCATAATTTGGGTAACAACATTCATCTATGTGAAAATTGCAGTCAAACCAACTCCAATTGATTTTGCAATTACAAAAAGTGTTGCAAATTCCATTGCACAGGGGGTTTATCTTTCAGCCTGGTCAATTGCATTATGGATTTTATTCAGGTTTGTTTCAATAACTTATGTAATGTCTAATTTGACTCTTATTTACATGATTAGTTGTGGCATTTACATTGTATTTATGGTAATTCTCCTGCCAACACTTGCACAAAGGCCGTTACCAGAAGCAATAATCAATGGCCTAGTCATGATTCCGTTCCAGTGGATTTTAGTAGTCTTTTTCGGCCAGAAATTCATGCAATACTTACTTACTTTCGCCTGAGTTTTGCCATATGCTTATGAACAACCTTGTGCCCTTTTCCTTTAGTCATTGCCAGCATGACAAAATAGCCGAATACTATTCCGAACAAATAGTAGTTTCCTCGTATCAGTATAACTGCTGCAGCTGCATCACCTAATGGCACTGCAAACAACACACACAGGGCAGTTTGTATCATTTCAGTAACACCCATGCCACTTGGAAGGAATGTTATTAATCCTGACAGATTTGAGACCATTATTATAACAACAACCGCAGAAGCTGATATTGTTGATCCAATTGCTAGGAAGAAAATGTACGCTTGCGCAAGTATGACAATCCAGTATATAATTGATATAACTGTGCCTTCTGTCCATAACACACCTTCCCGTATGAAATGTGAAATATCTCTGAAGAACTGGTGGATATGCTTATCAATATAGTTCTCTATGCACTTTTCAGAACCATATTTTCTCTTAATCTTTTTCCAGAATTTCCTATGCGATACTTTTGAAATTATAAAACTTGTAAGTCGTTCCAATGTTCTTATCCCGCTTTTTGTTTTGAATAGGGCGTAGAACATGAAAAACATCAACGTGCTGGCAACTATTAGTATAAAAAGCAGGGGGCCGTGTAGTTTTAAAGAAAATCTGTATTTAAGCAGGACATAGATAATTGAAGTTGCTGAGATTGCAAAAAATATTGAAGTACTATACACTCTTTCAAGTACAAGCGAGGCTGCAATATCATCAAATTTTACTCCTACATATTTTTTCTCAAGGAAATATGCTCTAAATGGTTCACCACCGATTCGCATACCCGGACTTATAGCATCTCCAAAATTTGCTACAATTGTTGTTAAATAGAGCCAGATGTAGCTGATTTTGTACTTCATTTTTATAAGTACAATATCCCATCTAAGTGTCCAGAGTCCAATAACTACAAAATTTAGTGAAATCCCAAGGAGAACAAGGTGCCAGTTAGCGTTTTGGAGCACTTCAACAAATCCGCTTCCTCTTAAAAAGTTGAAGAAAAGTGCAATTACCATAACTCCAAGACCGAGCATTATTCCAGTTTTTAGTTTGGACATAAGCTTGCGTAGTTAATCTTGATTTAAAAAGGTTATTGGAGCTCTTTATAAAAAACTTCTATGGCATTTTTGTGCACTTTGAATGTAACTGGAGTCTTGCCAGCAAGTTCACAGTCTGCATGCACAAGCAAATCTCCTTCAGAATCTATTACAACTTTCTCAAATTTCCTGTATTCCACATCTTTGGATTTGTCAATATTGTGCAGAAGCGCGCGTATTCCGCTTTTCAGCAGTTCAAACATATTTTCTTTCTTAAACAGGACCAGATCGAGCTTTCCGCTTGTTGGATCAGCTTCGGGAGTCATTTGCAGACCCATTCCATAGTATTTTACATTTCCAACAATTGCAAAATAACCTTCAAGCTCCTCTTTATCATCAATTTTCACAATCATCTTGTGCTTTTCGTATTTGAAAATTTCCTCAAAAGCTGCAAGGAAATATTCTCCGCCATGAAGCAGTTTTTTCAAATGCGGATTAACATCAGCTGCAACAGCTGCATCAAAACCAACGCCAGCAACCAGTGCAAAGTAGCGCCCATTTGCTGAGCCGAGATCGAATTTAATCGATTTGTTGTTAATGATAATTTCTGCAGCTTTTTTTAGATTCTGAGGAATGCCCAGTTCTTTTGAAATTGAATTTTCAGTTCCAAGCGGGAGAATCCCAAGTTTTACTTTCTTTTCAGCAATCCCATTTATTACTTCATTAACTGTTCCGTCTCCTCCAGCAGCAATCACAATTTCGTATTTTCCAATTGCATTTTTCGCAAGAGTTATACCGTCTCCTACTGCTTTTGTTTTTTTAATATCAATATTTATCTTTGCTTTTTTGAAAATATCCAAAACAGATTCATCAAATTCAGAACTTCTACCGGATTTTGGATTCTGGATTATCAGAGCTTTCATGAAATGAGGTAATAATCTAATGGTTATTAATTTATCCCTTTGCGAATATCGCTATCAATAAAAGTTATAAATAGCAAAACTAATCCAAAAAGCCTGCTGAGTTAACCTCTAAGAACCTTGGTAAATTTCAAAGCGCAATTTGCTCAACGCGAACGAACAAAGTTCGTGAGCCGCGCCACGTCGCACAAATTTGTGTGGCGCAATTTCCCGGGGTAATTTGACGCCGTTGCCGACGTAGCTCAGCGGTAGAGCGCCAGACTCATATGCGTATGAGTGCTGATCCCTAACTGGGAAATGACTTAATTCGGCGCTAAGACATCTGGAGGTCGTGTGTTCAATCCACGCCGTCGGCATTCATCTGCCTCGATAGCTCAGCCTGGTAGAGCGTTCGCCTTGTAAGCGAAAGGTCGGGAGTTCAACTCTCCCTCGAGGCTCCATTTTCTTAAGTTAACTATTTAAACCAGAATTCTTTAACACATTTATGGCTATACAAGTTAAAGACCAGCAAAAACACCCTTTAAAGTCAAAACTCACTCTCGGTCAGAGAGCTGCTGACAAATTAACTTATTATGCAGGTACTTGGAGTTTTATAATCACACTTTTTGTAATTCTCGCACTTTGGGTTGGATTTAATCTTTATGCTCTGGCAGTTCTTAGATGGGACCCATATCCATTTATTTTACTCAATCTTTTACTCTCATGCCTGGCAGCTGTGCAAGCTCCAGTCATCCTTATGAGTCAGAACAGGCAAACTGAGAAGGATCGCAAGCGCTTTGAATATGATTATGCGGTAAACCGCAAAGCAGAGCACGAAATCACTGACATGCAGAAGGATTTGGAAGATATTAAAGTGTTAATTAGAACAGTTAAAAAAGATTATAATCTCAATATTAAGACAGATAAAGGTGTAGAATCAGTTAAACGACACATGACGGATGTTAAAAAACACATGGAAGAGACAGTGAAACACATTGAAACTCTGAAAAAAGATGTTTCTCATATTAAAAAGAAAGTTTAATTGTCTGGGCGTAATCTTTATATAGCACTCACTGAATAGGAGAACCACTATAATGGAGCGAAGACCGTTTGACACACTGAATGACTCAATAGATAAAGAAGTCACTATTCAGTTAAAGGAAGGTCAAGAAATCAAGGGCGAATTAAAAGCTTTTGACGCTCACATGAATCTGATAGTTGACAAAGACAAGGAAACCCTGTTAGTTCGGGGCGATAATATCTTGTTTATAACATTTAATAAGGAATAAAGATGAGTAAGGGAACACCAAGCCGTGGAAAGCACAACAAGGGAAGCAACCATATTAAGTGCAGACGTTGCGGTAAAATTTCATTTCACAAGACTAAGAAAGTCTGCTCAAGCTGCGGCTATGGGAACAGTTCAAAGCTCAGGAAAGAACAAGGCAGAGCTGTTAAAATGCGAAAGATTATGGCTCGTGATAAGCGAAATGTTAAGAAAGCTGTGAAGAAGTAGATATAGCACACTCTCTATTTTTATTATATTTTGTAATCATTAATACAAATGTGACTAATTGTAAAACTATTATTATAATTGCCATTACTACTGCGAGATATCCAAACCAATCAGCACCGCCGCCCCCATATGTTGAAAAGAATTGGAAATAAATGAAATGTCCAGAAACCAAATAAAATACTGCGTGAGTTAAACCATGAAGCCATTTCCACAAACATACGCCTAAAAATTCAATTACTTTCCCAAAAGAGGTGACTGTAAGTATTAATGCCCAAAATAAAGCAATTAGGCCAAGTAAATTGGCAAGTCCGTATCCTTCTCCTCCGATGTGTATTAAGGATGAAAAAGCTCTTGCATTAAGTAGGATAATAAAATGAATTAAAGCTGTTAGAGTAAACCAGATGCCAAGCTCACCTCTCCAACTCCAAGGGGCAAATAAAGGCAATGCTTCTTTTGTAGGTTTTTTCATTCTAGTTATTGGACCAATAATCAAAATTAAAAATAATAGAATATATGAAACTCTAGCAAATGATACAGTCCATGAAATATTCAGTAAAAATTTGAAAACAGAAGCTAAACCTAAAGAAAAAATACCAACAATCAAATGCTGGCTTAACGTATTTCTTGCGTCCATAATTTCACTTAGTAGAAATCTGGTATAAAAACCTTTTTATATTCACGATTTTCAATTTGTTAAAAATAGAAGTGGGCCCGAAGGGATTTGAACCCTCAACCTAGTGATTAAGAGTCACTCGCTCTACCAGCTTGAGCCACGGGCCCTAAACCAGCTATCAGCTGACAGCTTTCAGCTATCAAGAATAAACTGGATAACAACTACGATAAAACCACGGATATAAAAAGGTTGCTACATAAGATATTTGTTTCAAGCTCATGCCTGATCCTCAATAACTCCTCGTCCAAATTTTTTTCGAGCTCAATACCATAGTCCTTTTTTGCCTTGCCTGTCCTGGCTTTTCTCCCAGGAAAATAAGAGCGTGTATTGTAAACCTTCTGGTTAAGCGCTTATTTTATTCAAGTACCCCAAAAACACAACCATTCCCTCCGCCACGGCGGCCACAGACAACCAGCTCGCGGCTACTTAGGTGCGATAACAGGGCAGAATGTTTTTTTCCACTTGCGCTAGAATGCGTCGAAATATTCAGATTCTTATTATAACTCTTGGCTATCTCAACAATCATCTGAGCAATATTAGGATCACCGTCCACTTGTGCAAGAATATAAGGATTTTCCACAAAATCCGAGAAAGATTTATTCTCCTGCTTAAAACCATACTTGACAAACCTGGCAGGATGGCTGTCCAGTCCGGCTTTATCCTTGACATTTAACTTTCCATCAGGATTGTCATACAGATAAACACCACCCTTCTCGTACAGGTTCTCAGTACAAGTCCAAAGATGAGTATACTTACTCTCAAACCTTGAAACAATACTCGCGCAGACAGGTTCATCTTTGTTCTGCATAGCATAAGCAAACAGCAAGATAGTCTGAGCAGTCGTAGGCATCAGTAACTTATCCTTCCTAAGCGCCTTCATCACCCCAGTATAAGTGCCAGGACCCTTGGAAGGTGAGACAAAAATAATCGTCTCATCTTTATACTTCACATGTATTTTCTGAATACCCTGCTCCACAAAGCCGTAAACATCTCTAATAGTCATAACAACACTATACACACTACACTATTTAAAAGTTTGTAAAGATTCTGAAAAAAAGTATCCAGGTTATGAAAAAGTTTTAGTAGCTGTTATAGAAGATTTCGCAAAAGAGATTGAAGAAAACCCTAAATTGAAAAAAGTTATTTTTTGATTTCAAAACAGCTATCAAGCGTTTTTAAAAATGTAACAAACTACTCTCCTGCAAAGGAGTTGGAGCCACGGGCCCGACATCATCTAAAATCAAAGCTTCTATATAAAAACTTTTGGCTTTACCATTAACTTTATATATACAAAACTCTGTGTAAATTGATACTCATGGCAAAACTACAAGCGTATTCAAAAAGAAAAGCAACTGGCGGCAAGTACCACCACTTAAAGGGAAAAAGACTTGCACAGCTAGGCCACACTATGCTTGAAATCACAATCGGGGACAAGAAAACCAAGAAGATGCGCGGATTAGGCGGAAAGTCTAAAGACCGAGCACTTATTTTAAAAGAAGCTAATGTCTTAGATCCAAAGACCAATAAACACCAGAAATCCGAGATCACTTCTGTTAAGGAAAACCCTGCTAACATCCACTTTGTGCGAAGAAACACCATAACAAAGGGCGCTATTGTGGAAACAAAGCTCGGTCCTGCAAGAGTAACCAGCAGACCTGGTCAAACAGGCGCAATTAATGCTGTTTTAGTTGAAAAATCTGATATTCCAAAGGCTCCTGAGTCAAAAGTAGTAAAACCAGAAGCAATACCTGAAGCTCCAGCACCTGAAACTAAAGCAGAAATTGAACCTGCTCCTGCTCCATCTAAATAATTCTAAAAAAATAAATTTACCCACGGAACTTAACCGCAGGTCTTTTTTGATTAGTTTTTATCCACAGCAAGGACAGGAACCACAAAGTGATTCTTTCTTAAGTTCAGCACCGCATGAGCATTTTCCTGATTCCGGCCATGCTGAATATTCTTTCTTACACTTTGGACAAGTAAAACTCATCTTTACTCTGAAGTTTCTTCAGCTGGTGCTTCTTCTGCAGGTTTATCTTCTGAAGTTTCTTCTGCTGGAGCATCCTCTGCAGGAGTTTCCTCAGCCGGTGCTTCTTCTGCAGTAACTTCTGCTTCATCCTTTTCTTCTTCAGCATCTTCGTCTGTGGTTTCTTCTGCTGGAGCATCCTCTGCAGGTGCTTCCTCAGTTGTTTCTTCAGCTGGAGCTTCTTCAGTTGTTTCCTCTGCAGGTGCTTCTGCTGGGGTTTCTTCTGAAGTCTCTTCAGGTGCTTGTTCTTCTACATTAGTTTCTTGATCATCTGTCATTTTTTTTATCTCCTCCCCATTACGTAAATAAATTAGATAATGAGGCTGGTTGGTTGGATTTACTCATATATAAATCAATCCCCTAATCTACTTACAGAGAATTTTAATTACTCAAGCATTTTTCTTATCCCACTGATAACTGACAATAGTGAAAACTACTGCAAAAACAATAGCAGTTATCAAAGTTTTTATCATGTCAATTCTCAAATGGAACACAAACTTATTCAGCACAACATTAACAATAAATAGAGTTATGCCTCCCAAAAGTCCGATTATGACTGCCGGAATCCATTGATCCCAGTCTTTGTCTTTCAAAGTCATGTTTTAGGGGTACCAAAAGTATTTATTTAAACCTTGTTAAACAGGGTTCAGTATGAATCTACTTCACGCTATTATTTTAGGAGTAATACAGGGAATTACTGAATGGCTCCCAGTTTCAAGTTCAGGCCATCTTGTAATTGCACAGAATCTTTTCAGCCTCGGCTCTGAAGTAGTTTTTGATTTGTGGCTTCATATTGCAACACTTTTAGTTATCTTTACAGTATTCCGAAAAGACATAATCAGCATACTGCGCGCGGTTTTGACTTGGGATTCTAAAAGCAAAGAATTCAAGTGGGGACTATATGTTCTGCTTGCAAATATTCCAATTCTGGTAGTAGGATTTTTCTTGCGGAATTATATTTCAACACTTTTCGCCAGCACTACAGTTGTTGGAGTAGCACTTTTGTTTACTGCAACTATTTTGTTTGTTTCTGAAAAAAGAACAATTCCGCATGAAGTTAATTTTAAAAATTCAATTGTAACTGGGATTTTCCAGGCTATGGCAATTGTTCCGGGAATTTCAAGAAGCGGAACAACAATCAGTTCTGGCCTTCTACAGGGAATTTCCAAACAGGATGCTGCAAAGTTTTCATTCCTCATGGCAATACCAGCGTTTATTGGAGCTGGCATCCTGAAAGCTGGAGAAATTTCTGCAGGGATGTTCAGTTTACCTTATCTAATTGGTTTCTTAACAGCATTAATTGTTGGTTACTTCTCACTTAAACTGCTTTTAAGAATAATAGAGCAAAAGAAACTGCATTATTTTGCATATTACTGCGCGATTCTAGGAGTTATTGTCCTTATTCTCTTTTAGAATAAAGTCCTGTAATCGCCTGCCCGCCTTGTAATTCTTTCATTAAAACCAATATAACAATTATGAGCGGAATAAGAAGCAGTATCACTATCTTAACAGCACGTCTTAGTCCAGATTGCCCCAGAATATCAGCCATAGTGGTCTTCTCTGCTTCAATTGTTTCATTGTCAAACTGCAGTTCCTTTACTGGTTCAGGGGACTTATCTGTTACAATAAATGAAGAGTTTTCAGAGAATGTTGACTGATCTCTGTCATCAATACAAAGCACATACCAAGAGTGATTTCCAAGTTCAAAACTTATTTCACTAAAATCTTGCTGAACTCCTGTTTCAACTTCTGCATCTGTTTCATTCCATAAATCATCTATAAACAGCTCACAGATTGTGATATTTAGTAGTTCAGAACTTGCTTTGTAAGAGAATTTAGTTTTGTTAACAATAGTAATATCAATTGGATGCACTAACATAACTGCAGGAGGTGCGCTTTCTAGAATTTCAGTTGTAGTTACAATTACAGTTCTTGCACTTGCATTTACACTAACTTCTTCAGAATCTCGGCACTGGATTGTCCATTCAATAAGCTGAGTTGGCACATGGGTTAGTTCAAAACTGTTTTCTTTATCTTTAGTAATATCAAAACTAGTTTGATTCAGTTCGTCACCTATCCACAAATCACATCTTTCTATTTTCCTTGTAGATTTTGGAATATATTTGAAAATCAGTTCGTCATCCACTGTTTCTTGATTGTCATCCGGAGACACTAATTCAATTTGCGGAGGAAGCAGTATACTGACTTGCGAACTGTCTGATTGCTTGTAATTTGCATGGTTGTCAGTGCATTTTACACTCCATGCCCAATCTCCTTCTGCAAGTCCATAAGTGAAGTGCTGGCTCTCGTTTTCAGTTATAGACGTGCTGGTCTGCACAACATTTTCATCAACAATGAGTTCGCATTTTTCAATCCCAGATCCGTTGTCAACAACAGTATAATTGAATTCAATTGTTTCTTTCTTTTCTGTTTCAATAAAGTTTTGGAGAGTTATATTCGGTGGCTGGGTATCTGCACTCACAGTGATTGAGCGGTTAGAAGTAGTTCTGTTGTTTCCTGCAGAATCTTCGCACCACATACTCCACTTATATGTTCCTTCTAGTAGGTTCTGTGAAAATGTGTTTTCAGAATCCTTAGTAATATCTGAAGAAGAGCGGACCATATCTTCATCAACATAAAGCTTGCATCTGTAAACATCACTATTGTCATTTGGTTTGAATTTGAAATCAATTTGTCCATAATAAAGTGTAGAATCACTTTCAGGTGTTATTAATTCAATACTAGGTGATTCTGTGTCATCAGCAGTAACTCCTACAGCTAATGCAGCAAATAAAATAATTGTTATTAATGGTAGCCATTCTCTCCTCATAATAAAAACTGGTATGAAGTAATGGTATTTAAGATTATTCGCTTACGAAAATGTTTATAAAGCTCTAAAGCTTTCTGAAAATTATGAAATCATTGTTCAGCAAAAAAGCCCAGTCCGTATGGGAGTATGCAATAATCTTTGTGGTTGTTGTTGTAATTGCACTGCTACTCTTGTTCGGAATTAAGTATTTTGTCGGGTGAAAAGCTTTTTATGTAGGTAATTTGATGTTTTAGCAGTTAATAATATGCCGAGGTGGCACAATCTGGTAATGCGCTACCCTGGAAAGGTAGTTTCCGCAAGGATATGCTGGTTCAAATCCGGCCCTCGGCGCCAATTTTTACATCCCTTTCATATACTCTATACATTTTTTGCACATTTTACCTTTATCTTTATATCTTTGTTCTGGATCTTCACTCATTACACATTTCCCAGAATGTTCACGTGGAAAATTCAGAACATGCCCAAGTTCATGAATAATCGTATCGATATCAGGCTTAAATAAAAATAAAGATACTCCAACAATGCCATGAGTTCTGTCTGTGAAATTTGCTGTGAAATTCTCTAAGGTTTTATCAGTCACCCCTACAGGTTTCTCCATTCTAGAATTTTGTGAGAACGAGTTCATTAAAAATTTAATATCAGGATGTAGTGTTGCTCTGGTGAAGAATAATAAAATGTTGTTTTCATCCGGCAACTGTTCTTTAATCTTAAGAATTCGATTATACATCTCTGTCTGTTTACCGCCATCATGTGACATCATATAACGTTTTTTATAGTTGTATTTCTCTAAAATTTCAATCTTTTTTGCTTTAATTTCGAAACTTCCTTTCTTAAATTTAGATACAGCGCTTTCTGTGCTACGTAGCATAGTTTCCCGATTTATTCCCCTAACCCATCTAGTCCATGGTATTTTTGGAGGTTTTAAAACCGCTACGTATATGTTGTATTTTGCCATTGTATTATCTCAAACAATAATAATCCCCAGTTCCAACATCACAATATCCATATTGATGCTGTCCAGCTCCAAGTTTTGCAGTGATATTAATTGAATTGTGCTTCCCAGAAAGCCCAATCAACATTCCAACTTCTTTTCCACCTCTCAGAACTGAAAATCTGAAAATATTTTCTTTCTTGAAATCGTGATTAGTCACTGCATTTTTTACACATTCAAGCAATTTTTTTGGTTTCAATTCTTTTGCAAGCTCTTTAGGATAAACAAGATATGAAAATTGATCTGCACTAGTTTTCGCAATTCCAAATTCGCCAAGTGCTCTTGTTATTTCCTGCCCATACTGCATCATTCTACTGTCACTTGCAGTAATTGGAATTTGGTTATTCCGAACAGCTTCAGAAGTTTTGATTAAATTGATTTCATCTTCAGTCATTGCTTTTTTCAAATCTTCTTGCTTTTGTTGAGTTAATTCTTCTCCAACGCCAACACCTTTGCAAGTTTCAGAAACAGAAAAATAAACAGGATGCTCTGAATCTGCAATTTTTGCCATGTATTTGCAGTCTTTTTTGTCTTTTGCAGACCATCCAGTGGTATCACTTTCAACAATTAAATTGTATGGTACATGCTTGCAGTTTTCAGGTTTTAATTCAGGATCAATTTTGTGCAAACTGCATAAATTATCTTTCAGGAAAATGCATTCTAGTCCATTCTTGGTAATTTTTCGTCTTAAACTCAAATAATTCGGAGTATCATCACCAGGCAATTCTTTGAAAATAAAATACAAACTTCTTGTGCTTCTGCCAGTTGCATTTGAAATTCTTGCAAGTTTTTCAGTTGTTACTGGAAGAATGTGGTTTCTACAGCAGTCTCCGCATTTTGTGCACTCAAACTTTAGTTTTTCCCCTGTTGCTGGAATGTATTTATCAGTCATTTCTTCACACTCCTATAAACCCTATAACCACTATTAATCCCAAACTCATCACAATTTCCAAATACATCAATCATTTTCTGTTTATACATTTCTCCGCCTTTAGATTTTCGTCCAATAATTTGTAAATTGCCACCCCTATTCAAATGCCCTGGAGCTTGCTCAATAATCTTATTAACAACTACTTTTCCTGCAGAATAAGGTGGATTGCAGACAATTACGTCAAAGGTTTGAGGTCTGAGGTTTGAGGTTTGAGGTTGGATGGATGGCTGTTTCAAAGCTTCATACAAATCACCTTGCAGAACTTTAGCTCGTTTTTTTAAATTATATTTCTGAACATTCTTTAAGGAAAGTAGAACAGCTCGATTACTCTTATCAATCATTGTAACCTGCAAATTTGGATTAAAATAAGCTGCGCAAATTCCCAAAACTCCATATCCGCAACCCAAATCAAGCAGAGTTTTGTCTGTTTCCTTAATTTCCATATTCTCAGCCAGCACAAGTGTTCCTTTATCAAAATTCCGCCAGGAAAAAACCGGCGGAGAAGTATAAAATTCTAATTGAACTCCTTTAATCAAGCCACTAAGCAGTCCTAAGCTAAGTGGTATTTCTGTTTTTTCTTTAAAATAATGCTCGTTTTCTAGGTTTTTATTTTCGCTCATTCTTTGGATAAACCCCCGTTTTCATCAACACTCTTTCAGTTTTAACAGCCAGCCCTTTCTTTTTCTTCTTCATCTCTTCAGAAGTCAGAAGAGCTTTTGCAAGCAAAACACCCTCGCCTTTCAAAGTATAAACACCAACTAGCTCATTAGCAGAAATCCCAGAATCCATTTTAGCAATTCCAGGTAAAGCAAGCTGTGAACCATGGCAAAGTGCATCAACACACGAGTCTGACACAAAAACTCGAGGCAAATGAGCCATTGCGCTCTCAAAAGGCTGTACAACCGCTCTTATTAGCGTTTCATCCTTCTTTTCTTTCAAATAATAGTAAGCATCAGCCAGTTTCTGGAGAGTTACAACAGTCTCTTCAGTGAACGGTCCTGCACGTGTACGCCTTAACTGCTGCATATGCGCACCGCACCCTAAAACAACTCCAATATCGTGAACAAGACGACGAATATAAGTTCCACCTTGGCAACCACATCTGAACAAAACATCCTTTTCTTTAATTTCCAAAATTTCAGTATAATAAATAGTTCGAATTCGCAAATCTTTCCTAACTGCAGATTTTGTAGGAGGACGCTGGTAAATCTTGCCTGTGAATTCTTTTAGCACTTTTTTCAAATCCTTTTCAGCAACTTTTTCATGAAGATGCATTAAAACCATATATTCCTTGCCAGCAGGCAGAAGCGCTGAAGTGATTTTTGTTGCATTATCTAGAGCAATTGGCAAACATCCACTAACATTCGGATCCAAGGTACCTGTATGACCTGCTGCTCCTGCTTTTAAAATTGTTTTTACCCAATCAGAAACCTGTGTCGAAGTTGGCCCAGGTGGTTTGTCCATATTCACAATTCCAAGATCTAAAAACTGTTTAATTGGTCTTTTGTGAGGCAAACAACCATAGCTTGCGCTGGTTTCCTCTTCATAACGAGTAATAATTTTTCTGGTTTTTTCAAAAGGGAGTTTTCCCATAATTGTTGGTTATTGGGAATCTTTATATATTAATCTATATAATAAAGAAATATTATGAAGAACCTGCCAGATTTTATGAAGCCAGAACCAATCACTGATGTAATTCTTAGGGTAACTGATAGTAGGGACTTTGATGGTTTCATTGCACATTTTAAGAAAATCTCTGATTTTATGTTAACTATTGACAAGTTTGAAGGAGAGGTTAAGCCATCTTATTTTGTTAAGCTTATGGAACAGTATCGGGTGCCTCTAGGTAATCCTACGATAAACTTAAAAAAGTGGAACGGATATAATCGTACGGATATAATAAGGATTACTAATAATTTTGTTCTTGCAGTTTCTACTATAATGATTGCTTTGCATAAAACATATGATAAAAGTAAGCAGAACCAAGCAAATAAGATAATTGAATACGCAAAAGCGTATAATATTGAACTCGGCTTAATATTAACCGCTAACTC
Organism: archaeon UBA543; assembly: GCA_002502135.1. GTDB lineage: Archaea > Undinarchaeota > Undinarchaeia > Undinarchaeales > UBA543 > UBA543. The sequence continues at coordinate 16,404 of DAPM01000003.1, forward strand.
TGAGCACTAAACTTGTTTTAATTAATAAGTTTTTTACTGGGTTTCAATCCTTTCTCATTCAAAAATTCAAAAATCTCCTGCTTCACTTGTTCAGTTGTTATACTATCAGCATCAACAATTTTATCATACTCAACTTGCTCAATACCTTCAACTGACTCACTATTTGGATAAATCTCAACTTTGTAAACAGTAATATACCGATTCCGATCTGCTGTGTTCCGTTTTTTTATTTCCTCAACAGCTTCTTCTTCAGTTGCATACTTCTCACTAGTCCGATTTTTCTCATCATTAAAAATCCGTTTTCCGCCAGTTTCTGCACTTGCATTTAGCCAAATTTTCAAAACAGTTTTTCCAGCAATATCTTTGTTTACCCATGCAGCTAAATCTGATTCAAAAACAACTTTTCCTTTTTCCCCAGCTTCTCTGCTCTGCCTATCAACTTCCAAATCTACTTCTTTCTCTGCTTTTTCATCAAATTCGCGGACAGACATACCTCGTTCTTTTGCAAATTTCCTGAAAACATCTCCTGTAGAAAATCTGTCTAGACCATAATGCTCAGCAACAGATTTTGCAACAGTGCTTCTACCAGAACCATGCATTCCCCCGACTGTTACTACAAACTCTTCATTCATTTTTTATCGGACACCGAGAATCTTTCTGAACAATACAGTAAATGGAAGTGAAGCCAATATATACCATCCAAGCCAGGTAAAGGAATTATTTATTCCCAAAAGCGGTATGTTGAACGGCAGATTAATTATAACTCCCCAATCCATTGACACTGCAAGTTTTTTCAAAAATATAAATACCACAATAAATGGAACCATTGACATAAACATAGGCATCTGCATTTTCATCATTTCCTGTTGCATCTGCATAACCTGTGGTTTTTCCTTGTTCATTTCAGCAACTTTGGCTTGATCATTAGCTTTTGTAGCTCGCATTAACTCCTTGTTAAAACTGGAAACCTTTTTCTGGATTTCCTTCATTCTACCCTGATCAACAATTACTTTGTTAACTAGAGTTAAAATCAGCGAAAGTACTGCTGATATCATTCCTACCAATAAAATCGGACTTTGCAATAAACCCATTATATTATTCCTCCATCACCCATAAAGTTCCTGATTGCAGGATGCATTTCCATCATTTGTTCAGAAGCTATTTGCTGATACAATTGATAGATTATACCGACTGTAAGGAGAACACCAGTTCCTCCCCCGAGTGCGCCTGTCATCTCTGCTCCTGCAGCCAAAAGACCAACAAAAGCTCCCCCAAGAACTGTTAAATATGGAACATAACGTTGAAGCACCTTTTCAATAACCCTTCTGTCGCTTCTGAATCCTGGAATCTGCATTCCAGATTTGATTAATTTCTCTGACAAATCTTTGGAAGTCATGCCAGAAACACTAACCCATAATTTCGAGAATAAAATTGATCCTAAAATCATTACAAGCATATAAACGCCAGCGTGCAGAATTTCCCTTCCGCCAACTGTGTGGAAGAAAAGATCTTTTACAAACCGATTATAGGGCAAAATGTAGGAGATTGCGCCATGGGCGCCACCACTCGGGTCAAAATAACCAAATATTTTTATTCCAGCTTTCTGCAAAATCGCAACCCAGAACCTGAAGTTTGCAAGCAATGCAGCTATGAAAATAACAGGCATGTTGGATGCATAAACAAAAGGAAGAGGATAACGCCTTGAAAGACCACGAATTCTACCATAAGAAATTGGAACTTCAACTTTGATACTCTGCGCATACATCGTCACTCCAAACACAAGTATAGTTGCTAAAAGCGCAAGCATGTCATTAGGATACTGTCTGATAAATTGTATAGAACCTGCTGTAAATGATTTAATAAATGCCGGAATTGCCCCATTAATTGGTTGCCCAGCACCTAATTTCATTGGATCTAGAGCCCTTAGCACAATCTCATAAGACACTCCAGCTGCAATAAACATTCCAATTCCCGAACCAAATCCCCATTTCGATATTATCTCGTCTAAATACAATAGAATCAACCCACCTAACAGTATCTGGAGCATGATTATGCCGTTGGCTATGAATGCGCCTTGCGAAGCAATTAAAGCATTTGACGGCGCTACTTGCCCTGCAAAAACCAGAATCGCACCTTCAAAAATCGTAAACGCAACTGCAAGAAGTTTCTGAGCTCCTTGATATGTTGCTTTGCCATCTTCAGTGGTCATATCAAATTTAAATACGCCAGCTCCAGAAAGCAACTGCAAGATAATAGAAGCCATAACAATCGGCCCAATACCTAGAGTGATAATTGTTCCGAACTTGCTTGCCATAATGACTCGCAATTCTCCGAAAATATCACCAGTTGCACCGCTCTCAATTCCAAAAAGTATGATTTCTCCTAGAATAAAAAATGTTACAAGAACAATAGTTGTCCACTTTAATTTATCTTTAAAACCCAGCTTTTTCGTAGGCATGCCTACACTTGGGAGTGACTGTAGTATGGACTTAAATGACATTTAGCAACACCTAATAGGTTTATTCAGCTGGCGCCTCTTGAAGCTTATCAGATTTCCCTGGCTTCAACACTTGTTCGGTATCCACTTTGTCTGTCCGAACATTGGATTTTGAGGTCTGGGCATTGTCTTCCACTGATTCCTGCTCTGGTTCTGTTTCAGGAGCATATAAAGCTTCCGCCTTTCCCCCAGCTTTTTCGATTTTTTCCAGAGCTTTTTTAGAAAAGCTTAGAGCTTTGATGCTTGCTGATTTTGTAAGATTTCCAGTACCTAGAATCTTGTAACCACTTAGGTCAATTTCAGCTTTTCCTTGCTTTTCTAGAAGAGTATTAACTTGTGTAAGATTCAAACCAATTGGTTTGTTCGATTTAGGCTTCATGCTTGGTTTTGAAAAGTAAGTAGGATCATTTTTTGTTACCCAAGTAAATTTGTGTTTACTCATTCCAGCATTTCCTCGACCACCACGATTTCCAGCGCCTCTCCTTTTCTTTTTGTGGCCTCCGCAGTTCTTTCTGCCTCTGTGCTGTCTGATTTTAGAATATGTCATTAAATCATTCTCCTAAGAATTTTTTCAAAATCTTTGCCTCTGTTACCGCATGCGCCCTGCATTTTGAAATATTTCCTAATTCCAGCTCGGCCAAATCCGCCTTTTGGTGGTGCAAGCTTGAAAACACGCTGATCTTTATCTTTTCCACGTTTTTCAATAAGTTCCTTTTCCAAATCTGCAGGAAGTTCGCCCCAAGTTACATATCCGCAAACTGTTCTTAGCATTCCAATAGCTACGGGAGTATCTTCAAGAATAACGCAATGATTTTTGTGATTTAGATTAAGGGCTTTAAGAGTATCGACAATATTCGGACTCTTTCTAACTTCTCCCCTTACACGAATTGCTGCTATTTTCATTTCTTAACCTCTGTTGGAGCTGGTTTTGCAGGTTTGACGTCTTCTTGAAGTTTGCCAGATTTCTCTGGCTTCAAGACTTGTCCAGTAGTAGATTTTGAGGTCTGGACATTGTTTTTAGGTGTTTCAGTTTTCTTGTCTGCTTCTTTTACGTCTGTCTTTGCTCCTTCTTCTTTTTTCTCTATTTTAGGTGGTGCTTTCCTTTTTGTTCTAGGTTTGAGTAATTTCACTTTGGAAAGTCCTTTAAGAGCATTAAATGTTGCAAGTGCACTGTTTGTTCTTGTGCTTGTGTGACCTTTGGATTTTGACCAAATATCTTGGATACCTGCAAGCTCTAACAAATCTTTTGAAATATCATTAACTGAAAGTCCTGTTCCTTGGGGTGCTGGAATTAGCTTAATTGAAATACTACCGCACTTTCCTGAAACTTCATTGTAGATAGAGTGAGCTTCTTTGCATCCACAATCCCATGAACCACAACCTCTGTCCACTTTAATCAGATTTAGTTTTGCACTTCGAATAGCACTGTTAATAGCTGGTCCGTAAGCTTTAGCTCGTCCAATACCAACACCAACATAGCCGTTCTTGTTTCCAACAGATGCAGCAACAACATATTTGCTTCTTCGACCTGAATCAGTCATTCTCTGAACCCATCTGAAAGGCCTTTTACCCTTTCCGATTTTGAGAATGCGCTCTTCGAGTTCTGGAAGGAAAAAATCAATAATTTCAGGCTCTTTAACAACTTGTCCTCGGCCCCAAATAGTATCCAAACTATCTATTTTCTCGGTTTTTACCTTTTTCCCAAGTTCTGTTTGAGGAATCCAAACTGCTTTTTCAACTTCTCTTCTTGGCTTGCGATTTTGTCTTTTTGGTCTCATTTACTGCCTCCAATTTTAGTTTTAATAGTTTCAATACTTTTTTGAATGTCAGCTGCTTTGTCAGTTATGTGAGCTCCGTTTAATCTTTCTTCTTTTGGAAGAGCTTTTTCATTATGCGGAACAGTTAATCCTGCATCAACAGCACCTTTTAAAGCTGCATACAATTTGCAACCGTTTATTGGCTCATGTGCTCCAATATCCATAACAGCTTCTTTCTTTCCTGCTTTAATTGCTCGAGATGCGCATAGGAATCCTGTAAGATATGCTGCTGGAGTATTTGAATAATTGAATTTCCATCCGAGTTTTACAAGTTCTTGTGAAATTGCACTTGCAACAATTTTATCTCCGCCTGTAGTATAATCAACAACCTGCACCCTAATATTCTTCAAACTTCGCCTTACAACAAGTCTCGATTTTCTGGATTTCAATAAGCCGAGCCTTCGCTGGTAATTTGTTTTTCCTTCTACTCGTCTTTTGAAAGATTTTGCACCTTGTCTCTTCATTTTTTCTCCATCAAGTATGTTTTCACGTGAGCTCTACTCTTGAATGTGCCCGCTTTTGCAAGTCTGTATGTTTTTCTATATACTGCAGTTGTAATTTTCTCTTCATCCCTGAGCTTTTTCAGGAACGATCGCTGTGCCCGGATTTTACTCATCCATTTTGCTTTCTGCAGTAATCGTGAATTTGCACTTCCTTTTCGCTTTCCTTGGCCTCTTTGTCTTCCTTTCTTTTTCTGAGCTTTTCTCTTGTTGATTCTAGCTCTTGAATTACCAACTTTAGGCTTAGCTTTGATCATTCCAAGTCCAATGAACTTCCGAACATCTCCTCGTGTCATAGCTGCAGATACTTCCTCTACTTGTTCAGGATCAATCCAAATTTTGGATTTCCCTACTTTGAGAACCTTTGCTGCTATTCGTTTTTGTGTCTTCATCGATTCAACACCTTTATCCCTGCTTTATCAGTAATTTTCAGCAATTCTTCTTTCTTTTTTCTTCCAAGAGTTCTGCTGAATCTAACTGCCTGAGATTCAGGCTTGATATTTTCCAATTCTTTGGAGCATGATACATACACTTCTTCATATCCGCTTGGATGCAAGTGCTTGATTATTGAAGGGTTACCATAGCCAATATTAGGACATGGAACTCGTCCACCCTTTTTCAGCCTTACTTTACCGGTTCTTCCTCTTGGTTTTCTCCAGACATCTTTCAGTCTCTTGAACCGCCAGAAGTTCTGCCTTCTGAACTTAACGCTTTTCTTTTTCTGAGTAGCAAGCAGTTCTTTTCTTACAGTGATTATGTTTTCTTTTTTATCAGTCATGGTTTCTTTGTGATGTACACTCCATCTTGGAATACTCTGGTGTCACGGTTTGTTACCCTGGTTCCGAGTTCGATATTCGCAGCTGTTTGTCCAACATCCTCCTTATTAATTCCTTCAATTACAAGTGAGTCTTTTGCGATTTTCACTTTTGCATCGCCCATAACCCTTCCAGTTCGTGGTACTTTCTCTCCAAGGAAATTGTGAATTTCAATAATGTCGCCTTCCTGTTTTATTGTAATTGGGAAGTGAGCGAACACTGCTTTCATTTCAGCAGTAAAACCTTCTGTAACACCCTGAATCATGTTTTTAATGTGCGATTCATAGGTTCCAACAACTGATCTTGGCTTTTTTGCAACAGATATTGAACTAATTACAACAGTTTTTCCTTCTGTTTTAATAGAAATCCCAGGATAAGAGAGCTCTTTCAAAATCTCACCTTTAGGGCCTTTGACTGTTACATTTCTATTTTCAATTGCAATCTCGACTCCTTCTGGAATTTCCACTGTTCTTAGTCCTTTTCCTGCCATTTTAGTAAATATATGCGAGTAATATTCCTCCTGTTTTCTTTTCTCGTGCAGTTTCATTGGTCATAATTCCCTGCGGAGTGCTGATAAGCAGAACTCCAACGTTCTTTGCAGGCAAATACTGCTTCTCATATTCTTCAATTTCGTCCATTTTTACTGGGTATCGTGGTTTAATAACACCACAATTGTTGATCTTTCCAATAAGTTTGACTGTGAAATCCCCACCAAGAGAGTTTTCAACTTTTTCGAAACTTCCAATATAACCATTATCCTTCATTACGGAAAGTGTGTGCTCTATAAGTTTTGAAGCCGGGCTGATTTTACAATCATTCTTCCCAGTCCTTTCATACAGCTTCAGGCTGTTCAGGGCATTTGCAAGTGGGTCATGTAACATTTTTAATCACCTAATTATATTTTTTGAAACCGAGATTGATAGCAACTTCTCTAAAGCAGCGTCCGCAAATGTACAAATTGTACTTTCTAATAACGCGGTCGTGACTTGCGCACAGCCTGCATTTTTTTGTAGCTTTTCCGTGTTTTCTGTTTGCCATTATTCTGTTTCAACTCCAAAGTTTTTCTTGAAGAAGTCAATTGCTTCCTCTTTTGATATGCGAGATTCCGCTGGTATTTTGCACGGTCGCATTTTTCTCTTGGAAATACCGTATCCAGGTCTTGCAAGGTTTACAGATACATCCATTCCAAACATTCCAATGTCCGGATCATATTTTGCACCAGGCATTTCAATGTATTCATGGATTCCAAATGAAAGGTTTCCTTGAGCGTCATATTGTTTGCGCTTTACTTTGTTTTCAACTGCTTCTAGCGCTTTTTTCAGGAAGTCTGTTGCCAGATTCTTCCTTAGAGTTACTTTTGCACCAATTGGAGCGTGCTTTTTAACACCGAATTCTGGGTGTGTTGCTTTTGAAAAGCCTCTTGCAGCTTTTTGACCAGTAAGCTCTGCTAATAGCTTTTCTGCTTTCTGAAGCTTTTCACCGGATTCGCCAACACCGATATTCACTGTTACTTTTCGTACTGTTATTTCTCTCATTTCTCAATTGGGTACACGTTGTATAAGCGTGTCCGTATCTCCTTTTTGTTCTCGTCTTCGAGCATGATTTCAGTTGGGCTGATGCTTTTGTCAATTCCCTTAATTGTTGCTACTTCTCCAACGTGGCTTCCACCAATGATGAGCGCTGGAATGTTGTTGCTGAGCACAATGTTTCCATTAACTTTCCTGTCAGCTAATCCAAGTTTTAGCACATCTCCGATTTTGTAATCATCCTTGTCAACTATGATATTTTCTCCGCCAAACAGATTGAGCTGTATTTTGCCCTTTCCGATAACGGTTTTACCTTCAATTCTGCATAGCCTTTCTTCTGCTTTTTCAATTTCTTCAGCATACAGTTTTCCTTTTCTGGTTATTGAAAGTCTGTATATTTTCTTTGCAAGTGGGAGTTCGATAATATCCATTAATCCAACTGGGAACTCATTCTTTCGTCTTACTGTCTTGTTTACAAGAACAAAACCCTGGTGCAGGATCTTTTTGGACTCTGCGGAATTTTTTACAATCCCTAGCATATCTCTTAATAGGACCACAAGCGGTATTGATTGTTCTTTCTTGTGAGGCCCTGGGCTAGTTTTGATTATGAATTTCCTGTCCTTTCTGGAAATATTCCAAGTTTTTGGTGCTGCTAGTCGTTTCAAGTGACTCATTTTTTCTTCTCCTCTTGAAGCTTGACAGATTTCTCTGGCTTCAAGACTTGTCCAGTTTTAGATTTTGAGGCCTGGACATTGTCTTTTTTAGGCGCTTCTTTCTTTGGTGCTACCGGTTTTGGTTCTTCTTTTTTAGGTGCTACAGGTTTTGGTTTTTCAGTTTTCTTTTTCTCTGCAACTGGTTTTTTCACCTCTACCTTCTTCTTAACAACCTTCTTTCCTTGTCTGTTTCGTCTTTTATCATCAACCATTGTAATGAGTAACAGATTTGAAGGTTTGAATGGAATCAATGTTTTTGTGCCTCTTGCATTATCACGTGTCTGGCCTTCAAGATACACAATATTTTTCAGGATGCTTACTGCAGCCACTTTTGCTTGTGATCCTTTTCTTTTTCCGCGCATTACTTTTACTTCATCGCCTTTTCGAACTGGAAGAGCTCGTTTATTTGCTTTTTCTCTCAGTTTCTTATCCAAATGAACTGCAACGAATTTCTGTTTCACGTGCAAAGGAGCATTCGCTAGGTATTTCCTTTGTTTCCTCGGTTGTGTTGAGGATTTCCACGTAGTTGACCACTTTGTTTTCATTTTATTATACCACTATCTTGGCAGCACTAGCAATTGCAGACCATTTTTTGACTGCTTCACGTGCTACTGGACCTCGAATTTCAGTTCCTTTAAGCTCCCCTTCTGGAGTTACAATAACTGCGGCATTGTCCTGGAATTTGATCCTTGTGCCATCAGCTCGGAACATCTCTTTTCTCTGCCTAATTATAACTGCAGGAACAACCTGCTTTTTGATATCTGGACTTCCTTCTTTCACTGAACAAATCACCATATCACTTATTCCGCCAGCAGCTAGCTGTCTTTTTCGTTGTTTGTGTGTTTTCACAGTAATGATTTCAAGTATTTTAGCGCCAGTATTGTCAGCACAAACTAATCTTGCCTTAGCTGGAAGAGGTCTTGTGATATCCCCTTTCACTTTTACGTGAACTTTTAGCTTCTTTCTTACTTTACCCATTACTGCTCAGTGCTCCTTTTCTCGATCACAACAAATGATTTTGTTTTGCTAATAGGCTTGCATTCCTGAATCACTACTGAATCTCCCTTTCTTGCGTCTATGCAAGCTGAGTTGTGAGCGTGAATTTTTGTTCTGCGTTTTTCATAACGCTTGAATTTTTGCACTTTCCTGACTCTGCTGATTTCAACTACAGCGCTTTTCTTCATTTTGTCAGAGACTATAATTCCCTCTAGCTTAAAGCCCCGCTTGCTAACGGTCCCATGCTTTGGGCAGTTCTTGTCTGTGCATTTTTCTTCATTTACCATTTATGTTATCCTCTTGGTTCAGATAAATGGAGAGTAAAAGCCGAGGATATTGGTCATGCTTTTACCTACCATTTTTTTACCAGTGTTTTTGTCCTTTCTATTGGGTTTTTGATGAGTTGATCACCATCAACTTCTATTTCGGATCCATTAAGGAGGATTTTGAAAACTGCTCCTTTTTTCTGAACAGTTTTTTCTCCTTTTGATGTTTGGACTATGATTGTGTTCCTTGTTTCTCCAATGATTTGCCCTTGCAAGCCAACTTGTGTTTTATCAGTGCTTTTCACAACTGATATTTTCAAGCCTATTAGCTCGTGTTTAGGCAAGTTTTCAGGCGTTATTGCCATTTAACTTCCTTATTGTCCCATGGTGAAGCCCATTGAGCGGAGCTTTTCTACCACTTTTTTCTTATGAAACCCCTGCAGTTCGATGTTTCCACCTTTTATTGTTCCTCCGCAGGCGCAGTGGGTTTTCAGCTCTTTTGCGAATGATTCCATATCGCCAACTGAGTCAGGGTCAATGTTTTCGAGGATAGTTACCATTTTTCCGTATCTTCTTTTATCCACGCTTATACGTATTTCACCCTGATATTCCTTTGCGATATTTTCACAGCCACAAATTTCTTTGGGCAGTCCACATGTTTTGCAAATTTCACTCATTGATTTTGAATTTTTTCTCCTTTGCGATTGTCTTGATTCTAGCAACTACCTTTTTCATTTCAGCTAGTTTGCCAGGATTGTCAGCCATTCCGCCAGCAGCTAGCTTGGCGTTTTGTCCAGTGATCTCCTTTTCCATTTCAACGAGTTTTGCATTCAGCTCTTTTTCACTAAGGGTTCTTATCTCATTGGTTCGAATCACTGCCATTATTTTTTATCCTCCTTTTGTGGAGCCTTGGTCTCTTTCTTCTCTCCAGGTTTAGGCTTCTTTTCTTCTTTTTCCTTTTTTGAATCGGATTTTGTGTCTTTCACAGGTTTTTCAGCTTCTTTTTTTGCCGGTGTTGCTCCTGGTTGCACTCCCTCTTTTTTCTCTGCTGGTTCAGGCTTTTTCTCAACAATTGCAAGCTCCCCGAACCTTCCGGACATCGGAGGTGTGATTTTAACATTAATGCCCAAAACTCCTGCTTTGAGTTTTGCCTGAGTTACTGCAGTTTTGACATATTTGTCTGCAGTGTCTCCGCAGTGTTTGATGTAGCCTTCTTTGAATTTCTCCATTCTTGATCGGCCACCACTTACTTTTCCGCAAATTCCGATTTGAACCCCAAGTGCTCCAGCGCCCATAATCTGTCTTACTAGACTGTATGAAGACTTTCTGAAGTGGATTCCGCGCTCAAGTGTTCCAGCAAGCTGGTTTGCCATGATATTCGGATCAAATTCTCCTTTTGAGATTTCCTGTACTTCGATCTGAGGATTGTCCATTTTGAATCTTTTCTTAAGCACATTTGTGAGCATTTCAATATTTTTACCCTTTCTGCCAATTACCAAACCAGGTCGTGTAGTGTGAATAACAATTCGGTTACCAAGAGGAGTTCGTTTAACTTCAACATCCCCGCATCCGAAGCGCTCCAGCTCCTTGTGGATATACATGTCCACCCTAAGCTTTTTCACTTGCTCTTGTATGAATTTGCGCTCAATAGCCATTATGATTTAACCTCCTTAGTTGGGGTTTCAGGTTTCTTTTCCTCTTTCTTTTCTGCTTTTTTCACCTCAGCTTCCGGTTTCTTTTCTTCCTTTTTCTCTTCTTTTTTAGCTTCAGCTTTCGGTTTTTTCTCTTCTTTTACTTTCTTTTCCTGTTTATCAGTCTTTACAGCAAGTTCTTCGTTTTCTTTTACAATAATTTCAACATGAACAGTTGGACTGTACTGAGGAGATCCTTTGAAGTTTCCTCGGATTGGTCTTGCATTCTGAACTGCAATATGTGAAATTTTCAGTAATTCTGAATTCAAACCACGTGCTTCAGCATTAGCTTCTACCTCGTTCAAGAGTTTGATGAATTTCTGGGAAGTATTTCTTGGATATCGGCCAGGACCAATTCCAGGTCTGTGCGGAACACCATGATTAAACTTCTTGTAAGGAACTGGTGTTTTTGCTTCAACCACTTCTGAAAGGAACTTTCGTGCAGATGAGAGTTTCTTACCTCGAATAGCATTTGCAACTTCGTAAGATTCCTTAAAAGAAACCCGAATTCCTCTAGTAATTGCTCTAGCTGTTCCTTCTTTCTCACCTTGAAATGCATATTTCATTGTCATCTTTACTTGAGCGATACGAACTTACTGGATCTGGTTGCACCAACACCAGGTGAAGAGTGAGATACTTTTCTTCGAGTAACTACAAACTCACCAAGTCGGCTTCCAATCATTTCCGGAATAATGTCAGTTCTAACATATTCCTTTCCATTGTAAATTGCGAATATTTTGCCAACGAACTCGGGCAGGATAATCATATCTCTGCAGTGAGTTCGAACAGGCTTACCTTGTATTTTTCTTGCGCGTTCCACAAGTTTCTTATGATCCTTAATCAAACCGCGAGCTAGCGAACGTCTTTTATTAGAGCATACCAGTTTTGCAAACTCTTCGATAGTCATGCCCTGAAGCTGTTCGAGCGTGTATCCGCGATATTTGAATTCTTTCTTTACCATTTTACCTCTTCTTTCCAGATCTCCTTGCGCCAATAGATCCGATTTTTCTTCCAGGAGGCGCATGTCTTGAGATTGTGATTGGTTTTCCAGTGTGAGGGTGTCTTCCTCCACCGAATGGGTGATCTCGTGGGTTCATGTTAACACCACATACCACAGAGTGAATCTTGCTTTTTGCCTGTTTCAGATATCTTTTATTTCCGGCTTTCACCATAGGCTTTTCGTGTCTTCCACTTCCAGCAGCAACACCGATATTTGCTCTGCACATGTTGTTTACTGTCTTGAATGAGCCAGATGGGAGCTGAATTACAGTGCCTTTTGCATCATGAGATACAATTCTAACTGTGTTTCCAGCAGATCTTCCGAATTTTCCGCCATCTCCAGGCAATGATTCAACATTATATACTTGTGTTCCTTCTGGAATTTGTGATATATACAAACATGAACCAAGGTTTTTCTCAGCTTTTACACCATATGAAACCTCGTCACCAACTGCGATTCCAAGAGGAGCAATCAGTAATGATTTCTCTTTGTTTTCAAACATGACTTTTGCAAGAGGAGTATTTCGGCCAGGAGCATGGAATATGTCTGTTACTTTTCCTTTTACAAGCTGTTCTTTGGATAGTTTCAATGCTGGGTGCATTGCTTTTCCTTTGAAGCGGTGGCTAGGTGAAGCCCTTCTTGGGGATTTTCCAATTCTTTGTGCTCTAATTACTTTTCCCATTAAATTACTCCCATATTAGCAACAATTTCAGCTGCATTGTGTGCTTTATCTAACTTGACAAATGCTTTTTTGATTCCTTTAGGTGTTATTACAGTCTGAACATCTGCTACTTTCACTTTATATTGTTTTGCAACAGCTTCTTTTATCTGGTTCTTGTTAGCGGTTATGTCCACTCTGAATATGAGTTTGTTCTCAGCTTCTGAAATGCCCATACATTTTTCTGTCATTAGTGCATGGTTGATTATTTTTCTCATTTCTTCTCCTCCTTAGCTTGGATTTTAGCAACTTCCGCTTTTTTGTTTCCGGATTCTTCAATTGTTTTCATTTGCTCAATTGCGCCTTTTGTCCAAATAACTAATCTTCCAGCATTGGTTCCAGGTGCAAGCAGTTCAATATTAAGCTCATCAACTGTTGTGATATCAACACCGCCAATGTTTCGGCCAGCAACTTCAACACCTTTTTCTTCGGAAATCACAATCAGAGGGCCAACTTTTCTTTTGTACTTTCGTCCTCTTGTTTTACCTCGGCCAGCTCTAACTTTAACTGCTGAGCATCGGTCAATATCAGCTTCAAGTCCAAGTGCTTTGAATACTGCAAGCATTTCCTTGGTCTTTTTCAGTGATTCTAATGAATTATCAACAACAATTGGGAGCACGAGTTTCTCATCAATTGCATGTCCGCGTTGTATTACCAATTCTGGATTCACAGATGCTGAAATTGCTGATGCAAGTGCAAGATCCATTTCTCGGTTATTGACTTTTCTGATTATGTTTTCCTGAGCTTTTGGAGGGTGTGCCTGTCTTCCGCCAACTGTTCCAGGTGCAATAGCGTATCTACCAGCTGCTGCAAACCAACGTCCTTTGCTTCTGTATCTGTTCCCTTTTGCATTTCGGCCACCTCGGTGAGGTCCGATTTTGACTCTTGGCATTATAGAACGCCCGGATCCAGTCTGCCAGGACTCTGCAGTTGTTTGCTGTCCGGCAAATCTGTCAGATCCTTTTGCCTGGTAATTCCAGCTGGTGTATGCTAAGAAAGCTTGTTTAATCACATCAGGGCGGTAAGCTGCGCTGAACAAGTTAGGCAGTTCGACACTGCCTGTTTTCTTCCCTTGCAAGTCCATTATTTCAGCTTTCATTTTATACACCCTGCTTTGATTCAGTACTTACGTAGGATACTTCTGGATCGCCTTGATCCACAAAATGTCTCACTGCAGGTCTGAATCGAATTAATCTTTTTATTGATCCTGGGACTGAGCCCTTGATTGCGATATAATTGCCATTTACAATTCCGTAATTCACAAAACCGCCATTTGGCGTTATGTTATTACCTTTTACACCAACCTTGATTATGCGCTTGTTGTATTCAGTTCGAGTAAAAAATCCTAGCTGTCCTGCCTGAGGAACAGTCCATCGAGTTGCAGTTGCTCGACCACCAAGAGTACCAACATGTCTCTTCTTAGCGTTTTTAACTCGTGGCTGGGTTTTCACATGGAATCTCTTAACAGGACCCTGTACACCCTTACCTTTTGTAACAGCATGTACATCAATGAAATCTCCAGGTTTGAATATATCTGTAACTTTGATTTCCTTACCAAGAACATTTTTTGCGTATTCATATTGCTGTTCAAAATTTGCTCCGCCAACACGGCATTCAAAAACTTCAGGAGTTTTTTTGCCTACAGCAGTTCTAGGTTGTGAATGGAGAATGAGGGTGAGCACGTCACCAGTAATATCTTTTTGAGAAGGAGTTTTCGTAAGTTTTACTTTGCGGGAGAGATCTTTTGAAGGGTTTGTCATATGCATTTCGCCGCTGACTTTCAGCCCGTATGGAGTTTTATTGTAAGCACGGATGCCAAAAGCAACAAGCGGTGGACACTCAATAATGGTCAAAGGAGTGAACACTTCCTTATTGGAAGTTGCTGAATCCTTTCTTGTGTCCTTGACAAAAGAATGAGTCATACCAGCTTTATAGCCAGCGAAACCGAGAAGTTGAGGTTCTGTAGAAGTTGGCCAAGATCGCACTCTAGGATAGATTCTGCGAGCCCTTTTCCTCGGGCTGTAAGCCATTGATCCATGTCTTGGTGCTTTGGTTGTCGGCATTGGTTTTTAGTTTGTCCGCTATCACCTCAAGTAAGCGGCAGCGATCGACACAAAAACATAGAACTAGTATTGGTTCTATGCCTTGGCTTCGTATCAAACGCTATGCCAGAGGGCAAAATTACCCCTAATGGTGCACTATACACGAAATTTTGGGTATAAATAGTTTTTGTTTGAGGAAGTGTAAGGCAGATCAGGCTTGTCTAGCCTTTTTCACCATAAGTGGATCTCTGTTCATTTTATGGAAGAAATTTTTCTTATCCAATGCTTCTTTTACAGCTTTTTTAAAGTTGTCACTATTATCTATAAATTTTGATTTTGCTATGTATACTTTATATAATTGCCTTGCATAATCAAAAAAGATGTACTGAAGCACTAATTCATTGTAAAGTTCTGCAATTTTAGGTTTTATTTTCTTAGCTCGCTGTTCAGTATTATAAGATTGACAAGTATTGTACAATTCTTTTATTACTGGTCGGATATTGAGTTCATCCTGAGACTTAAAATATTCTTTAATTTCTTTGATATTATTTTTATTTTGATCCTGTAAAAGGTAAAGCATTTCAGTATATCTTTTCTGGAAAAGCCAGGCAGTTATTTTATAAATAAGAAATATTTTATGACCAGTAATCAGCTTGATTTTTTTCTCTTTTTTAAGATTAAAAAGCTCTTGGAAATCATCTTCAACACAATGCTTTTCTAAAACAGTTAATATTGAACTATTAAATGCACCACCTGCTACATCAATAATAAAAGAATGATCTTTTGAAATACTATCTACAATGTTTTTTTTAAGTTCTATCCTTCTTTTTCGTTTTTGATCTTGATTTCTTGATCCAGGAAACTCTTTTTAAGTTCCAACTCTGTTTCACTTGAAAATGGATTAATTTTTGATTTAAAGAGACGATGATAATGTTGAATTTCAAACTCGTGTATTACATTATATAAGTCAGGACACTTTAGATTTTCAATACAGTCCCTTAATTCTTCTCGATATTTCTTATATGATCTATCACTAACCACAATTACTTATTCTTTTAATAATATATAATAATAACTATTCTCCTTTGGATTTGTCAGTAACTCGCAAAAGTATAAATAGAGCTAATAGATAATTAACAAAAATGGTATTACTAAAAAAGATTGGTGTTCTGTCTATGGCAAAATTCCAAGGCTTGATGATGATTGTTTTTGGCTTGTTTATGGGCATAATTATGGCCATATTAAGCGCAGCATTAAATCAAGCTACGGGAGGACTTATTGGAGGCATGGGTATGCTTTCAATAATAATAATGCCGATTGTTTATGGAATTATTGGATTTGTAGGAGGCGCGCTTGGTGCAGTTCTATATAATCTAATTGCAAACATGATTGGCGGAATTGAAATGGAATTTGTTGAAAAACCAGTGCCAGTTGCAAAACAAGCGGCAGTTCCAGTAACAGCACCCGCAACACCAGCAAAACCAGCAGCAGTTCCACCGGCAAAATAAATATTAATTATTTTCGCCAGTGAACTTTTTAGTTACATTTAGGTCTCTCAATTTTCCTCTTCGAGTAGACTCAACCAATCCCCTTCGCTCCAATGAATCCATCCAGCGGGATAATGAAGTTGTTGGAATGCCGGTTGCGTGATAGATTCTAGCCTGGGTTGTGTGACCATCATAATCCATTAAAGTTTTCAGAATCTCCTGCTCCCGATTTCCAAGTCCTTTTAGAATTGTCTGTATATGCAGATTTAATTTTGGTTTTTCTTGTTGAACTGCCTGCTGAATTTGTTTAACTTTTACTACTGGTTTTGCAGGTATTTTAACAGGAACTAGAGTTTTGAAACCTTGTATTCGTGTACCAATTGCTAATGCAAGAAAAATCCCACATAAAAGTGCTAAAACAATACGTGTTGTCTTGGCTTTCAAAGAGATCATACTCATGTAACCAGTTGCTTTAGAAGTTTGGGTTGTAACTTCATTCTGGACTTCTGGGGTTTCGATAGATACAAGAACTAATTCTTCTTTCAGATTAATACTTTTTTCTTTGCCCCCTCGCTCCGTCGCACCTTCCTTCTTTTTATTAGGACTTGAAAAGCTCCCACCACCTCCCCCGCCATAATTTCGTGGAGCTTCAACATCATCATTACGCAAAGGTAAAACAGTGTATAAGATCTGTAATGATTGATTAGAATTAGAAGTCAAATTCAACACTAAAAACTCTTCAGAAAGTGAGTAATTGACCTCGTTACCATCGATTGTAACCACAACAATATCACGTCTGCCCCACTCAGTAAGCTTTAGCAGACTTGTATTGCTTTGAATTGTTAAATTGTCTGAATAATTACTACTATTAGGAAAACTAATGTTTGCAGAATAAGCATAAGTAACATCATTCTTTTGAACAGATTGATTATCTTGATAAGAATAATATGGCCCTGTTGTTTCGAAAGCAACTGTATAATTTAAACTTGCATTAGCGTTCCACTTGACAAAACCAGCATCAATCGTAATGTTTACACTTTTATTATTAGAGTCAGATACTTGTGTTGTATTTTCAATAGAATTCGCAAGTTCTGACTTAACAGTAAGATTTCCATTGCCATTAACTGTCACATTTTTCTGAATTGTTAAATTATTTCCAACAATAACAGAATCACCAGATACAGTTGCATTAGTTTGCTCAACTTTAAGCAGAACATCATGAGAATCAGACCAGATTTTTATTGTAGAATTCAAATCAGCTCCGGTAATATTACAAACTGTGGTATTTTCAATTTGCAAAACTTCGCTTTCGGAAGAATTAAACCAGCATGTTGTAGCATTATTTGGTAATTTGTAATAATTTACAGAAAGGTTCTGAACTGAAGAATTAAGTTGAGTTATATTAGCACTGTAAACAGTTCCAATTTCAATTTCAGAAACACTAGGTTCTTGAATTGTTGAAAGATTTGCAGAATAAGAATAATTAATACTAATATTGCTAACAGTGATATTGCCTTTTCGGTCTGCTGTTAAATTAAAAGGAACAGAACCGCCGTCAGATGTATTAACATAATCCTGAATTGCGTTTCTGAACTCCACAACTGCATTCTGACTATTATTAAATTCTCTATTAAAAGACCAGATCGTAGTGTTATTTAACTTCAGAACCGGGTTTACAGGCACTTTTTCTTTTGTGTAAGTAGTGTTTTGCACTCGCTCATTATTATTGTAATTTCCACCAATTGATAATTCAGGACTCCTGCACCAGTTCAGATAGTATTTCAAGCGAATTGTAGAGTTTTCAGCATTGTGCTTTGAAAGCTGTGTAGTGGGTGTGCAAAGTGTATGCGAGGAAGAATGCTGAACAGTTTTTGAAAATGATTCAGTCCAGGAATTGTTAGTAAAATTGTAATTATAAATTTTAAAAGAACCTGAAGTTGAATAATCATTCCCTGCTTTTACTCTAACACAATGCCGGAAAGTAGTGGAATAATTAGGAATGTCAAAATAACCATCAAGAGAAGCAATTGTACATCCACCATTTCTGCCATTATGATAAACTAAAGTACTCAAATCATTATCAAAATCCCCAGGCAAATCAGTATTGATACCCGGAGCTCGCCTTTCAGTCCCCAGATCCTGATAAGAACCTGCAAGCTGAATTGTTGCATTGCTGATATTCGAGTTTGCTGGAATGTTGATGTAAAAATTATCCCCATCTGGCAAAACTTCAAAATTCTTGGATTGAGAATTATCACTAAAAGCATTCTCACTGAACCTGAAAACAGGATTATCTGGATCCAGAACAAAACTTTTCTGCTCTGCAGCACTAACTGCAGGAACTAGAATTGTCATTATCAAAACTACTAACATTAAGAGCCTTTCACTTTTCATTACCATTCCTCCCAAAAACCCCCTGGCAATAGGAACGGCCCCCTGTACTGCTCACCGTGACTGGGGAAATATATATGCGTTTCCCAGTTACATATGTAACTCTGATTTTTCATAAAAAGAACGAGCAATTTTGACTTTAAATTATTTCATTAACTTTGTAAACTCACTCGAGTTAAAAAAAATTTATAAGGGGTGTAAGACCTCCTGTTTTTATCGTGAGCTTACCTCGGAGGTAATGAAAAATGGCCGGACAAAAACCTGATTTCAGAGCTGTTAGCAAGATTGGCGAGAAGCTCTGGACAAACATTGGTGCTGCATGGATTAAAGACAAAGGAAATGTTTCAATTTCCCTTGACTTCACACCAGCGCCTAACAGCGGGAAATATTCCTTTTTACTTGTGCCTTACAACGGCAAAGAGTAAAACGCTGTTACCAAAAAAACCACACCTTTAGCGCGTTCATAACTGGACGCGCTATTCTTTATTATATTATTACAATTTTAAGCGAACGAACGAGAGTTCGTGAG
>DAPM01000008.1 GCA_002502135.1 archaeon UBA543
ACTCTGCTGTATCTGATTATTTTAATCGGTTTCATTACTTTTTTTCCTATATTCATTACTATAAGTAACCTTTATATACCACTATATCCTTCGAATAGAACGCTCAATTTCTATTGCTCAGGCAATAGTTGTTGTACGTATAATATATCGCGGCCCTATCGATTCTGAAGGCCTTAAGTACGAATTTAAAACATACATTTTGGGAGACTTGTATGTCACTATTCAAGCTATGAGAGGCATCCATCGATGTTGCGATAAAAATATGAGGACGAAATCACGTGAAGGATTTCGCATCTGACAAAATTGGTTCTGTGAGAAACTATAACATAGTAGTTGCTCTTCCATCATTTCCGGTTGATCCTGCCGGACCAGACTGCTATCAGAGTTCGACTAAGCCATGCAAGTTTTTCCGCAAGGAAAGCGAAAGGCTGAGTAACACGTGGGTAATCCGCCCTTAGGTGGGGTATAACCTCGGGAAACTGAGGATAATCCCCCATAGGTTTTAGTTACTGGAATGTTCTAAAACCAAAAGCTTCGGCGCCTAAGGATGAGCCCGCGACCTATCAGGTTGTTGGTAGTGTAATGGACTACCAAGCCAAAGACGGGTAGGGGCAGTGAGAGCTGAAGCCCCCAGACGGGAACTGAGACACGGTCCCGAGCCCTACGGGGTGCAGCAGGCGCGAAACCTCCGCAATGCACGCAAGTGTGACGGGGGGACTCTGAGTGTTTTCATTTTTTTGAAAACTTTTCTGAAGCGTAAATAACTTTAGGAATAAGAGCTGGGTAAGACGGGTGCCAGCCATTAGTTGGGTGAAGAAAATTCCCAACAAATTCTATTTGCCCGCTAACTGGAAGCCGCGGTAATACCCGCAGCTCAAGTTGTCTGGACTATTATTGGGTCTAAAGCGTTCGTAGCCGGATAAGCAAGTTCTTTGTGAAATCCAATAACTTAATTATTGGACGTGCAGGGAATACTACTTTTCTTGGGACCGGGATGGGCCAAGGGTACTTTTGGGGTAGGGGTGAAATCCAATAATCCCAAAGGGACCACCTGTGGCGAAGGCGCTTGGCTAAAACGGGTCCGACGGTGAGGAACGAAAGCTAGGGGAGCGAACGGGATTAGATACCCCGGTAGTCCTAGCTGTAAATGATGCAAATTAGGTGTTGCACGCTCTTCGTGAGTATGCAGTGCCGAAGGGAAGCCGTTAAATTTGCCACCTGGGAAGTACGGTCGCAAGGCTGAAACTTAAAGGAATTGACGGGGGAGCACAACAAGGGGTGGAGCTTGCGGTTTAATTGGATAATACGCCGGAAATCTCACCAGGAGCGACAACAGAATGAAGGCCAGGTTGACGATCTTGCCAGACTTGTTGAGAGGTGGTGCATGGCCGCCGTCAGTTCGTGCCGTAAGGTGTTCTGTTAAGTCAGACAACGAACAAGACCCACGCCATTAGTTGCTAGTCATTCTTTCGAGAGTGATGCACTCTAATGGGACCGCTGGTGATAAATCAGAGGAAGGGGTGGGCAACGGTAGGTCAGTATGCCCCGAATCTCTTGGGCTACACGCGAGCTACAGTGACTGGAACAATGAGCTGCGACGCCGAAAGGCGAAGCCAATCCCTAAATCCAGTCTAGGTTCGGATCGAGGGCTGTAACTCGCCCTCGTGAAGCCGGAATCCCTAGTAATCGAAGTTCATTAGGCTTCGGTGAATATGTCCCTGCTCCTTGTACACACCGCCCGTCAAATCACCTGAGTTGGGCCTGGATGAGGCATTATCTTTTGGTAGTGTCGAATCTGAGCTCAGCAAGGGGGGTTAAGTCGTAACAAGGTATCCGTAGGGGAACCTGTGGATAGATCACCTCCTAAGAAAGCATCGTCTCTATGTAGACGAGCAATCTGGAGGAGTAGCTATTATGTTTTTTCTCACAGAACCACTATCACACTCAACTGCCGTAAGGCGGGAAACTGCCATGGGCCCATAGCTCAGCTTGGTAGAGCGCCTGCTTTGCAAGCAGGAGGCCGGGTGTTCGAATCACCCTGGGTCCACCAATAATCATAAACCCTCTGCGCATGTCGCATGGTTTTCTTAGAAATTTCAACGAGAGTTAGGACTCTCTATCACATTCATCACTTCGATGAACTAGTCCCACCGGAGCGCCGGCGGACTAGCGACTCTTAGCACGGCAAAGCCAAGCCCTCTGCAATGATAAGTCATTATGTTCGGTTCGTGCATGCATGTGCACTAGGATGCCTCGTGGCGTCCGTTATCCCACCGATATACATAACATTGGTTCCGCAAACAACAAGTAGACTTGGGTTATGCTACGCTAATTGGTGAATGGCTTGGCTTGAGCGCTGATGAAGGACGCGGCAAGCCGCGATATGCCCCGGCGAGACGCACGCAGTCTTAGAACCGGGGATTTCTGAATTGGACTTCCATGCAAAACTCTAATAGAGCTTGCAATTCCGAAAGGAAAGGGAACGCGCTGGATTGAAGCATCTTAGTAAGCGCAGGAAAAGAAAGCAATAGCGATGTCGTGAGTAAAGGCGATCGAAAGCGACACAGGGCAAACTGAATCCGCTTCAGTGATGGAGTGGAGATGTGGTGTTTGGACTGCCATTGGTCTTATAAGTGAAGATGAAGTCTCCTGGAACGGAGCACCTCAGAGGGTGATAGTCCCGTAATTGAAAATTTGTAAGAACTAGGCAGTATCCAGAGTACGGTTGGTTGAATATCCAGTCGGAACGTGGGAGCATCGACTCCCAACCCTAAATACGTCTCAAGACCGATAGTGCAATAGTACTGTGAGGGAAAGATGAAAAGCATCCTTGGCGGGATGTGAAAAGAACCTGAAACCAATTAGTTATAGTCCGTTGCGGCGTGAAAGGAATGTAGCTCTTCGGAGCCAAACAACGTCGTAACATCCGTTTTGAAAAACGGGGCAGGGAGTTTATTTTAATGGCGAGGCGAAAGTCAAAGCGAAAGCAAAGGCCCGCAACCACCTCGAGTGGCCAGGGGCTGAGTATTAAATGTGCTCGTAGTCATTGGAATAAGACCTGAAGCCAGTCGATCTATTCCTGGACAAGGTGAAGCCTCTCGAAAGGGGGGTGGAGGCCTGGTACCGGTTCTGATCCTATTCGTTCGGGTGATCTGGGAATAGGGGCGAAATACCAATCGAGACTGGAGATAGCTGGTTCCTCCCGAAATGTGTCTTAGCACAGCCTGGCTGGAGATAAATGCAAGAGTAGAGATACTGATTTGGGAGTTAGGCCTGGAAACAGGTCGCTTCCTCGTCAAACTCCGAACATTGTATTGTCTGAGAAGGCCGGAGTGAGGGCATATGCGTAAGGTATATGTCCAAGAGGGAAAGAACCCAGACTAGAGTTAAGGCCCCAAAATGCTGATTAAGTGTAATTGAAGCACGTCTTAAATCCAAAACAGCGGGGAGGTTGGCTTAGAAGCAGCCATCCTTTAATGAGTTCGTAACAGATCACCCGCCGAGATTTAGGGCTGCGAAAATGGACGGGGCTAAATCAGCTGCCGAGACTCTAGCGTTATACAAAATAACGGGTAGGGAGGCATCCCGCGTGGGCGGAAGCAACTCCGTGAGGAATTGTGGACCGCGTGGGAAAGATAATCCTGCCAGTAGTAGTAGCATAGTGTGGTGTGAATCCACACCGTCTCAAGGGCAAGGGTTCCTCGAAGATGTTTATCAGGCGAGGGTTAGTCGATCCTAAGCGTTACCCTAACTGGAGTAACGCGAAAGGGAAGCAGGTTAATATTCCTGCACCATGGAAATACACATCGCAAGATAAGGCAGTCTTCTGACACTTCGAGATAAGTTGAGCAGTTCGCTGTTTAACCGTTGAAGACCAGGGAATATCGTCACGATTTGAACTGGTCGAAGTCGGGAATAGCGCGTCCTATGGCGCGTTCAACTGATTCTCGGGGTCAATGAAAAGGAAGCTGCATGAATTTTCCATGTTCGTACCGAGAACCGACACTGGTGCCCTGGATGAGTAATCCAAGACGAGTCGGGATAATCCAATTTAGGGAATTCGGCAAATTGGCCTCGTACCTTCGGAAGAAGGGGTGCCTGCTTTCTATATTCAATATGGAAAAGCAGGTCGCAGTGCCTAGAGAGATCGGACTGTTTAATAAAAACATAGGGGGCTGCTAGACCGTAAGGTTGTGTATAGCTTCTGATTCCTGCCCAGTGCCGGTATGTGAACTTTCGGTTCAACGGAAGGAAGCACCGGTAAACGGCGGGGGTAACTATAACCCTCTTAAGGTAGCGTAATACCTTGCCGCTTAATTGGCGGCTTGCATGAATGGAATAACCAGATCTCTGCTGTCCCAAATTGGCATCCGGCGAACTTGCTATCCTGGTGAATAGGCCAGGGACTTCCAGCGGGAAGATAAGACCCCGTGGAGCTTTTCGGCAGTCTATTGCTGTATTATGGTCGTGGCTGTATAGTGTAGGTAGGAGACATCGAAGCATCGTCGTCAGGCGATGTGGAGTCGACAATGTAACACTACCCTGTCACAACTGTGGTACTTACCCGTAAGGGGACACCAGTAGATGGGCCGTTTGGCTGGGGCGGCGCCTATCTGAAAAGACATCAGGTGGGCCCAAAGGTCTGCTCATCCGCGTCAGAACTGCGGAGCAGAGTGCAAGAGCAAAAGCAGGCTTGATATCATCCTCAAAAGCAAGGGATGGTGAGAAGAAATTCAGGTCTAGCGAACCTCAAACTCCCCTCGATGGGGGTTTGAGCTGACAAAAAAGCTACCCCGGGGATAACTGATTGGTTGCAGGCAAGAGCTCGTATCGACCCTGCAGCTTGATACTTCGATGTCGGCTTGGCCCATCCTGGGCGTGCAGCAGCGCCCAAGGGTACGGGTGTTCACCGGTTAAAGGGCCTCATGAGCTGGGTTTAGAACGTCGCGAGACAGTTTGGCATATATCTGCTGGAAGTGTTTGCTGTCTGAGAGGAAGATGCTCCCAGTACGAGAGGAACAGAGCGTCGTGGCCTCTGGTCGATCAGTTGTCTAACAAGGCATTGCTGAGCAGCTACGCCATATGAAGATAAGGGCTGAATGCATCTAAGCCCGAAGCTTCTCTCGAAAAGAGACAGCATAGACTCCCCATAAAATAGGGGGTTGATAGGCATGGGGTGTAAGCACCGAGCTTTTGCGAGGTGTTCAGCCTGCATGTACTAATACGTCATTTATAACCCAATACACATCGTTGTTTGCGGAACCACTTTTTACAATTTAATAGAATTAGCGGAAGCTAAAACAATATAAAGAATAAGAACTATTTTTCTTTCACTATTAGATGAAACTACAAAAAAAGTTGGAAAAAGAAATAATCAAATTAAGGGGAAAACTACACCCTCTTAAGATAAAAAAGGAAATAATAGATACAATTATTGATAATGCTGAAGCAATTCAATCTGAATTTCATAAAGACGATTTTCCACGCTTGGAAAGTGCAATAGCTGAGAAAAGGGCATCTAGCAAGAAAGTAGGTCGCAAAACTCTTTCTAAAAGTAACCAAAAAATGATTACATTCCGCAAAAAGTGTACTAAGATGGCGAGAGATATTTATCTTGACGAAAATGGATTTGATATTTTTCTAGAGGATAAAGCAAAAAATCTGAACACAATTGATATTGACCTTCTAAAAAAAGATCCTAAGAGCATTGCCTTTGGCTATTTCTATAATGCAGTGTTAAAAATAATTCGCAATATAGGTGAAAGCGCCTACGTGATTCAAAAAAGGCTTCAATATGAAGAATTAGACAACGAATTAAGAAGTGATATGATTAAGAACGCCGAGAAGAGAATTGAAGAGGGAACTGATTCTGATTTATTAAATGAACTTCTTTTGAAGTTGTACTCAAAGAAAAGAGCCATAGCTGCAGGTACTGCTTTTGATACTGTTAAAGGCGAGTTAAAAGAAAAACAAACTGAATTGTTAGAAAAAATAAATAGTGTTCAAAATGAGTTGTTGGATAAAATAACAAAAGTGGAAAATCTAAAAAATGAAGAGACAACAAATCAGGCAGAGACACAGGCAATTGATTATGAAAAGGAGATCGAAGATACTCTAAAATCCATCAGTGCTGTCCAAACAGATTTGAAAAAACTAGGATATCCTATAGTCATTCCTGAGGTCAAAGAGAGGAATGAAAAGGGGCTTTTGATACTAAAAAAGTATCGTAAGGATATTGAGGCAAAATTAAGCCGAAAGCTTGTGAGGAAAAAGGGCTTTGCAGCATTTCAGACCCGTCTTGAGAACTTGATGGTTGAGATAAATAACTTTGAATGTAAGCCCTTGCTTGAAAGAGCAGAAAATCTTAAAACAGTCTTAGAAGATCGAGGAAAGATCACAAATGAGCTATCTATTGAGTTTGACCAGCTAAACAATGATTTTCTAGAGATACAGGATGCAAAAAACAATTTAGAAACAAATTGGAATCGCATAAAGGAGATTCGTACGCATCTCAAAGAGTTTCTTATATGGGGCCAGCCCTTTAGATTCGCAGCAACATATGATAAAATGATTCTTGGTATTAAGAAAAAGAAGGATACTTTTAACATTGCGGAACTAGGGGAGCAGACAAGAAAATGTAAGGATATAATCAAAAATCTCAACAATTTGAAGCGAATTGCTTCATATATAGGGAGATACGTGACAGAGGTTGAGCAAAACGAACTTGTGAAAAACGCTTATGGATACACAAAACTCCTAAACCGTATTGCAAACATGATAAAAAAAGAACAATATGAGCGAGTCAAGCATCTTTTCACTGCTGTCTTTCTGGTTGGAAATCTTGTAAGGGAGAGAATCGAAAACACAATGAGTCTTCTTTCTGAGATCCGCAATGACGACCTTGAAGGATTTATAGAAGTGTGCCAGAAGGAGTTCAATGATATATATAAAATAAATAAGGAAACTTTCAAAAAATTGAAGGCATTTACAAAAGAAGAGCAAAAAGGGTTTCAAAAAGATTAGTTATACTTTTATCCATAAACACTTTTCGGCACTGCTTGCGGCTGGCTGGCAATTGGTACTGCGATTTTCTGCTTTTTAGCCAGTTCCTTTTTCTTTTTCAAATAGTCCTTGTATTTTCTCCAGGTCTCCTCAGCCACCTTTCCTCTGAGAATTTTTGTAATAATTGTTTTCGGAATCTGCATTTTCTCGCTAGTTGGATTGTAATCAACAATCACAATATCATTCTTCTTTGCTTTTGTAGCGATTTTCGAGTCAATAGTGAATGTAAGAATGTTCTCATCCCACATTTCAATCATTACTTGCGTGCTAGCGTTTGCGCTAATAACATCCTTGCTGGATGGTTTCATAATTGTTATTATTTTTCCTGGGTGAAATTTCATTGTAACTGTGTTAATTCCGGTGCGTATTTATATTATGCGGTTATTGTTTCTTATATGGAATATCTATTAATTGAAATCGTCATATTTGTGTTCTTTTTTGCACTACATAGATATTTCAAATTAAAACTTTTCCAAAATACAAAACAAACTATTTTGTTTTTTGCATTTTTATTTGTACTTGGGATTGTGTGGGACAGCTTGGCGGTTTTCAGGGGCCATTGGGTTTTCCCAGGTTCCGGACTTGTTGGAATTACTATATTCTTACTTCCTATTGAGGATTATTTATTTATGATTCTGGTTCCATATCTTGTTCTGGTTTCAAAAGGTGTTATTGAAAAGTTCAGTAATAAAGCTTAAATACCATCCAAAACCCATAATTAATTGTGCGAGGAGTAGGAGGACGACTTACGGTTCCTTTCGGGACTGAGGAAAATCTTTCACTTATTAGCAGCGCAAACAGTAATGTTGGTCGCGAGAGCGGCGTGCGCAGGTACAGAAACGATACCAGCCTCATATATGCGATGATGCCCTAAAGGCAGAGATCTTGAGAATCTGGATGAAACGAGCTGCGTGTGCGTGAGTGCAAGCCAAATGTGCTTCCAATGATAGCTAAATAGGAAGCCGGTATGGTGCGTAGTAAAATGTCGTTGCTGCTTTCATTAGCAGCTCACCTGTATTGAAATAATATTCAGGTTGGTGAACAGAAAAAGATTTACTCCCTAGACCCGCACACTTCTTCTTTCAAGGAAAAAAAGCGAACGAACGCAAGTTCGTGAGCCTTGCTCAGCCAGATCGAACCAATTTCAAAACAGGGCTTCGGCGTTACATAAATTTAATCAGCGACGAATGCCCTCGCTCATCCTCCGCAAGCAGGCGGAGTTCCTAAACCTTAATAAACCCCTCGTCCCTTTATTTCCCTACTAAATTGGACAAAATCCAGCTTCAGCAAACAAATGATTCGACAACCAATAGTCTCAATAATGGGTCATATCGATCACGGAAAGACAACACTTCTAGACTATATTCGAACCAGCACTGTTGCAGCTAAAGAAGCTGGCGGAATCACACAGCACATTGGCGCAACTGAAGTGCCAATCTCTTCTGTGCAAAAAACATGCGGAACTCTTCTTGATTCTCTAAAACTTGACATCACTCTCCCTGGCTATTTGTTCATAGACACCCCAGGCCACGCAGCATTCACACACCTCCGCAAGCGAGGAGGCTCAATTTGCGACATTGGAGTGCTAATTGTGGACGTAAATGACTGTTTCATGCCTCAATCATACGAAGCCCTGAACATTCTGAAGACTTACAAAACACCTTTCGTGGTAGTTGCAAACAAACTTGACACAGTCTCAGGCTGGCAAACCAGCACTGAAAAACCGCTTCTCCAGAACTTTATGGATCAACGCTATGATGTTCAGCAGGATATTGACACTAAATTATACCAACTTGTTGAAGTTCTTCATAAAAACGGCTACAGTTCTGAGCGGTTCGACCGTGTTAAGGATTTCACAACTCAGATTGCTGTTGTTCCAATTAGTGCAAAAACTGGTGAGGGAATTCCAGAATTCTTAATGGTTCTGACAGGACTTACTCAGAAATACATGCAGGACAAGCTCGAAATTGATGCAAATTCACCAGGCAGAGGCACAATTCTTGAAGTCAAACAAGAAGAAGGTCTTGGAACAACTCTTGATATTATTCTTTATGACGGATGCATTAAAAAAGGCGACACAATTGTTGCTGGAACAACGGAAGCTCCAGTTGAAACCACAGTAAAAGCACTCTTCAGGCCAAATCCAATGATGGAAATGCGAACTGGAAAGCAGTATACTGCTGTTGATTCTGTTGCAGCAGCAGCTGGAATAAAATTGTCAGCTCCAGGTCTGGAAGGTGCCCTTGCAGGCGCTCCAGTTTCTGTTGTTAGTGGAAATATTGAAGAAGTTAAAGCTGAAATTCAAAAGCAGATTGAGCAGGTTCAAGTTAAAACAGATACAATTGGCGCAATCCTGAAAGCAGATACCCTCGGCTCACTTGAAGCATTAGTCAAGATGTTCAATGAAGAGGGCATTAAGATTCGGAAAGCTGGATTTGGAGATGTTTCCCGCAAAGATGTAATGGAAGCAGAAGCTGTGAAAAAGGAAAGCAATCTGAATGCAGTTGTTTTTGCATTCAATGTTAAAGTCTCTGATGATGCAAAACAGGAAGCAGATGATAATGGTATCAAAATCCTTGAGGGCGACATTGTTTACAGCATGATTGACGAGTACAAGCAGTGGAAAGATACTGAGCAGAACAAATCCAAAGAAGAAATTGCTGAAACAACTGTTATGCCTGGCAAAATCGAATTACTTCCGCAATACATTTTCAGACAGTCCAAACCAGCAATATGCGGAATAAGAGTGCTCGCTGGTGTTATCAAGCAAAAATACGATTTAATGAACTCTGAAGGCAAGGTTGTGGGCAATATCAAGGAGATTAAAGAGGACAAGGAGAGCCGGAAAAAGGCAACAGCAGGCCAGGAAGTAGCGATTTCAATAGCTGGAGGGGTAATCGGAAAGAATATAAAAGAGAACGATACCCTCTATGTACGCGTTCCAGGGCGGGATATTCAAGTTCTCAAGACTAAATTAAAAGACCTCTTGACAGCTGATGAAACCGCATTGCTGGACGAGATTAAGAAGATTTCAAAATAATTGGCTAGTAGCTTGTAGCTAGTGGCTAGTACCTTTTGATGCGAAAAAAGGTACAAGCTACAAGCTGGACAAACTTAACCAAACAAGCCACAAGCCGCATAAAGAGGAACAAAAAATGACCTTTAAAATCGTAGTGGCTGATCCGAAAACCGGAAAGTCCTACAAAATTGAAACAGATGAAAAGTCGCTTCTAGGCCTGAAAATAGGTGAGAAATTCCAGGGCGACGCACTCGGGCTTGCAGGTTATGAGCTCGAGCTTACTGGCGGTTCTGACAAAACTGGAACCCCAATGCGCAAGGATGTTAAGGGAAGTTCTGCTCGAAGACTTTTACTTTCTGAAGGTGTTGGTTTCCATACTGACAGGCCTGGAGAACGCAGGAAAAAACGCGTTTTCGGGTACAAGCTTGGCGCTGATATTGTTCAAGTTAATTTCAAAGTTGTTAAAGTTGGGGCTCAGCCTCTTGATAAGCTGATTGCGCCGGCAAAAACTGAGGAAGCTGGTAAGGACGATGGGGGCACCGGGGCACCGGACGCCGGGGCACCGAAAGAAGAAGCAGCTCCTGCTGAGAAACCTGCTGAAGCTCCAGCCGCAGAAGAAAAAAAGGAAGAAGCTGCGCCTAAGGAAGAAGCAAAACCTGAGGAAAAGCCAGCTGAAGAAAAGAAAGAGGAAGGGGCAGCGGGACAGCGTGAAAGCGGGGCAGCGAAGGAAGAGAACCCTAACGCCCAAAGCCCAACGCCTAACGCCTCTGACAAGGAGGATAAGAATTAATTTATGACTGACGAGCCAAAAAACCTTCCAGAAGTAAACATAGGCTTAGTCGGCCACATTGATCACGGCAAAACCTCATTAACAGAACGCCTTTCAGGTGTCTGGACAGACCGTCATTCTGAAGAATTAAAACGCGGAATCACTATCCGGCTCGGGTATGCTGATTGCTCATTTTACAAATGCCCAAAATGCAAAGATCCTGCATGCTATTCAGTTTCAAAGAAATGCCCAACTTGCAAATCTGAAACCAAGCTCGAGCGCATTGTTTCTTTTGTTGATGCTCCTGGCCACGAAACACTGATGGCAACTATGCTCACAGGCACTGCAATAATGGATGGCGCAATTCTGGTAATTGCTGCAAATGAAGAATGCCCACAACCGCAGACAAAAGAGCACTTAATGGCTCTGGATATTGTTGGAGTAAAAAACATTCTGATTGTCCAGAACAAAATTGACCTTGTAAAACCTGCAAAAGCTCTTGAAAACTTCAAGCAAATTAAAGCATTTGTCAAGGGAACTGTTGCTGAAAAAGCTCCAATTGTTCCGATTTCAGCTCAGCACGGAACCAATATTGATCTTTTAATCAAAACAATCCAGGACTCAATTCCTTCTCCAGTGAAGAAGCCCGGCGAGGATTCTGTAATGTATCTTGCGCGCTCTTTTGACACTAACAAGCCTGGTTCTGATCCTTTGAAAATACGGGGTGGAATCCTGGGTGGAGCTCTAGTTTCTGGAGAATTAAAAGACGGAGACGTAGTTGAAATCGGCCCAATGCTTGACGGTTCCACAATCAAGACAAAAATCCGCTCAATAACCTGCGGTGGTTCTAAAATCAAGAAAGTTGGCAGAGGCGGAACTTTCGGACTTGAAACCGGTCTTGATCCTGCTCTTACAAAATCTGACGGGCTTTCAGGCAAAGTTCTGGGTATTCCTGGCAAAATGCCGCCAATTCAGAAGGAACTGGCAATGGAAATTCATTTATTGGAAAGAGTTGTTGGCTCAAAAGAGGATCTGATTATCAAACCTCTACAGAATCAGGAGTCGCTAATGCTGAATGTCGGGACTTCTACAACTGTTGGAGTGGTTTCAGTTGGCAAAAAGCAGTCGTACACTTTTGCACTTAAGCTTCCTGTCTGCACAAGACCAGGGGACAGGGTTACAATTGCCCGCAGGTTTGGGACAAGGTGGAGACTTATTGGGTATGGGGTTGTTCAATAGTGCTTGTGGCTGGTGGCTAGTAGCTTGTGGCTACAAGCTGAACCAATGGAACCAAACAAGCTACAAGCTGGACAAACTTAACCAAACAAGCCACAAGCCACATAAAAGATGGCGGCTGATTGGGTATGGGGTTGTGTGGTGAGAATAAATGAAACATTGTTCTGAATGTGGGAAAGAGTTGGCTGAAGATAGTGCAAAAACTGTTTGTGAAGAATGTTTTGGGAAAGTTTCAAAAGGATTCACAATTAGCACTTTGGGGATAAATAAAGGGAAAGGTTAAAACTTAAATACAGTGAAATAGTAAAAGATTATTATGAGTTTTATTAAGGACAGGGAAGAAGCTGTCAAAAACATAAACATCCTGAAGTACATACTGATAGGATTGTGGGGTCTGAACGTGATTGTGTGGATATGGTTATTCTCCATAGCGTCAACAGCACTCACAACAATATTCCTAGCATACGCACTAGTGCCTATTCTTGGAGTACCAGTATTGATTTACGGATTGTGGAACTTAAAGAAATGGGCTCTTGTTTACGGGTATGTCTTGATCGGGCTTTTACTTGTAAGCAGTTTACTCAGAGCAAGTGTTGTGCAAACATTACTCTGGGCTGCTGCACTATCAACCCTGATTAGTTCCAAGAAAGCGTTTGAAGCATAGTTTAAGAGAAACTTCATCAAGCATTGTTTGGCAAAAGGAGTGTATAGTTGAAATTTGCATATTTTCAACTTTATTACCAACCTTTTCTCTAAGTCTATCTTTTAACTCTTCAGCGGCTTTAATTGTAAAGGTACTTACTAAGATTTTATTTGGATCAAAACCAATCTTAATTAAATGAAGAACTTTTTCTATTATTACTCTTGTCTTCCCGGTCCCAGGTCCTGCAACAATTAAAAGAGGAGAATTGATGTATTCAATAGCCTTTTTTTGTTGTATTGTTAATTTATCCATTTCCCCCCAACACCATATTTATATGCTTCTATTTTTTTAAAAATCCCATATACCAACGGCCATTTTAGATAATTCTTCACTCCTTTTTTTAATTTCCACTATGCCCCAATGAGTATAATTTAGTAATTGGTTAGTCATTTTAAAGTCTGTTTTTTCTTCAGTATAATATTTTTGTTTTTCTTTAAATGTTTTATTAGATGCGCTTATATTTGGTTTTCTCTCCAGTAAGGTTAAATTTCCAATTTTCATTCTAAAGGTATCATGTTCTTCTTTAGATATGTTGTTTGGTTTTAGCCAGTTTTTCGTTAAACTATCACAAAAGGTTAAGGGTAGTATATGTTCAATATGAACTTTATACCGGTTTTCAGAAACTTCTTTACTTCCGCAACCCAGCCCAGATTCTTCAATTTTGCTCAAAATATATTTGGTAGTATCATTCCATTTAAAATCTCTTTCGATAAAGTGTTTTTTGAATTCATTATTGTCTGGAAATCTACCTTCGGATTTCAGGTATTTGTGTATATATTCTACTGGATTTTCATTCTTAAACGCATTTTGAGCTAAATGATTAAAAAAGGAATCGTGTTCGGCTGTTGATTTCCCGCAACTTTGTCTCCGGATTAATAAAGAATTGCACATTTTTATAATTTTTATTAAATTATCATACTCTGTTTCTTCAAAAGCTCTAAGTAATAAAGTAAAGGGGGTTGTTGAGATGGTTTTTGTATCTTTCAGTAATTTATTTATTTCAATATCTTTATTTTTTCCAAAGTTTGTTATTCTCTGGCTTAGCATTTTGTTATAAAGTTCTGATTGCTTTCGGATGTGCTCTAACATTTTTTCAGTATCTTCAGTTTTTATAGCTTCTACAAAAGTTGGTTCATAAAGCAGATTTTCAGTTATTTTTTCATTAATTTCTAAATATTTTGAAGACATAAAATATTGTCTGAAAAAAAGTACAACGGGATCACTTCTAGTACCTTTTATACTATCTAAATTCATTATTATATCCCCCCATATCTTTTCAATTCTTTCTTCATCTATGTTTTCTTCTTCAGAAGATGTCATTAATAAATAATTTTTCATTAAATCGGTTGGAGATAAAGGTAATCCTCGGTTATTCATCGCTTCAAAAAGGTGATACGCCTCTTTATGACCAGTAGCCGTTACGGAAACATAGATAAAATTATCCATAAGTTTATCATGTGCTTCTTTTATTTCCGTTTCTGTCATTTCATTAAATTTTTCGTAGAAAAAATCATATGCATTTTTTATTTTTTGATTTGTGATTTCATCAAAATTAGACATAACAAGCGAATCATAACTTTGTTTATCTAGATTTCCTAAAACAAGTCGCATCCCATTTTTTTTGTCATCTCTATCTATAATCCAAAGAGCGTGTTCTATATCTTTTATTCTTGTTTTAAGATCACTATTTTTTTTAATAAAAGCATCCCGTATTGCACATAAAAGTATTGAAATGGTAGTTATCCTTTGTTGCCCATCAATAACCTGTAATGTATCAATTTCTTGAGCAACGTGGTCTCTTGACATAAAAACAATGGTTCCAAAAAAATGTTTATTGCCTGGGTTTAAAGACATTAGGTCGTTCCACAAGTCTTCAATTTGTTTTTCTTCCCATGAGTATCTTCTTTGGTACAACGGGATTTTTATTCGTTCTTTCCCTACAAAGACATCTTTTAATTCTTTTTGTGTAATTGGCGTAAGTATTTTCATTTTTACCCCTCCCCAATATTCTTCCTCAAAGTTACTCCAACTTTCTCCTTCTTCTCCACGTATTTATCTATTTCCATTGTGATTTATTCAAACTCAATCCCTCCAGTATCATCAACTCTAGCAACTTTCCACTCGTAATCCTTCCTTTTAATTGTGTCCTTTACTGTCATCCGTAATGCATTCAGATCCTTATTCTTAGTTTTCTGTGATAAGAACATCACATCATTCACAACATTATCTGGAGAGTTCATTCCTTTGAACACCATGAAGTCAATCGGGTGCATAACGGGTTTAATATCATACGGATTCAATCCCATTTTCTGGAATTCTGGAGCAATCGACTGGTTGAACACTACTGCTGCTGCTTTCCTTCCTTTTCCTCTTGCTATTTCTCGCAATTTCTTCTCTTTTTCCAAAAAAGAGTCCTCTCTTTTCTGGAGTACACCTTCTTTACCAGCATAATCATCCAACCAAGTCTTTTTCACAGCGCCACGGTACTTCAAATGTAGGTCTGAAAGCCTATGAAGCTCGCCACAGCAAGGACACACGCATAAGATTTGCTTGAAGTTCTGGAAAGTGTTCAGTAAAGGGTTCATGGCATCTCCTTGTAAGAAACATTTTTATCCTCAACAGCAGCTTTCACAGCCTTCTGATTGGCATTCAACTTAGCCTGCCCGCTCTTAACCTCTATAAACGACAAAGAGTGAACCTTGTTAGTAGTAATTCCATTGAAAACCATTAAATCAATTGGATCTGCAAGGAATCTACAGTCAGCAAGCTGTAAGTGGAAATTCTTCATGGTTGGCAAGACTTTCTCAAGATTCTTACCAACACCAATCGCAGTTGCTGATTTCTCTGCACCTACAGTTGCGCGTTTCCTTTTCAGTTTAATTGTGTCAGCCCAGTCTTTCAAAGATTGCTCCATTTCTGTTCTCTTTTCAAGAGCTTCAACTGGAAACTTACCAATACCATCAAAAAGAGTGGCTTCAGAGAGCTTGAATTCTCCACCGCACTCACATTCTGCAATAAGATTAGAATTTTTCAAGTCTGTTATGAAATTTTTAAGACTCATTTCTCTCCCCTCACTACTACCTGACACGCGTCAATTATAACTGTTTCGCTCATTTCTCACTCACCTCACTAGATAATTTAGATATTTTTTGAACAGTCAGATTCAATAATTTGTACATCCGAGTATTTTTTAGTGATTGATCTTCTCCAAGAACTTCCAGCACAGAATTGTAATACCAAAAGATTTCATCTTTTCCAGTATTAAATTGTGCAAAGATATCTTCTCCAAGAAGAAGATTATTGTTAATAGACTTGGAATTAGCAAGTTTATCTGCGCAAAACACTAATTTTGAAAATCTGTCTGCAGTTTTCATTACTTCAATTGAATGTTCCTTCCGCTGTTTCCACGTTCCTCTCTTGTCAGAACTCTGTTTCAACTCTTCAGGTTCGGAAACATCCAGTACAATTTTTGCAACAGTGTCACCGTACAATTCTTTTATTGTTTCAATGCTGATCCCAGCATCTTCATTCAAATCGTGAAGCAGTCCTGCAACAATAACGTCGTCCGTTATTGTTGAATCAAATGCTTGTTCTTCCAATAGGATGTTCATCACAGCTATTGGGTGTGTGAAATAAGGAATCTTAGATCCTTTCCTAATGGCATCTCCATGTTTTTCTATTGTATATTCAATTGCTTGACATATTTTTGTTTTCATTTCGCCCTCCCAATATTCTCCCGTTCCATTATTTCTGGCGGAATTGGTCCTTCTACAAGGATTATTCTGTATTCTTCTGAATCTTCTTTTTGCTTAATAAATATTTTTTCTTTCATATTTTTGTGTTCTCCTACATATATAGGGGCGAAATTTTGCCCCCTCCTTTTAAGTCTTTCGCCTGAGAAGCCTATTTAAGATTAACTTTCAGTACGCAGCATACCTCTTTTTAGCTTTCCTCTCCATTCTTCGCATTAGCAAAGAATCAATTACTTCACCCAAATTAAGCTTCCGACCAGTGTAAAACTCAATAGCTCCAAATGAAGCTCCTACTGCACAAGCTAGTGAAATAGTTTTTACTATTGATCCTTTGGCTATCCAGAATATCCAGAGAGATCCAATAATCATTATTCCAACATTCACATGAGTTAGCCAGTAAACTTTGCGCTTTTCATCCATCATATTAAGCTCAGAAGCCACCTCACTACTCCAATAGTAACACAAACACTCATAATTATTATTCCTGCTAACTGCACATCACGATTTTTCTGTGGTTTTGTCATTTAGATCCCTTCTTCCCTTATGTAGAACTCAGTAGCAACTCGACCAATATTTTTCACTAATTCCATTTTTGTCATAGATTTCTTTATTTCCATTTCAAATCACCCATGGTACCCCTGCTTCTCAGCATTTTTCTCATCTCTGAGCTTCTCATAAAGCTCTGTGAAGGTTTTCTTGCTATCTTTGAGCTCAGGAGAGCTCACAGTAAGCCAAAACCCTGATCCTTGGTATTCAATTAAGGATTCAGAAGGCGGAAAAGGCATTCTTCCTCCTTTTTTCGGCTTCTTATTTTCGTTTTTAATTTCTTTTTTCATTTTTCTTCACCTCGTTTGAGCTCGTAATCCATGCGCGTTTTGCAGCGTGGGCACTCCTTCGGGTTGTTCACCCGGGGGATCCACTCGTATCCGCAAGCGCGGCATTTCATCTTGCTCATAGTAATAATCATAGTAACATTATTACCTAAAGGTTTTGGTATAATTTTCTATAATTTATAGAAAATTATTAATATAAGCAAAAACAAGTAATATTCATGGAAGAAGAACCTAAACCAAGAGTCAACTACACGCCCTTTATCTCAGTTATAGACAAAGAGGACGCGAGGATCATCGGCAAGGAAGGCCTATTCGAAGTCCTGATGGAAGTTTACGAATCAGGAACAAGAGGCGCTACTGCAAAAAAGATTGCAGAAAAACTCAACATAAGCATGCAGAGTTTATACAACCACCTGGAAACGCTTACAAACCTAAGAGCCATAGACGCGCGCACAGCCAGAGAAGTGCGCAAGAAGACCTCGCACCCAGGAAGACCGAAAGGCGACAAAGTAGGACGAGGAAAGAAAATGGGAAAAGTGTTCTATGAATCATGTGATCCTGATGTGAATGTGCTAATAGGCGAACCAGTCCTTGATGGGGATTTCAATGATACTTTTGAGGATATCGCTATACCAAAGGACGATGACAATCGGACTAAAGAAGAACAAGAAACAAGAGAAATCCTGCGAGGATTCTCAAAAGCAACAACAGCTGTGTTGGAACACTTTCTACCAAAATTAAAAAATCACAAGGACAAGGTCTGGCCAACTGACAAGATCTGTCCGTTCTGCGAAGTCAATCATGACGGAAGGGAATTTATCAGGGCAATTGTCTTGAGAATTGCAATGGGATATCTAAATGAAGCTGAAAGATATGAACAAATCATGGAGAAATACAATTTCTGCACAAAAAAAGCTGAAAAAGGATTAGTGCATGGGAGAGTTCTGACAACATAAACCTTTTTATACCACCCAAAACTAGCGAAGTTCCTACTTTTTAGTGGGAGGAGGTGAAGAAACTAAAGATTAAACAAGAATTAGTGGGAACTCATCTGAAATTTGAGCTTGAGCGGATAAAAGGAAGGATAGAGATTACAAGAAGTAGGAGAGATATTCAGAAGAACGAGCTACACAGAGTAGAAGAAGTGTTGAAAATACTCAAAGATCAGAATACTGAAACTGAAAAAAAGAAGATGATTGAGGAACATCTGCAATTAAGAGATATGCTCTTTATGGATTATGAAGAAAATAATATGCGGATTGCTCAAATGGAGATCGAAAGAGAAAAACTGCAGGCAAAACTCAGGGGGAAGGCTTAATAGCCTCCCCGGCACTATTTTTAAAAATGACTAACACACTTTTCATCTGCAACCAGAACAAGAATCGGAGTGTAACTGCTGAGGAACTGACTCCTGGCTCGAAATCTGCTGGGTTATACTCTGAAAAGAACCCTGTAACAGAAGAGCTTGTCAAATGGGCTGATAACATAGTTGTTTTCTCGCAGAAACAAGTGGAAGAAGTCAAGAAACGCTTCCCGACATTGTGTTTTGAGAGAAGAATATTCAACCTAGATATAGTTGATATTTACAATTATACTGACGAGCGGTTAGTGAAAGAAGTTAAAGAGAAATTAAAAGGGATTAAGGAGT
>DAPM01000001.1:0-8011 GCA_002502135.1 archaeon UBA543
GCTCATTACTCTACCAGCTCCGTGACAAGCTGAACCAAAAGTATCACTCATTCCTTTTTCAGTTCCATGCAAAATATAAGAGCAAGTTCCCATTGTTCCGCCAACCAGAACTGGCTGTCCAACACTTCTGTATTTCTCTGGCACTTCGTCCCTGCCAGGCCCGAAAGCTCTTGTTGCACCTTTCCTATGCACTAACAATTCTTTTCCATCATGCTTCTCTAATTTGCAAGTATTATGACCAATTTCGTAAAATGTTTCAACATCTTCATCAGTTGTTCCAAAAACAGTATTGAATCCTTTTCTTGTCAAGTGTGCAAGCGCCTGCCGGTTTGCAAAAGCGCAATTAATACCGGCATTCACAGCACTAAAGTATTTCTGGCCTTCCTCACTCTGGAAAGGTGCGCAAACCAATTCCTTTTCCCGAATTGGAATTTCGTATTTCTTACTAGCTTTCTCCAAATCAACAAGATAATCAGTTCCAATCTGATGCCCAAGAGCCCTGCTTCCGCAGTGAATTGAAACTAAAATCTGATCTTTCTCCAAACCATAAACTTTTGCAGCTTCCTCATCAAAAATCTCATCAACATACTGCACTTCTAAATAATGATTTCCAGAACCTAATGTTCCAATCTGCTTAAATTGCCTCTGCTTAGCTGTTTTAGAAACATTTTCAGGATCTGCGCCTGCGATTTTCCCATTTTCTTCAATAAATTCAAGATCAGATTTTATTCCATAGCCCTGCTCCATTGCAAATTCAGCTCCTTTTACAAGAACTTCATCAATCTGAGCTTCAGTTAGCTTAATGTCTCCAGTAGAACCCAATCCAGCCGGCACTCCCGTAAACAGTGCTTCTGCCAGCAACTGTTTTTTCTGATTAACATCCTTTTTGGAAACAGTTGTTTTTAGTGTCCGCACTCCACAATTAATATCAAAACCAACACCTCCAACAGCTATTACTCCTTCTTTAACATCAAAAGCTCCTACTCCGCCAATTGGGAAACCGTAACCTGGATGCACATCGGGCATTGCCAAACTTGCTTTCTGAATTCCCGGCAGACACGCAACATTGTAAACCTGTTTTAGTGCATGCCACTCTTTTCCAGCTTTAACATCATCTTCTAGATGCTTGATTATTTCAGAATCTCCATAAATCCTTCCTGGCACTAGCATATCACCATTCTTTGGCATTTCCCAAATATGCTCTTCTGCTTTTTTTAAAGTTAAATCCATTATACATCCACCACGCACTGAATCTGATGATCCTCTTCAGTTTTCTCATATTTTATTCCATGAAGAGTAGCTGCCTTGACCTCGGTTTTGGTCTGGTGTTTATCCTGATCAAGTGGTTCTCCGAATGCTTTTCCAGTCAAGGTATATTTTTCAATCTGCGCCCCGGCGCCCCCGAGCCCCGGCGCCCCTTTACTTATTTTCACTTCAAATTTTGAAAAAACCATCTCGCTAATTGTCATATCTGCAAGCAACCGATTCAGAAACTCCACAAACAGCATTTCAATTGAATCAGATTCGCAATGCACATCCACACTCTCTTTTGCATCAACTTTATCCAAATCAACCATAACAGAAAACATTGCCTTAGCGCCTTCCTGAAAAGCTTCCTCTAAAGTTGCGCCAATTCCTTTTACGCCAATATCTGCTTCATGTTCCAAAAGTTCGTAAGTCATAGCATTTTCTAGCATCTCAACCTTTAAATAACCTTTTTCCCTAACCCCAATTATGAAATACGCGAACCAAGGCCACTACATTAATCTCAAATTCAAACCAGACCTAGCTAAGCATCTGATTGCTGATTTCTATATGGAATGCCCGAAGTCCCAAGTCAAAATGTGCGCAGCTGGTCTTGCAGCAGAATCATCAACTGGCACATGGACTCCACTGCATCACCACCAAAAATCCTTCAAAAACCTTGCAGCAATAGTTTTCAAAATCAGCGGGAACAATGTCAAAGTCGCTTACCCTCTCGATATTTTCGAAGCAGGCTCAGTTCCTCAATTCCTGAGCGATGCAGCTGGCAACATCTTTGGAATGAAAATCGTGAAAAACCTGCGCCTGAATGACTTCACAATTCCTGCAGCTTATGCAAAAACATTCAAAGGCCCAGCATTCGGCATGCCCGGGGTCAGAAAAATCTTCAGAACAGATAAAACAGGCAGACCCCACACTGGAACAATAGTCAAGCCAAAAGTCGGATTAAACCCAAAACAAACAGCTGAGGTTGCCTATCAGGCCTGGGCAGGTGGCTTAGATTTTGTAAAAGACGACGAGAACCTGACAGATCAGAAATTCTGCAGATTCAAAGACAGAATTCCGCTTGTTCTTGACGCCTGCGACAGAGCGCAATCAGAAACCGGTGAAAAGAAAGTGTATGCGCCAAACATAACCGGCGTTGATATGGCAGAACGCGCACAATACGTTAAAGACCATGGCGGAAAATGCATTATGATCGACATCCTGACAGTTGGCTACGGCGCTCTCCAGCACATCAGAAACATGAACTGGGGAATGTTCATTCACGCTCACCGCGCAATGCATGCTGCAATCACTCGAAACTCCAAACACGGAATCTCAATGCTCGCACTTGCCAAACTTGCCAGACTCTCTGGAGTGGATCAGCTCCACATCGGCACTGGAGTTGGCAAAATGCAGGGACAAGCACAGGAAATCAAACAGATTCATGATGCAATGAATAAACCCCTCCACAACATAAAACCAGTATTCTCAGTCTGCTCAGGCGGACTCCATCCTGGAATGACTCCAGCATTAGTCCGCTACTATGGTAAAGATATTGTCATACAATGCGGAGGAGGGGTGCACGGACACCCAGGTGGAACTAAAGTCGGCGGAACAGCACTCAGACAAGCAGTTGATGCTGTAATGAAAAAACAGACTCTAAAACAATATGCTAAAAAGCACATAGAATTAGATACAGCTATTGGCCAATGGGGAGTAGTCAAGTAATACTTAAATACCCCCCTTTCATATCACATTACCATGGCAAAAAAATACGGCTCTCGGAGTGCTCCAGTAAAAATAATTGTGCTGGATATACTGAAACCACACAATCCTAGTATTGTCGAGTTTGGCAAATTCGTATGCCGGCAGGCAAGTGTCCTAAGCGTTAACAACAGCGTCTATGCTGTTGACAACAAAACCGAGTCTGTTAAAATGACAATTGAAGGGAACAACATAAATTTTGATGCTGTAAAGAAAATCATAATGGATAATGGTGGCGCAATCCACAGTATTGACAGAGTTGTTCTTGGCAAAGAGAAAATCATAGGTCTTGGTGAAGGCATTACTCCAAAATAATTAAAAAATGAAGTTCATACAGCGTCTTCTGCATAATGAAATCGTCCGTCGTTATGTGATAATGAATTCATTTGACGGTGCACTGACTATGCTGGGTATAATTCTTGCAAACTTCTTTTCCGGAACCACAAATGTACAGCTTGTTATCCTTCCAAGCATTGGAGCTGCAATTGCTTTATGCATTTCAGGGATTTGGGGTGCCTACACTGCAGAATTTGCTGAAGTAAAACGTTCAATTAAAGAGCTTGAGCACCATATGATGCGAAAGATGCACAACACCCATTATGCTAGAAAAGAGCAAATAATGGCTTACACTATTTCATTTGTAAATGGCATGGTTCCACTGGTTGTGGCATTTATACTCATAACACCATTCTTTTTTGTAAAAATGGGTACACTTACAACAGCTAGGGCTTACTATTACTCATTCGGAGCTGTCAGTGTTGCTCTTTTTGGTTTTGGAATGTTTGCTGGAAAAACTTCCAAGGAGAATGTGTTCATACACGGGGCCAAAATGCTGCTTGCAGGTGTTGTAATAAGTCTTATCTTCTATCTTCTGACACTAATCGGTCTTATCTGACGCCCAGCATCAACCTTTAAATACTGTGAGTACTATACATATATGTGGGGAGAATGAGCAACAATGAAGCAATTTATTCGAAAGCTTAGAGGATTATTTAACAGGCTCTTTGGTTCAAAACGAGAGATACGTCTCGGTATTTACGGAGAGCCCAACACTGGCAAGACTACTATTGCCAATAAGATTTCTATGGACTGGCTGGGCGAACCTGTTGGAGTGGTTTCTGAGATGCCACACACAACTCGGATGATTCAGAAAAAAGAACATGTGGAAGTAAAAGCCGGTAACAAGACACTTAATATGAATTTGCTTGACATGCCAGGTCTTGCAACTCAGGTCGATTACAAACAATTCCTGAAATATAAGAGATTGCC
Source organism: archaeon UBA543 (assembly GCA_002502135.1). Taxonomy (GTDB): domain Archaea; phylum Undinarchaeota; class Undinarchaeia; order Undinarchaeales; family UBA543; genus UBA543. Next base: position 4,282 of record DAPM01000001.1, read on the forward strand.
TTCAAATCCAGGAAGCAATGTCTCTTTTTCAGATCTTTCAGTATCAGCACTTAAGAAAATCGCAAAGAACAAAGAGATTAAATTAACTGCAAAAGCGAAAAAAGCTACAATTCTCAAGAAAGTCAAGGCTGAAGTTAAAGACTCAGAACTTTCAGCTCTTGCCAAGGAACTCAAAATAAAAATAAAGGCAAAGAAAATCACAGGCAAATATGTCCAGTCTGAAGCAAAAACACTTGCAGAAGAAGCAACTAAAGCTATTATCGAGGCCATAAAGTGGCTCGACAATGTGGACAATGTTATTGTTATGATGGATTCAACAAAAGACCCTTTGACTCAGGTTAATATCATGTTGCTCGGCAACCTGGAAGCAAAGGGCATTCCGGTTGTAATATGCGCAAATAAAACAGATCTTCCAAAAGCTAAACCTGCAGCGATCAAGGATGCGTTTCCTCAACACCCAGTTGTGGAGATCTCAGCTCTGAAAGGCACAAATCTTGATGAGCTTTACAGCACTATTGCGGGGCAGGTGGCATAAAATGGCTAAAACTAAAGCAAAATCAAAACCAAAAGCAAAGAAGACAAAAACCAGGAAAACTCCTGGACTTGACATGGATTTTATTTCCATGAAGACACTCTCAGACCTAACAGTTGAGAAACGAATAAACACTATTCTCAAGAAAGTCAAGGAAGGCCACATGGTTGTTCTTGATGCTGCTCTTGATGCTGATGAAGAAGCAAAGCTTGTAACAGCTACAATGCATGGCATTGACGGCGAGTTCACAGGCATAGAGTTCTGCACACTGGAAAAGAGCAACACAATGGCTGTCAATGTGCTTATGCGCCTTCTTTCCTCAATATTCAGAGCAAGTATTACAAAACCCGGACTAACTTTTGTCGGTCCTTCATATCTGATTGAGAAAATAAAACGTGATCCTGATGCATTCTATGTCTCAACCAGGAGGAAGAACTGAATGCATCAATGCCTCAAATGCAAGAAGTATTTTGAGGACGATGAAGTTCCTATATTGGACGGCTGTGACTGTGGTGCCAGAATTTTCCTGTTTGTGAAACAGCCAGAGGATGTTGAGCGCGCTGACAAGGTTTATTCGCAGATTGAGCAGAAGATTAAGGAACTTGAGCAGGAGCAAGTTGCTGAGGACAAATTGGAGGGACAACAGGATTTAACTACATCTCCTGAATCCTATGACAAACCAGAAGTTTCTAACAAGTACACTGCTGCTAGAAAGGCTGTAAAAGATGAAAAATCCAAGTTCGGAATTGAAACAATTAAAGTCAAAGATATCGGCATTTATCAGATAAATCTGGATGCGCTTATGAAGGGCAGACCAGTTGTTGTACTTTCAAAAGGCGGTTCGTATATCATAAGTCTGCCTTCTGTTTTTGGAAAAAATAGTGAGGTTGTTCTAAATACTTAAATGAATACTATGGTCGCCACAAAGCAGGATTTTATTTCTTTGCTTGAGAAATTTGATAAGAATGCAAAGCACCTGCATACTGGTTTGTGGACTGAAAAGGTTGTTTTAATTGATGAGCATTCAACTTTCATGCGTCTTCAGCATACAACATTTTCTGAAAGTGTTCCGCTCCTAAAGAAGAGCCAAATAAGTTATCCCTTAGTCCTAACTGCTGAGACACCCAAGGATTTCCTAAATCTAGATATTAAAATCACTAAAACACGAGATGGTTGCTTTATTCTTGATTTTGAACCAACTCCTATGCGCCCTGTCAAGGACTTTTTAATTAGGGAGTATGAGATGCATTTAGCAACTTTTGTAACTAATCTCCGAAAAGGATATGGGAAAGTCCCGGAAAAGAAGAAGAGGAAATAACTGAAAGGCGTTAGGCGTTCTGAATTATTTGAGTAATTAATTTGGCGTTAGGCGTTAGTTCTGTTATAACACACCTAAGGCCTAAAGCCCAACGCCTAAAACCTGAACAAATTTAACCAGAAATAAAAGTGCCCTGAAGCGGCAAAGGACACACAAGTGCGCCCTGAGGGAGGTGGGAGAATGGCATTTTAGAACATAGAGTTCTTTATGCCGCTTCCAGGCAAATGTTTGAAGTAAGTACGCTCGCGACCACTTTTACCTGGTCGCGACGCTTTTACTCTTACTTTTTCTTTATCGTTTTCGTTTTCTTGCAGTCTCTGCTTTAGTTATTTCTTTATGCACGTCAAGCAAATATCGTCGCAAAATTGTTCCAACTGTCTCTCTTGCGCCTAGACCAACTGCAATTGCGCCGCCGAGTCCGGATGCTCCAACAATTATCAACAGAATACTGTTAACAAGTGTTGCGTTTATCCCCACATTTGGCAGTGCAAGTGCGATAGCCAGGTACAAAATAAAGAAGAAGAACACTTTGCTAGATATGCCCGAATATGCAAGTTCGGACTCTCTAACCACGCCTTCCACGTACCTAGCAAGCGCATAACCAACACCTACGATGATGATGGCTTCAATCACGCCAGGCAAGAACGCAATTATCTCACCTAAGAAGGTTGAGATTATCGGTATTGCCAAGGTGTGTGCTGCTTGCTGGAGGAAAACTAGGTAGATGACCCACTTCAAAATAACTGCAAAGATGTGGCTTAGCTTGATTTCTGTTCGTTTTGAGCGAACATACTGATCGATCCTTGCCTTTAGCAAAATCTCCTCTACTGCAGCGCCAATAAGCTTGCCGACAATGAAACCTACGATTAATATGATAATCGCGGCTACTGCCTTAGGCACAAGCGCTATTGTTGCTTGAGCTAGCGGAGCCATTGCAAAGTACAAAGACTGAGCAAATCCAGCCATCTAATCACCTCCTCCAATAGTGAACCTTTACAGGCCCTATTTGTTTAACACCAATTTTGCCCGCCCCAACCAACATGCCTAACAGGCCATTAGTCCTGTATCTAGACATATTGAACTGCTTCGCTACATCTTGAATTGAAACTTGCTCTTGGGTGTGGATGAAATCCTCAACCCTTTTGACGAGTTCTGTTGATGTTTCATTTGACATTTCGTCACTTCTCCGTAACACCTTTGAGTTTATAAGTGTAACGGTTCTGTTACTTTGTCGTTATTGAACAGTTACAAATATAGTAACTCTAATGTCACTAAGTTGTAACATATTAATAACACATATATAAACCTTTCTGTAACACCTTTGTTAACAGAGATGTAAAAACAGAACTAAGCGACGCAATTTCCAAACATAGCTTAATTCACAAGCTCGTTCTCTTCAAAAAATATTCCAATTTCACGAACAGCACTCTCAGGTGAGTCTGAAGCATGAATCATGTTCCTTGGAAGCTCCTGCTCTTTAGCCAGATCGCCTCTAATAGTTCCAGGCTCTGCATTTGCAGGATTTGTTGCTCCAATAACTTCTCTTAGCTTTGCAACAGCATCTTCCCTTTTCAAAATCATTAAGAATGCAGGTCCCTCAAGTGCAAAATCAACTAATCCTTGGTAAAACTCCTTTTCCTTGTGCTCAACATACAGCTCTTCAGCCTGTTCCTTGGCAACTTTAACCAGTTTACCAGCACATAGTGTGAATCCTGCATCTGTAAGTCGTTTTAGAATTTCACCAATCAGATTCTTGCTGACTGCATCCGGTTTTATCATTGAAAAAGTTTGTTGAATTTCTGGTTCCATTTTTTGTTTGTCCTGTTGATTCGGCTTGTTCTGATTAAATTTGTTCTGCTTGTGGCTTGTTTGGTTAAGTT
>DAPM01000001.1:8333-9123 GCA_002502135.1 archaeon UBA543
GAGTTTGTTCAGCTCGTAGCTACGAGCCACAAGCGTTAACCAATTTATCCAGACTAGCCACTAGCTATTATTTCTTCTCCTCTTTCTTAGGCTCTTCCTTTGGTGATTCCTTCTCTTCTTTGTCTTCCTTGAATTTAGGTGTTTTTGGCTTTGCTGCATCTGCTTCTTTCTTTTCAGCTTCAGCCTGAACATCCTTCATTTCCTCAGCTTTTGTCAGTTTACCCTTGAACTTTCTGTAAGTCTTTGTCCATCGGGTTTTGATTGGACTTCTGCCAAGTTTGTGATTTTTCTCGCATTTGCTAGAGCAGAACCATAGTAAATTTCCGTCCTTTCGAACAAGAAACTTTCCAGTCCCTCTTTCAACTGTTTCCCCGCAGAAAATACATTGTTCAGCCATTTTACACCTGTCTTATTTCTGCTGCTTCAACAGCAGTTTGTTTGAGCATGAGAATGTCTCCGAGTCGAATAGGCCCTTTGATGTTTCTCCTCATAACACGTCCTTTTTCTCGTCCATCCATCAGTTCACAGCGAATCTGTGTTATTTCGCCAGTAGCACCTGTCCTGCGGATTATTTCCATAACCTTTGCAGGAGTTGAGCTATGCGGCTGTTGTGTTTCTACTACAGCCTTCTCTTTTTTCTTATCTGGCTGCTCTTCTTTTGGATTTGGTTTTGATTTTCCCATTTTAATAGATCAGCTTACTCTTTCTTGTCTTCCTTTTCAGGCTTTTCTTCTTTCTTCTCAGCTTTTGGCGTTTCTTCTTTCTTTGCAGGTTTCTCTTCTTTTTTCTC
>DAPM01000001.1:9429-28736 GCA_002502135.1 archaeon UBA543
TTTCTCTTCTTTTTTCTCTTCTTTCTTTTCTGGAGCCTTTTTCTCTTCTTTTACTGCTTCTTTCTTCTCTGCCTTCTTAGCTGGAGCATCTCCGCCTTTTACAAGATCTTCAAGAATCTTTTTAGCTTCGCCTGCTTCTACAATAGCAATAGCAGTTGTTGGAACTGAAAGACCAGCAGCTTTTCCAAGTTCCTCTTTCTTAGGAACTGAAATGTACGGTATTCCTTTTTCCTCGCACAAGCCTGGGATGTGTGCAATAATTTCAGCTGGGCTAGTGTCTTCTGCAGTTGCCACAAGCAGAGCCTGCTTTCGCTCTATAGCCTTTGTAGCTTCGTTAGCGCCCTTTCTCACTTTTCCTGAGTCTTTGGCGCGGCTTATAGCATCATAAGCTGTGTTAGATTTATCACTTGATATTTTGTTTGTCATTTAGTTTACCTCTCAACTACCCATTTCTGGGTCATCGTCTCATAAAGGTTCAGAATTAGAACCTTTGAGTGCTATACTGATAAAAGCAGGGGTATATAAATGTTGTGAGAATGCCCCACAAACGAAAGGTATTTATAAGCCACCCGGTCATAAAACTGCGTGAGGAAGAATGCGAAGATCAAGAGGATTTAGATCCAGAACTAGACATAAACTGAAAGGCGGACGCTTTTCCATAGCAGAAGCTTTGCAAACTTTCAAGAACGGTGCAAAAGTCAGGATCTTCTTGAATCCTGCAGTGCACTCTGGGATGCCTCATCCCAGGTATCAAGGAAGACTCGGAGAAGTTCTTGAATCACGAGGACGTTCATTCGTTGTCGGAGTAAAGGACGGCAAACTAATCAAGAAATTCACATGCAGGCCAGAGCACTTGAGACCAGAGAAAATTCAGAAGAAAACAGAGAAAACCGAGGAAAAACCAAAAGCAACAAAAACTCCAAAACCGAAAACTGCAAAAACCACAAAACCTAAAGCAGTCAAACCAAAGTCACAGCGTGCGCCTCGAGATACAAAAAATTCAAATTCCTTGGCACCCACTGTGCCAAAATCACAGGAGAAAAAATGATTGGCAAGAAACTAATCAGCAAAGAACCACTACCTCTAGCAGAAGTTAAGGACTTAATTACCAAGAGGAAGAAAGAGGGCGAGCTCAGCTATGAGCAGAACCTTACCCTTGAATACTGCAAGAAATTCTCAAAATTATCAAGTAAAGACACTGCAAAGCTTGTTGAAGAGCTTTCGCAGATGGAGAAGCTCAACAAGGGGCACGGCATATCACTCGCAGATGTTATGCCAGAGACTCCTGATGAAGTAAAGCTAGTTTTTGCAAAAGAACACTTCGTCCTAGGTGACGAAGAGATCTCCGCTATTATTGAAACTCTGAATAAGTACCGGAAGTAACTAAAATGCCATCAGAGGAATACGCAATTGTTCTCGACTACTTGTCCGAAGGGAGAGTGGATAGTGCCACTCCAGGATACAAGCGAGAGAAACGAATTGCACAAGTTGTTGGGGAAGAATTTTTTTCACTACTAGAAGTTTCTCTACGCGAGGAACAATCATCTGTAGCAAGCGACAGGCTCTATATTGGAAAAAGCACCCGTGAAAAAGTGCATCACATTATCCGAAAATTAAACTACAAAGAACTGACATCAACTGCAAGAGTTGAGCTTGATTTCACTCTTGACAAGCTTGTCAAAGAAAAAGAAGAATTGTTTGTTAAGTGGTTTAATGAGTGCGGTTCACTAACCACACGTTTGCACAGACTTGAACTGCTTCCAGGAGTCGGCAAAAAGCACATGTGGGAGATTACTGATATTCGCAAAACCCCTTTCACAAGCTATGAAGATATTGCAAAGCGGGTGAAACTGCTTCCAGAGCCTCAAAAACTCATAATCAAGAGAATAATCTGGGAACTACAGGGCGAGGATGACAAAAAGAAGCAGATAAAGTACAAAATCTTTGTCGGAGTTCCGCTTTCAGCATCTGGCGAGCAGGTTGAAGATGGAGATGAAAAGGATGTCAAGACAATCATTTCAGAGCCAAAACACGAGAAAAAGAAGAAAAAACCTACTGAAGAGTCTGTAAAAGCTGATGTTGATGCTTACAAGGCTCTGATGGAGAATTAGTTTATAATTATTTACCATGAAACTGAGTGAACTCAAGCAAGTTTTAAGTGAAAATAATATCAGGACTAAAAAGAGGCTGGACCAGCACTTTTTGTATGATAGTTCAATTCTGAAAAGAGAAGTAGAGTATGCTGGAGTAACAGAACTTGACACTATTCTTGAAATCGGTCCTGGGATTGGCACTTTAACTGAAAAAATTCTTGAAAAAACTGAGAACGTGACAGTAATTGAGCTTGACCAAAGCTTCAGAAAGATTCTGGAGAAGCTGAATATCCAGATTGTAATTGCAGATGCTCTGAAAGTTGACTGGGAAAAGCTGTTCCAGGAGTATGAAACACCGAAATTCAATAAAATAATTTCAAATGTGCCGTATTCAATTTCCTCACCATTAATTTTTAAAATACTGAAATACGCACCAGAGCTTGCTGTTCTGTGTTTGCAGAAAGAATTTGCAGAGCGGATGGTCGCACAACCAGGCACTAAAAACTATTCTAGACTTTCAGTTAATTGCTCTGTTAGAGCAGATGTAGAACTGGTCGAGCAAATTCCCAAAGAGGAATACTATCCAATTCCAAAAGTGGATTCTGCAATAGTCCGAATCACCCCAAAACCTAACGCCCAACGCCCAACGCCTAACACCTTGGAAAAATTTGACAGCATAGTCAGAGCAGCTTTCCAGCACAAAAATCAGAAACTGAAGAAAGCTTTGATGCATTCTTGGAAAGAGTTTGGGGCGAAGCAGGGACGGGGCGAAGGGGCGACGAAAGAAGATGTTCAGAAATTTGTAGATAAGCTTGGAGAAATTGGCGAAAGGAAAGTGTTTGAAATCAGTGCTGATGAGTTTGTGAAAATTAGTAAATTATAAATTTTCAACAATTTCATCAACTGGTATCTTTCCATCTCTAACGTTTTTTACTAATACATAAAGATTCTTAGCGCCTATCTTTTTCTTTGCGTATTTTAAGAATATTTTTGCAATTTTCTTTCTGTTATCTTCACTCGTTGGCATGTTTGTTCTTACAGGCATAAATACGCAATATGTGTTCATTCCGAAAAGCGCACAGCCGTTTTCAATATCACTCCAGTGTCTTGTTCCAACCATGTGATATGCAAAATCATAATTATCTTTTTCAAGTTCCTTGCACTTTGCAGCAAATCCAAGGCCTAATGATACAAATCTGTGGCCCGCTGATGAAAAACGGCTCTTGAACTGTTCAAACACCCCTTCTTTTTTTAATTCTTTATCAATATTGGTTTCTTTTTTCAGTTTGTAAGTATACATAAAAGAAACTAAATTATCTATTGGCGTATACCTATAATCCCCCCCATGCAAATCAACATCGTCTGTTTTATCAAGAATAGCCTCGTAAAGCGCAATTGTTCTTTTCCTGTTTAATGCAAATTTCATTGTAAGTGATGTGGTTTTCTCCTCTAACAATTTGTTCCTAGCTATGTTAACTTCCTGTACTTCTTTTTCTCCAGAATTCAAAAAATTCTCAGTTCTTTCAAAAAAATCTTCAATTGTTTCAAAGTTGTCTCCCTTGAGGCCAATGTATCTTTCATAATATGTGCTTTTTTTAAATTCAAGATACTTCTCCTTGAAGTTTTTAAAAAATGGTTCAATATTACTCACATCCCCTTTACTTCCATTACCTTCCAGCAGAAGCGCAATTTTTTGTCCGGGTTCAATATCTTTAACTAGTTCATTAAAATCAACCATATACTCCTTCATATGCATGTCCCCAAGTATCCGAATATCCATACATTTTCTATGTTTTCACATATCTATAAACCTTTTTAAACCCCTAATTACTATACACTCTTAGGGGATATGGAAAAGAAAGTACTATTTGAGACCAGAGATGTTTGGAAAACATACGGTCACGGCGAAACAGCTACTCACGCACTCAGCGGGGTTGATTTAAAAATTTTCAAAGGCGAGTATGCTGCACTTTTCGGACCATCTGGCTCAGGAAAAAGCACACTCATGCACATTATGGGCTGTCTGGACACTGCAACAAAAGGGCATGTCTTTCTGGACGGCCACGATGTGTCAAACCTCTCAGAAGATGAGCTCGCACTTGTCAGAAGAAACAAAATCGGATTCATATTTCAATCTTACAACCTGATTCCTGGCCTTACTGCTCTTGAAAATGTTGCAATTCCAATGCGTTTTGCCGGAAACTCAACTTCAGACTCAGAAGAAAAAGCAAAAAAGCTCCTGAAACTTGTTGATTTGGGCGACAGAATGACCCACAAGCCAAATGAGCTCTCTGGAGGACAACAACAGCGTGTTGCAATTGCCCGCTCGCTTGTAAATGACCCGGAAGTCATACTTGCTGACGAGCCTACAGGAAACCTGGATACAAAATCAGGCGATGAAATCGTGGAAATGCTCCACGACCTTAATAAAAACCACAAGAAAACAATTCTTGTGGTTACTCACGATCCTGGTCTTGCCAAAAAGGCCAAGAAGCACATCCTCATGAAGGATGGAAAAATAGTTAACAGTAAATCCAAAAAAGAGTGGTATACTGTCTGAGGTTAAAAACAAAATGAAAAAACTGATAATAATATCGTTGCTTTTTGCAATAATACTCTCAGCCCCCGCACTGGCTGCGAGCAATGACGCCGAGCTCATTATTGGGGGCGGAGTTGTTGAGAAAGTTTCCCAGCCAGGAGACACAATAAACCTGCGCTTCACACTGGAAGCCCCAGCCAAGGTCAGCTTATTTGACATGTATTATGAGATAATAGCTGATGCTTCAGTTTCCGGATACTCAACAGGAAAGGTCAGTATCGGCGGTGTTTCTGCTGGAGATACAAAAGCAGTCCAGGTTCCGCTTATTGTTTCAAGCACAGCAACAACTGGCGGAAAGACAATAACAGTCAAACTATGGTATTCTGGCGGAACACAATCCCCAACACAAAAGAGTTTCTCTTTCAATGTTGGGAGTGATGTATCGTTATATCTAAGTGATATCACATTCGAGAATGACATGATTGAGCCTGGCAAGGAAACCACACTAAAAGCAATTGTTACAAATGTTGGCGACAATCCTGCTCATGCTATTTTCGGGGACATTATTTCTGATACTGAATATATCAAACCTGTTTTGTCTGGTGGTGAGTATTATGTCAATGCACTTCTCCCAGGCCAGTCTTCAGAATTCCTGTTCACAGTCAGTGTTGACAGCGATGCTGAAACAGAAACTTATGATGCTGACATAACCCTGACTTATCAGGATGATTTCGGCTCAACAAACACTGAAACATTCGATATCGGTATTCCAGTATCTGGCACACCTATTCTTGAGATTTTGAACACTGAAATAGATGGTACTGACTACAAAGTTGAAATGGAGAATCTTGGAACAGCAAAAGCAAAAGCAATCAGTGTCAAACTGGTTCAGGGCGGAAAAGTAATGAGTGTCAAAATTGACAATGAGCTCAAACCTGACAAGCACTCAACTCTGAGGTTCAAAACTTTCAGACGCGGAACAGGTCAGCTAGTAATTCACTACCTTGACGACAACAATGTGGAATATGACCAGACAATTGATGTTGAAGTTCCTGGCTCAAGCGGAGGCGTCAGTAAGTGGGCAGTTCTGTTCTTCTTAATAGCAGTGGGGGAGGGGTATTATATTTACCGCAGAAAAAAGAACAAACCACCTCTTAACTTACCTTTCTTCAAAAAGAAAAGTAAAGCTGCAGAGTTTTTCATTAAGAAGAAATAGAGGGGACTTAGATGCTAGACCTTGCGCTGAAGGACATACGCAGCCACAAACTGCGAAGTTTTCTAACAGCGCTGGGTATAATAATTGCAATAACTACTATTGTTTCTCTTGGCTCAATTTCTTCTGGAATTGTCAGCTTGGTTGAAGGTCAACTTGAACTTGTTTCAGGTAGGCTGATTTTGCAAGAAGCAGGACAGTCTGATATGGGTCCGCCAGTCGGTAGCAAGATACTTCTGTCTGATATTGAAGAGATTGAGCAAATCTCCGGTGTTGAGGCTACTGCTGGAATCCGTTTTGAAATGTCCAACAATAAGTTCCTGGCGGGTATCCAGCTTGATAAAATGGAGCTTGTTGCTTTTGAAAACTTGAAAATGGAGGAAGGGGACTGGCCCGACCCCGGAGAGTACGCCGTGGTTGTAGGTTTTAAGGCAAGGGAAGAATCTGGCTATGATATGGGTGATTATGTCAGATTTGAAGATGAGGACCTGGAAGTGGTCGGTCTTCTGGAAGAAGTTGGCGGGACAATGGATTTTGGTTTCCAGACTTCGTGGGAGACTGTGGATGATCTTTTCCCTGAAGATGAGGAATATACAACAATTGCATTTGTAAAAGCACAGGATATTTCAATGCTTGGAGAAATCGCTGATGCCATAAAAGAAGAGTATCCTAATCTTGAAGTGCAGACATCAGAGGATGCTGCACAGAGTGTAAAAGAGTCAATTGGCACAATCCGAGCAATAACATTCGGAATTGGCTTTATTGCAACACTGGTTGCCATGTTTGGAATTATAAACACCATGATCATGTCTGTTTCTGAGAAAAAGAAGCAGATTGGCATTATGAAGGCTGTAGGGGCCACAAGAGCTCAGATAATGAAGCGTTTTTTCCAGGAGAGCCTTATAATGGGGCTTTTCGGCAGTTTTACAGGACTTTTCCTTGGCTTCCTTGGAACCAATGCAATTAACAATATCCTTGGTATGGCTGTTGCAAAAGTAACACCTGGCCTGGCGATTTTCAGTATAATATTCGCAATGGGTGTCACAATTATTGCAACCCTTTATCCTGCTAGAAAAGCTGCAAAAATCAATCCAATTGCTGCAATACGAGGTAAATAAATGCTGTTAGAAATGGTCCGCTCACAACTTGGAAGACATAAACTTAGAACAGGCCTTACAATAGCCAGCATTTTCATTGGTGTTTTCCTGCTTGTGACTATGGTTTCATTTTCTGAAGGTATTCAGGTCACTCTTGATGAATATGTCGGCTCTTTTGCAGGTATAATCACAATTACAGAAGGTGACGGGGACGGCGGATCTATGGATATGATGGCTATGATGAGTGGTGAGATTGATGATTCTATTATAGCTGAAATCGAAGCCATGGGTGATGTTGACTTTGCAGAAGGGATGTCGTATACAATCACAGATGCCGGTCAGGTTGCCGGTCTTAACCCCCGCGCGTGGTCAATGTATGGTATGGATGTTGGCTTCCAAGACGGTGATATGTTTGATGTGGATGCTGACAATGAAATCATTGTTGGATCGCTTCTGGCAAAAACCGGCGATTATACTGTCGGCGACGAAATTGAAATCAAGAGCAAGAAATACGAAATTGTCGGTGTAATGGAAACAATAGGCAGTGCAGGTGATGATGCCAGTATTTACATGCCTCTTAAAGAAGCGCAATGGGTCAGCGGTAAAGAGGACAAAGTCATGGCAATAATGGCCAAGGCATTAAATCTAGAAGATACTGAAAATGTTGCACGCCAGATAATGGATGAGTTTGATGATATTAATGCAATGTCTGACAAGGAAATGCTGAGACAGGTTGACACAATGATGGGCCAGATTAATGTTATGATTTACGCACTTGGTCTGATTTCTGCAATTATTTCAGGAATTGTTATAATGAATGTGATGTTCATGTCAGTAAATGAGCGAACTGTTGAAATTGGTGCCATGAAAGCACTTGGGGCCACTAACAAACAGGTTCTTACAGAAATTATTACAGAGTCTATAGTAATGAGCATGATTGGTGGTATTCTTGCTATCTTCGCTGCTTTCCTTGTTGCAACTACTTTGAATACTGCAATGGGTTCTAGAATGGCTGCAGTTACACTTCGTCTGGTTATTGGGGCTTTGATCTTTTCAGGATTCCTCGGTTCACTTGGCGGTTATATTCCTGCTAGAAGAGCTGCTAAAATTAATCCAATAGAAGCATTGCGGTATGAGTGATTATTGAGTCAATTGACTTAACTCTTCAGCTTTCAACACACCTTTCTCAGTAATATAACCAGTAATGTATTCAGCAGGCGTTACATCAAAAGCCGGATTTCTAGCTTTTGAATTTGGATTTGCAATTCTAATCTTACCGCCTTCGCCCCACATATGAGTTACCTCTCCCTCATCCCGTTCTTCAATTGGAATCGCATCCCCATTTTCGCAATCAAAATCATAAGTATTTGCTGGAATAGCAATATAAAACGGAATATTATTTGCTTTTGCAACAACTGCTTTTTCATAAGTTCCAATCTTGTTAGCAGTATCACCATTTCTAGCAACTCTATCAGCACCTGTAATGCACAAATTCACTTCACCTTTTTTCATATAATATCCAGCAGAATTATCAGCAATAACAGCATGCTCCACACCTTCCTGAGCCATTTCCCATGCAGTAAGCCTTGCGCCCTGGCATCTTGGCCGAGTTTCATCCACCCAAACAAAAACAGTCTTTCCAGCTCGTTTTGCTTTGTAAATCGGTGCAGTTGCAGTTCCCCATTCAACACATGCCAGCCAGCCAGCATTGCAGTGAGTCAGGATTTTATCACCATCTTTAATCAATTCATTTCCATTATCGCCGATTTTACTGCATTTTTCAATATATTCCTGAGCTAATTTCTCAGCTTCTTCAACTGCAATCTTCTTATTAGCTTCAGCATCATCACCAAGAACATTCAAAATCCTGTCAACTCCGTGAGCTAAATCAATAGCAGTCGGCCTTGCTTTTTTAATATAATCTGCAGCAGTTTGCATATCTTCTCCTTGCAGAACTGCCTGAGCAGTTGCATAACCTGCTGTAGCGCCAATTGCCGGGGCTCCGCGCACAACCATAGTTGTAATAGCGTCTGCTGTAGCTTTATAATTGGAAAATCTCTTTAATGCAAATTCAAAAGGGAGCTTTGGCTGGTCAATCATTACAACATCTGGTTGTTCGAACCAAACAGTCTTGACTTCCTTCTCTTCCCCATCTACTTTCACTTTCATGCAAATTTCTTCAATATTGGTGTTTAAATTGTTTCTGATTTCGAACCGCAAGTTTTATATTAACTAATCTTAATCAAAACTGCAATGCCTTGATAGCTCAGGGTTGCTCCGCCTTCTTGCGGAGGATAAGAGGCCGCTGCGCGGCTATAATCCGCTTGGTTAAGTGTGAAAAACTCGTATGCCAAGCGTCATTGGAAAATGCCTTGATAGCTCAGTTGGTAGAGCGCTACCTTGGTAAGGTAGAGGTCGGGAGTTCAACTCTCCCTCAAGGCTCCATTACTTTCCATTAATTATTTATACCCCGTTCCTTGTATTCTAATTAGGTGACCAAGAATGAAAAAACTATTATTCATAGCAGTTCCGAATTTCCGAGACACTGAGCTTTTTGACACTAAAAAAGCACTTGGCCCGGACTTCCACGTGCAAATAGCAAGCAATACACTGAGTGCTATAAGCGGTGTTGAAGGTTCTGATGTTGTTCCGAATCATTTTATAGAAAATGCAATTCCTGCAGACTTTGATGGCATTGTTATTATCGGCGGAGGCGGGATGCACGACACATTAACCAATGACACTACTACAACTCAGCAGATAGTTGCACAGGTCAAAGCATTTAGCGAAGCTAGAAAACTGGTTTCTGCAATCTGTATTGGTCCAATTGCGCTGGCAAAAGCTGGAGTAATTACTGGAAAGCGAATAACTGGCTGGGATGACGGGAACAACACTCAGAAAACTGAAATCGAATCAGCTGGAGCAACGTTTACTGCAGAGCCAGTTACAGTGGACGGAAATCTCATTACTGCCAACGGACCTTCAGCTGCTACTGCTTTTGGCGAAGCAATCAAGAATTATTTTTCAAAGGAGGAAACCTCAAATGCCGAAGAAAAAAACTGAGCAAAAGGACAAGAACTGGTGGAGAAAATACACAACAGAGTATCAGGATGAAGACTTTTCAAAGAAAAAGTCCACCCCAGCCGCACCTCAACAAACCAAAACTCCAAAGAAATCAGTTGTCCGCTTTAATGATCGTGATATGCTTCCAGATGTTAGTGATTTTTCAAAAGATATAGAAAAAATGATGACGGGACTTCTCAAATCCAGTTTGATTAACAAAAATTTCTTCCGCAAACAATCAATGCCTTCGCTTATGAAAATGGAAGGCAGAACATTCCGCAAGCCAATTTCAGGTGTTGAAGAGCGTGGTGATAAGATTTTTGTTACAATCGAGCTTCCAGGAGTGAAAAAAGATAATATTCAAATTCATATTGAAGGACTTAATCTGATTATAGAAGCACAGACCAAAACTGGAAGTGAAGATCGCAGAAAAGGATTTTTCAGTTTTTCAAAAAGCTATACAGGCTTCAGACACATTGTCCGCTTGCCAGCTTCAGTTGAGAAAGAGAGTGCACAAGCTAATTATGATTCTGGAATTCTCAAGATTGCTCTGAAAAAGAAAAAAGGCAGTGATTCCGGGGATATTCCAGTCGAGTAGTAATTAGTTTTTCGTAGTTCGTTATTCGTAACGAAAAACTAACAACGAATAACAAAAAACCACAAAAAAATGGTAAAAAACAAGAAGCAAAAAGGCACTTATGCTGAGCGCGAATTAGTGAAGATGTTATGGGAGCGAGGCTTTGCATGTGTCCGTGCTGCTGGTTCCGGCTCAGGACCTTTGCCAAGCCCGGATGTTATTGCAAGCAACAAAACAACAACTCTTGCTTTTGAGTGCAAGTTCTTTTCAGCAGATTATATTCTTCTTAATTATAGTCAAATAGCTCAATTAGTTGAATTCTCTCAAAGATTTGGCGCAGATCCATGGATTGCAGTCAGATATGAAGGAAAAGACTGGAGATTTCTGGATATGGCACGAATCCGCAGAACTTCTGGAGAGAATTTTAAAGTGTCTAAAAGTTTTGCATACGAGGACGGCCATACTTTTGATGAATTACTTGAGCGCTATGAAAAATTATCTTCAGTTCAATCAAAATAGTGTTTCCAATTTTTTACTTTGTTTTTGATTATTTTTTCTGCTTTTCTAGAACATTTTCTTGTTATTTCTAAATTATATACAGATTCTCCTTTTTTCATCTTGTTCTTGTCTTTAAGGTAACTTATTAGTGTCATTACTCTTCTACTGAATCTTTTTCCTTGACTTTTTCTTTTTATAATAAAGAATGGTGAACTTCCTATTTTAAATGTAGTTGGTGTTCTATTTTCTTTATAACTAAACTTTCCAATGCATTTTTTATTAAGTTCTGCAACGATTTCTTCAACAAGCTCTTGGGTTGTCTTATTCTTTTCTATTTGGTTTTCTGTAAAACTCTCTACACCCTTACGTTTTACTTCTTCTCTTGTAAGTTTTGTCATCTCTACCACTCCCACGGCTGCTTTTTGCTCAAGTAGCGTGTAAGAAATCGTGAAAACTCACCTTTGTAATTATCTAAAATCTTTGAACTATCTAAAACATCACATTTTTTTGCCCAGCTCTTAATAACATACTTTGCAACCCCGTTTTTCTCAGGCTCTGCAATAATATTCTTCAGCAAACTCTGAACAGTTCTATATTTTCTTGGCACATTAACATACCATTGCTTGTTCTTGATCCATGGCTTCTCTTTCTTGTATTTGCTTGTAAAAGCGTCCTGATACTTCTGGTCAATTGAAATCGGAGGTCCTTCCATTGTTAGGATTTCTGGCAATTCAGCATTCTCCACTTCAAAAAGCAGAAACGACTCCTTATTTGAAAGCATATCAGTCTGCATTACCTTGAATTCAAAATGCTCCAGCTTCTTTCTGATAACTTTCCTACTCTTCCGCAATTGCGAGTACAAAATATCCTCCTGCAGTTTCGGAGTTTTGAACCTGATTACGAAAATGTCTCCATGTTTTGCCATTTCCTGAGCCAGTTTTGTTTCATTATACGGCTCTACTAAGTTCGGGAAGAAGAATTGTATTGTGGGCTTTTTCAAAAAGTTCCTGAATGCGAATATTAGTTTCTCAAAATTGTTTTCATCCAGTGCCGCAGCCACATTCCTCTGTGAATCGCACGGATCTATAACAACAAGTGCATCTTTGAAGTGCTTGTGTGCCTTTTTCTTACTCTTATGATGCTTTTCAAGGTCAATAACCAGCTCATACTCCCATTTTGCGACTTCTTTTGCAAGTTTTTTGAAGCTTCCATACTTCAGAATTAATAGTTCGCACAGATAACCTGAAAATCCGCGCACTTTCTCTTTTGCACTGTAAACCCCAACGCCTTTGGTGAATTGTTTTAACAGACGCACGTCCCCTCTCTGTTTTTCTGTTAATTTCTCAAGGATATATTTAGTGTGGAATGGTGTTCTGTCAACAGAAGAAGACCTCTCCTCAACTGTTTTCAGCTTGTAGCACGGTACAATATCGAGATCAATATTGTTAATGTGAGTTCTGGTGTAAGGATGCTCTGAATAAGCAAGCTCAGGAACACCTCCTAACTCTTTAATAACTTTCTTGCCGATTTCCACTCCTTTTTCTTCCAGTTCTATTCTCTTAGACTCCTTGTCAAAATACATGAAAACATCAAGATCATGATTTCCGGAAATCCACGTGTCTTTTGCTAGCGAGCCCTCTACAGAAGCTTCAAAACCGTGCTTGTTAAGTTGTGTTATCACTTTCTTTGCAAATTTTCTCAGGTTATCCCGTTCTTTCTTGTTCGGTGTAATGGTTTGCAGAGTTTCGGATAGTAATTTATCCATAAATTTGAGTAGTGCGTCTGGGTTTAAAACCGTTGCTAAAGCAGTAAAAGTGAAAAGTGGATCAATGCTAGATATCCAAAACCGAAATTTTGGCGTCTCCAGTTTTCTTCTCTGCCCGAAAGCTTCGAAGTCCGCTGGTTTTTCTCCCACACCGATCCAATGTTAAAGTGGATTTAAGCGAAATAACCGAGCAAGCCCGGCGCCTCCAATTTCTCTTTCCACCCGAAGGCTTCAAGATCCACTGGCTTTCTCCCACTCAAATCCATTATTATCCGCGAAGCGGACTTTTTACTTGTTTAGTTTGATATTTAAGGTTTGTTGTGATTGAGGATAAGGATTGGGCGTTAGGCTTTAGGTGTTGGGCGTTAGGTATTAACTAAATAAACTCACTCAAGTTAACAAGAATTTATAAATAGAAATCTGTCTGGTACTTTCTATGACAAGAGATTATACTCAGTTAAAAATTTGGAAAGCAGCGCATAGTATCACTGTAGATTTGTATAAGCTCACAGATGAATTTCCATCTAGTGAGAAATTTGGTTTGATTAGTCAGATAAGGCGCTCAAGTGCTTCTATAGGGATGAATATTGCAGAAGGTTGTGGGCAGAATACAACTGCTTTAACTCGGCGTTATCTCCATATTTCTCTAGGATCTATAAAAGAGCTTGAATATCAAATTCTACTTGCAAAAGATTTAGGTTTTATCGATAAAGAAACTTATGATACTCTTATTAAAAGAATTCAAAGTTTAGGCAAAATGACAAGCTCATTTATCTTTAAAATGCCTCAACAACTCTTATCTAACGCCCAACGCCAACTCAACTAACTCAAAATACTCAAAACGCCCAACGCCTGGATAAATAGGATAAGTATTGGCTCAGCAGCTACCTATCTCATCATTTTTGGGGCAATCAGAGGGTGTTCACTACTTCATGGCCAATCACTTTTCTAACTAAGTTGGTTAATAAAACTTGCGATAGTCAAAATTTATTGGGAAGTAGGTTGATTATTTCTTTTCTTGAAGCTTCTTAGATTTCTCTGGCTTCAAGACTTGTCCAGTATTAGATTTCGAGGCCTGGACATTGTCTTCTTTCTTTTCCTTTTTCTCAGGCTTTTCTTCTTTCTCAGGTTTTTCCTTCACTTCTTCTTTCTTTTCAGCCTTCACTTCTTCTTTCTCAGCTTTCTTCTCAGGAGCTTTTTCTTTTGGTTTTCCTGCTTCTGAAGCTTTCTTATGATAATCTTTCTGCAATCCTTCCCTTCTCCTGCTTCTGTTTCGTGCAACTGGCTCATCTGGAAGTTGAACAGAATCATCAATTTCAGTTTTCTCAATTACAATGTGTTTTACAGGGTAGATTGTGTGCAGTTCCTTTTTCATCAGTATGGAAAGCCTGTTTCCAAGAACTCCAGAAATAAAGTCGCTGAATTTTGTGCTTCTAGCTTCTCTTCGCAGTATTTTAATTGCAGTTGCTCTGATTTGAGTTCGTGCAGATCTTGTTGAGCTTCTATCCATAACAATTATTATTTTCACAACAAATTCCTTATCGTCTCTGGTCCTTACTTCCTGCTTTACATAAACTTTAGAATTCCTCTTTCTTGCAACATTTTTCATATAGTCCTGGGGAATTGTGTGTCCCATGAACTTTGTATGTGCCTGTTCTCCACTCAGCTTATCGATTTTGAAATTCACCATAACTCTCTGTCGTGAATTGTAATCGCCAGTCAGTTCACCCAAATTCACGCTCAGTCTTCTGCCAATTACTTTCTTTGGTTCTGTAGCCACAGTATACCCAATATTTCTAGAATTGAACATCTTTGGTGCAATTACTTCCACCCATTTCTTGCTTTTCCACTTGTCAACTGTTCCTCTAGCCATTTTATAACCTCACCGTGGACTTTTTGCCACCGTATTTCCACTCAGCAGATAGTTTTCCTATTCGCTTGTAATATTTTGCAAGTCTTCGAATCTTAGCTTCTGTAAGTTGTAATCCGCGCTTTGCATCCATGTCTTGTTTGTTCTCGTCAAAATGAAGTTTGATTTTTCTGGCTGTGTTTATCAGGTCATCCAGGTCATTTGGAATCTGGCTCTGCATATTGTTTTCTTCCAGAATCTGTGTGATACTCTTTTTTGCAGCAAGCTTAACATCAGGAACACCGTGCTGGTCGCGCATTATAATTCCGATCTGCGCTGGCTTCAGGTTCCGCTCGCCAAGTCTCATTACTAGTTTTTCAACTTCTGCAGGAACCAGCTTAACCCACTCTGGATTAGCTGTCCTCTCCGGCTTTGTACTGCCGGACTGTCCTCTCTTTCTTGAATATAGTCTTGCCATTTTTTGTTTATCCTATTGGTCAAAGATTTAAGCTTGAAGCTTTAGATAATCAACCAATTGTTTCAATGCCTGTGCACGGTGAGACAGATCAGTTTTAGTTATGAGATCCTCCGCATAGGTTTTGTTTTTACCTTGCGGGAGGAATATAGGGTCATAACCAAAGCCGTCCCTTCCTCGCACTTGCGATGTAATATTGCCTCTGCAAACGCCTTTAAATACTTTTTCATTTTCAGCATCCTTGTAAGCCACTACTGCGCGGAATTCTGCAGAGCGATCTTCAACACCTTCAAGCAGTTTCAGAATTCCTTCAAGTCCTATTGTATAGCAGGCGTGTTTGCTGTAAACTCCTGGAAAATCCTTTAATGATTTAATAAAAATACCAGCATCTTCCACAAAAACCGGTTTGTTCAATGCTTTGAATGCGTGTCTGACTGAATAAAGCGCCAGTTCTTCAACATTATCAGTCTGAATTTCCAGTAAATCAACATTATAATGCTCCAGCTCAAGGTTGTTTTTGTTAAAAAGCATTTTAGCTTCCTTGAATTTCCCTGGATTGGAGGTTGCGAAGTGTGTTTTCATATTTATTCTTTCAATTCATTTTCCAATTTAGTATACTTTTGTATAATACCTTCAAAAGCTTCATGCAATTTTTTTAATCTGTATCTCTTGTCCCAAACCTGGATTTTTTCAATCACGTTCACTATGTCCTCACACAATTTCCGAATTATTCCAGGATTTTCTTTTGCGATTCTTTTCAGCCCCATCCGTTTCCAAATATAGCGCACAGCTCCTATTGTGTCCTCTAATTTTTTAAAAACAGCATCTCCTTTTTTGTCATATTCCTCTCTTTGATCCAAATAGTCTTTTTTACTGTTTATACTAATCAGATAACTTTCAAGTTTTTTAATGTCTTGTTGAATTTTTTCAATATAATCATTAAATGTTCTTATTGCATTTTCTTCTTTTTCTTTTAATGATGGCATTTTTTTAATCCTCTTTTGGTTCTATTAACTCCAAACCTGTGCTTTCATCAAATTTCCTCTCAACTGGCTTGTCAAACTTTTTTATGTACACCTCTGCTACAAAAACCTTTGCACCAAGCAGGTGTCCGCCATATGCAGAGCCGTCTCTTGCACCTAAAACAACGTGACAGTGCGGGAAAGGCTTCCCGTCCTTCAGGCTGATGTTTCCAGTGCAGTGAAGCAATTCTGCAGGTTCATCCATTGGCATTTCAAGATATTTCTTTTCTTTCTGATCGAAAAAAGCAATTCTGCTGGCTTTAACAGAGCCGATAATGCTGAAAACTCCTGAGTGAATATTATTTTGCTCCAAGAATTCCGTTAGTTTTGCAACTAATTCCTCATTTTCTTCAAATCTACCGAAGAATTCATTCTCAGACTGCTTGGAAATTTTCATTGGTTTCAGTTGTTTCGAATATGTTATAAACATTCCTGACAATACTAAGTTTATGCCAAAATTCAAAAAATATATCCTGGAGATCGGGCCTGGATACATTGATACAAAGCGTTTGGAAATAGCGAAAAAACATCCAGACTGGTTAATCTGCATTCTTGATAATAATCTGTTTCTTCTTAACAAATATAGGGATGATTCAAAAGGAGTTCCTAATTTTGTTTTGAAACAAGGCAATGTAGTGAATCCTATTATCGGGCTAGATTTTATGACTAAGAAAGGCATTTTTACTATAAAGGAAAATACTTTTGACCAGATTCATGTTCATGGTGTGTTTTCTTCTCAAGAATTTAATTTAGAATCTTTTTCAAAGAAAATAATTCTCCCAAACTATATTCAGATGGCACTGGAAAATCTGTTAGCAGTTCTCAAACCTGGAAAAACCATGTATGTGAGCGGGGAATATGGTCAAAGACATATCAAGAAGTCGAAAGAATCACTTGAAACTGCCCTTGAAAAACTTGGATATATTGAAGGAAAGAATTACAAAGTTTCAAAAATCAGTATGAGTCCACTTGGAATGAATGTAGGTACACATAATATGAGAACTTATCAGATTCGGAAGAAATAATTGTTGTTTGATGTTCATCTAACTGGTTCTACCATATGTGAAGTTTTCCAATCAGTGCTCTTTACACCAACAATCACTACTGATATGTCTGTTGGATTATTTACCATAAGGAAATGCTCTTTTCCAAAAGTATCTCCGTTGTCTCCTGTATGTCTATGTCCTGAGACATAACCTGTATTTTCCCATCCACTTCCAAATATGTTATGAAGAACGTCTGCTGTATATTTTCCTTTCATTGTATCAGTCCATGTCAGTCCATATGCTACTCCTTCTTTTTTCTTTTGTATGTCCTCTAATGTATAAGCAGAGGCAGGTTCACTATGTGAAGTAACAAAGTTTCTTCCAATTGCTAAAAGCGGAAGACTTAGTTCCCACTTCGCGTATTTATTCAAAAAGTTTTCGCCTACTTTCTGTTTAATCCATTCTGGAACTAAACCACCTTCGCCTGGCCCAGAAGGTGTCATTTGATAAGTACATTTCATGAATGCACCATTTCCTTCGTGTTTTTTATCAGTCCTATCTGTTATATTGTCATGATTTCCCTTTAGAATATGGAAATTCTCTGGACAGCTTGCCTTTAATGCAAGTATTATTGCTGCTACAGCTAAACATTTTGTCATTTCTTCATCCATTTTAGGAGTGTTACCCTCAAATCCAGTTTCTTCAAATTCCTTGCTAATTGCTGTCCAGATTGGTCTTTTTTCTGAATGCATCAAATCTCCTAATTGCACTATTTGTATTTTTCCTTCAGCAAGAGATTCAATATTTGGTTTTCCATAATCTTTTCTCATCAAAACTTTCAACAATTCTTCTCTTCTTGCATGTATATCTGGGATAATTATTGTTGGAATATCTGGGTTTAGCCTCACTACTGCTTCTTTTGAGTTGTAGTAGCCTTTTACATCATCTAATAATCCATTCACTAAGTTTGATATTTCCTGAACATCTTTCTCTTTACTAATATTTCCTAAAACTTGTCCTAATTTTGTTATTGATACTTTTGATTTTTTTACACTTTTTACAGGAGGGACTACTCTCCTTGCAGTACTAACCCAGCTCAATTTTTTTTTTAAGTTCTTCTGCACATTGTTTTACTTGTTTAACTATCTCTCTACCTTGTTCTTTTTTTTCTTTGATTTTAAGTACTTCCAGTATTTTCATATTTTCTTTTACTTCTTTTAGTAGCTCTTCAGTCTCTTTCTGTACTTTTTGTTTGTCCATCTGCTGGCTAACCAGAGGATTGTCAAACAACTCTAAATTTGTTTTTAATCTATTTCTTCCATACTTCATTATATTCAAACAACTATCAGCTTCCTGTGTTATTTCCGTTACAGTTCTGGCCGGGAATTCTTTTCTAAAGTCTTTTTTTGCTTTTTTTAGCAGATTCATTACTTCCTTTATCTTTAGTTTAAATTCATCTTGATCTTTTTCTGAAAGCGTTATACGTATGGTATTAGCTTGTCTCAATTTAGTTACGGCAGCGTCGAAATCTATTAGTGCTCCATTTCTATCTTTTTCTTTTCTTTTCTTATCTGATGATTTTGCCTTTTCTTCTGCAGCTTCTATTAACTTTTCTATTTCTTTTCGGTTTGCAGTTCTTTCTTTATCTACTTTTTTCTTTATTACCTTCTTTGTTGTTGATTTTTTCTTAGCCTTTCCTTTTGTTGTAGTAGCCGTACTTGTCCCAGCACCCATTTGCGCAGCAGTTTCTTTCTCTTTCTTTTTCTTCCGTTTATGCCTAACAACAAGTATAATTATCACACCTATAATCAGAATCGGAATAGCCATTCCCATTCCGCCACTATCACTAGACTCTCTGGAACTACCGCCTCCACCACTGTCCCCACGTCCAATCATATCTCCAAGACAGTTACTGCACGCACGATTAATTCCAAAAATAAGAAATCCAATAACAACTACTACAAGTATTATTTTTATCCACTTCCCTGCTTTTGTTTTTGTTCCGCTAATCGTCATTTTTAGTACTCGTTTGAGTTTTTTTACCTGACTGCTGACTACCGACTACTGACACCCGTTTTCTGTATCTACCTCTCTTTTCTATGTCTTCAAGCCTATTAATAACCTTTTCCG
>DAPM01000006.1 GCA_002502135.1 archaeon UBA543
GCTAATCTGTTTAAACCAACAATGCTGGCTATCTCTAGGTTGGGAATAAAACCTAACCACATCACTCTTACTGGCATCCCTCTCTCGATTATTATGTTCCTATTTCTTATTAACCGAAAACTCGGTGCTGCGCTTCTCACTCTTGTTCTGATTATGATAATGGATGGCTTGGATGGGCAATTAGCCAGAGCAACTGGACAGGTGTCAAAACTGGGGCATGCTCTTGATAAAGGTGTTGACCTTTTTTGTATAATGTTGATGCTTATCGGTATTGTGATATACTCACCACAATCTTTTGTATACTCAACCTCTCTTGGTTTTGTTAATTTACTACTATTTATTACAAACGAAATGAAAGGTCCTTTCTTCTACACAGCAGCAAGAGATGCTGGTTTCATTGGTATGCAGGGATTTAAACTTCTGAATAATCCAATGTTCCTTAACTTCTGGCTGTTTGTTTCAATAAGTATCGGAACTTTCCTTTTCTTGAGAAAAAGTTTTATGTTGGTAAGTGATTTGATGGGGAAGAAGTAATACAAAAACTTTAAAAAGAACCAGTTTTAGAGAATTAAAAGCTGACAGTCGATAGCTGGAAGCTGATAGCTGATATTGCCCTGGTGGTGTAGTCCGGTCAATCATTAAGTTTTAATACTAGTAAGAACTTACTTTTGATATGGCAGATAGAATTAGATTAAAAAAAGGTATTCAAAAGAAACTAATAGAAACAGCAAAGGAACAAACTAATTTGCCTTGGAAAGAGCTTGGAGAAAAAGTAGGAGTTTCAGGAGTGTATTTAAATAAGGATTTAAAAAATGGGAGGATTCTGCTTCCAGAAAGAACATATAAACGATTGTGCAAATTAACTAATATAAATTATGATAGACATATATTAGAAATTTTACCAGCTAATTGGGGTCAGAAAAAAGGCGGAAAAGCATCAACTCCAACTTACAAAAAAGAAAGATTATTGACAGAAAAATATTCATCAGAACTTGCAGAAATAATTGGCATTCTTCTTGGAGATGGTAACAGTTGGTCAAAGCCAGGTTTTTATTATGTTCGTGTGTGTGGACACTCCGAAGATGACAGAGAATATTTAGTAAATTTTGTTAAACCTTTATTTAAGAAAGTTTTTGGAGTATCTCTTAATGAGTATGTTCATCCAACTCAAAAAGAACTGTTTTTGACTCTAGGAAACAAGAACCTTGTATATACACTTAAACATTTTGGTTTTCCTCCTGGCCATAAAATACGCAATAATGTTGAGATTCCTAAATGGATTTTAGAATCAGAAAGCTATTTAAAAGCATGCATACGCGGTTTAATAGATACAGACGGGTCTGTGTGCCCAATTACTGGAAGAAACTATCCATACATATGGCTTACCAGCAGTATTCCAAATTTGAGAACAACATTTCAAAAAGCAATGAACATTCTTGGGTTTGATATTGCTAAATGGAGTAAAAAACAAAATCCTCAAACATTTATAGCTAAAAAAGTACACATACAAAAATATTATAAAGAGGTTGGATTCAATAATCCAAAGCATATAAGGAGATATAACATTGCCCTGGTGGTGTAGTCCGGTCAAACTCCTTCTTGTCGTAATGATATGAGGAGGGCTAATCATCCTGCCCTTTCGAGGCAGGGACTTGGGTTCAAATCCCAGCCGGGGCATTTTTTATTTTCTAAAATTTGAATTCGCGAGCGGAAGCGAGCGTGTGCGTGCGATAGCACGCAAGGGTTTCGAAAGGGCACGAAGTGCACTTCGTTCAGGTATCCAGTCTGGGGCATTTATACTCTTTCTTTTTTCAATTTCTCAACTTCTTCAGGATTAGCAAGTGTTGTCAGATTTCCAAGATCTTCCTCACCAGCTGCAATCTTTTTCAGAATTCTTCGCATAATCTTTCCAGACCGTGTTTTGGGAAGAGAATCTGCAAACTGAATTTTGTCAGGTTTTGCAATATGACCAATCTCCTCGCCAACATGAGCCCGCAGTTCTTTAACAAGAGCATCGCTTGGCTCATTGCCAGTTTTTAGAATCACAAAAGCATAAAGAGCCTGCCCTTTCACCTCGTGTGGGAAAGGCACAATTGCAGATTCTGCAACAGCAGGATGCGAAACTAATGCTGATTCCACTTCTGCAGTTCCGATTCTGTGCCCTGAAATATTAACAACATCATCCACCCGCCCCATTAGCCAGTAGAAACCATCTTCATCCACTCTGGCAGCATCGCTGGTGAAGTAAATACCACCTGGGAATTTGCTGAAATAAGTTTCTTTAAACCGCTTGTGATCACCATATACAGTTCTGAGCATACTAGGCCAAGGCTTCTTGATTACAAGATAACCACCCTGATTCGGTTCAGCTCGTTTTCCATCTTCTGTAACAACTTCAGCATCAATTCCAGGGAATGGCAGGCATGCAGAACCTGGTTTCAGAGTCATTGCACCTGGCAAAGGAGTTATCAGAACCCCGCCAGTTTCAGTTTGCCACCAAGTATCCACAATTGGGCAACGTTTCTTTCCAACATGCTCGTAATACCACATCCATGCATCTGGATTTATTGGCTCGCCAACAGAGCCTAAGAGGCGGAGTGTTGGCATTTTGTGCTTGTCAACCCAATCATCGCCTTGTTTTGCAATTGCCCGAACTGCTGTTGGTGCTGTATAGAAAATGCTAACCTTGTGCTTTTCAACAATTTCCCAGAAGCGGTCAGGTTCTGGATAAAATGGAACTCCCTCAAACATAATAGTTGTTGCACCATTTGCTAATGGTCCGTAAATAATGTAGCTGTGGCCAGTAATCCAGCCAATATCAGCAGTACACCAGAACACGTCTTTTTCATGATAATCAAAAATCCACTTGAAAGTCTGGTAAGTGTAGGTCATGTAACCGCCGGTTGTATGCAGAACTCCTTTTGGCTTGCCAGTAGTTCCACTTGTGTAAAGAATAAATAGCGGATCTTCTGCATCCATTTCTTCAGCAGGGCAGTCGAGGCTTGCGGTTTCCATTAGTTCGTGCAGCCAGAAATCCCGTCCTGAAACCATTGGAACATCGTGGGCAGTTCGCTTGACAACCAGAACGCTCTTTATTGTAGGAGCATCTTCCAGTGCTGTGTCAGCGTTTTTCTTCTGCTCCAGCAGTTTTCCGCCCCTGAATCCACCGTCAGAAGTAACAAGAAGTGAACAGCCTGAATCGTGGATCCTGTCCCTTAGAGATTCTGCAGAGAATCCTCCGAAAACTATTGAGTGGATTGCACCTATTCGCGCGCAAGCGAGCATGCCAATTGCAAGTTCTGGGACCATCTGTAAATAAAATGCAACTCTGTCGCCCTTCTTGACTCCTTTAGATTTCAGAATATTTGCAAACTTGCAAACTTCCTCGTGCAATTGTTTGAAAGTGAATGTTTTGGTTTTTCCATCATCAGATTCCCAGATTATAGCCATTTTATCTGGTCGCTCTTCCAAGTGGCGATCAAGACAATTGTAAGCAGCATTCAGTTTCCCGCCTTCAAACCACTTGCACTCAAGTTTTTTTGGATCCCATGAATGAACTTTGTCCCATTTCTTGAACCAATGAAGCTGTTCTGCTTTTTCAGACCAGAATTTTTCAGGATCCTTTATAGAAGCGTCATAAATTTTCTTGTACTCCTTCATATTTTTGATATAAGCATTTTTACTAAAATCAGCAGGAGGAGCGAATGTTCTTGTCTCCTTCATCATTGAGTCAATTGATGTTTTAATATCCATAGAAAGTGCTAAGATTGGATAATATAAAAGATTTTGGATAAAAAAAAGCGTGGACTGGTGTTTGGGCCAGCCACACAAAGCATTAGGTGTTCTCTATAAAGCAATCATGGTTGTGGTTGCTGCAATGGATGGGATGTCTCTGAGTTTCTTCAAAAGGAAATTGTTGAGGTCATCAAGATCCTTTGTCTCTGTCTGCAGAACTATGTCATAATCACCATACACAGTGTAAGCATCCTTGATTTCATTGAGATTTCCCAATGAAACAAGAGCCTCTTTTTCTTTACCCGGCTTAGTTGTTGCTAAGATAAATGCTGTTACCATCTTTAATCACCCTGACCCTCCCTTTAAGGTCAAAGGATAGTAGTACAGGGGTGTATATTATACTTATTAACAAAAATTTAGCAAAAGGGCAAGATATATATACTAAAAATGAAGAAATGCTAAAAAAACAATGAAAAAACTTGACACACGGGATAAACGGCTTCTTGCAGAGCTTGACAATAATAGTAGGATGAGCCTGTCTGAACTTGCAAAGAAACTGCATTTGTCAAGAGAAGCAGTCAATTATAGAATTAAACGATTGCAAAAAGAAGGATATATTCGAGCATTTGTAACCCATATTGATTATACAAAACTTGGATATGATATCTATTCATTATACTTCAAATTCGGAACCATGAAAGGCAAAGAAGAGGATGAAGTTATAACATATTTGAAAAAAAATCCAGACACAAATTGGTCTGCGTTTGTAGGAGGAAGGTTCGATTTTATCCTGGAATTTCCTGCAAAGAATGTAAGGAACTTCAAGAAAAAAGAAGAGAAAATAATTAGCAAGTATCCAGATGTGCTTGTTGATCACGAGGTTGGCATTAATACACATCAACAGAGGCTGAACAGGAGATATTTATATCCAATACAAAGCAAGATTATTGAATTGGATGAAGAACCAGTTGAAGTAGATAAAAAGGATGAGAAAATCATAGACATACTAAAACTAAATTCAAGAACAACATCCACAGAAATTGGAAAGCAAGTAGGACTTCCAACAAGCACAGTTTCGAATAGAATTAAAGAATTGAAAAGAAAAGGAGTTATTTTGGGATTTTCAATACAACTTGACACTTCAAAATATGATTACCACTCATTCAAAGCCTTCATAAAAATGTCAACATTTTCAGAGAAAATTGACAAGATGCTGAAAACATTCTGCGAAACAAATCCGAATGTTGTGTACTTTGTCACAAGTGTTGGGCGATGGGATTATGAAGTTGATATTGATGCAGAAAGCCACGAACAATATAGGAAAATTTTGAGACAGCTCAAGAATTTGATGGGCAAGACTGTTACTGATATTGAAACTTTGGAGATTTTCAGGTCGTATCGGTTTACTTATTGATAGCTGTTAGCTGAAAGCTGAAAGCTGAGAGTGGGCCCGCCGGAACTTCCATCCCTCTGTCTCGCCACAGAGGTAGGCGGTAGGGCATTCGCTTCGCGAAGCCCTGTCTTGAAGTTTGGGAAATTTGTTCTGCTTCAAGGCTTGTCTAGTCATAAATTTCAAGGCCTAGACATTGTTTTGAAATTGGTTCAAACTAGTTGTTAAAAAGGAGTGGTGGGCCCGCCGGAATTTGAATCCAGGACCTCACGCTTTCGCAAGCGTGTCCGTATTGTTGTACGGAACACAGCCATATAAGGCGTGCGCTCCACCAAGCTAAGCTACGGGCCCAATTTAGTAAATCCAATACTGAGCTTGATATCCTCAAACACCAGTTCAGATTTTTCTTTTGCTTTTGCCTCAGCACCTACTTTTAATTCTTTTGCACCTACTTTTTCTGTAATCTCTTTTGCAAACTTGTTAATTGCATTCTTTGCAAAGTCATCTGATGTTGAGACTGTAAGTTTGATCTTCTCACTGACTTGAAGACCGGCTTTCTTTCGCATTACTTGCACCTGTCGCATTACCTCTCTTGCAAGCGATTCTGCACGAATTTCAGGAGTGATTTTAGTGTCGAGATAAACTTTTCCAAACTCAAACTCTTTTTCAACTCCTTTAAGTTTCCCTGCTTTCACTGATTTAACATTAGCTTGCTCCAGAATAACATTTTCAAAAGTCTTGAGTGCTTTCTTCACTGTATCATCACCATCAACTGAAAGCTGTTTAAGTGGCCAGCGTAGTTTGATTTTTGCTTCTTCTCTTGCAAATCTAGCAGTTTCTACAATTGATCTTGCAACAGCCATTTGTTTTTCAAACTCTGGTTTGACTAGTTTTGTGTTAGGTTTTGGCCAATCAAGTAAATGAATTGATTCTGGTAGTTTTTTTGAGAGTGGTTTAATGATATTAAGATAGATTTCCTCATTCAGTATTGGTAAAAGTGGTGCAGAAAGCACAAGGAATGTTTTCAATGATTCATACAGAACTTTGAATGCAACCAGCTTATCATCTCCTGTGGCAGAAACCCAAGTTCTGTCCCGAATAAGTTTAACATACCAGCGCGACAAGTCCTCAACAAGGAATTCATGCAATAGTTTTGGAACCTGTGGGAATTCATAATCTTCAAATGCCTGTGTAAGCTTCTGGTTTAGTGTGTTGACTCGAGAAAGAATCCATTTGTCTTCTGGTTTTAGTTTTTTCTGATCAAGTTTGTATTCTTCAGGATTGAATCCTGCTTCGTCCATATATTTTGTAAACTTTGCAACATTCCAGAGAATATTAAGGGCCTTGTAAGATTCCTTAAGTGCTTCCCAGTTAAAACGCATATCCTCTCCATTAGCTGCTCCGCCAATTGAGTAGAATCGCCATGCTTCTGAGCCGACTTTTTCAATAACTTCTTCAGGAGCTGTGGAATTACCTAATGATTTTGACATTTTCAAGCCCTTGTCATCAACAACAAAGCCGTGCATGTACACGCTTTTGTAGGATGTTTTGCCGTGTGAGACCATGCTGAGGCAGAGCATGGAATTGAACCATCCACGGATTTGATCCTTTCCTTCTGTAATAAATTCGCAAGGGAACCATTTGTCAAGCTCGGTTTTCTTTTCTGGGAATGGAAGTGTTGCCCATGGAGCTGCACCAGAATCTAGCCATACATCAAGAATATCAGTGACTCGAGTCATTTCCTTTCCGCACTCTTTGCATTTGAATTTTACTTTGTCAATCCAAGGCCTGTGAAGGTCTTTTACATTGTCCGGGAGCTCACTTCTGCTACCAATAAGCTTGAGATGTCCATTTTCACAGCGCCAAATTGGAAGTGGGATTCCCCAGAACCGCTGTCTAGAGATGCACCAATCTTGCAAGTTTTCAAGCCAGTCTCTGAACCAGCGTTCGCCTGCCCAGTCAGGAACCCATTTGATTTTTTTGTTTTCCTCGATCATTTTCTCTTTAAGTTCAGTAACTTTGAGATACCAATTTGGAACTGCGCGGAAAATAACAGGAGACTTGCATCGCCAGCAGTGTGCGTATTCATGGTCAATTTGAGCTTCGCGAGCAAGCAATCCTTTGTCTTTTACAAATCCAATGAATTTTTTATTGTCCTTGCTAGCGTTCAGGCCAGCATATTTTCCAGATTCTTCTGAAAAATTTCCATTTTCATCAACTAGAGAAAATGCTGGAACATCCAGTTTACGCCCAACTTCAAAATCCTCAGCACCGCAACCAGGAGCGCAGTGAACACAGCCAGAACCAGCTGAAAGAGTTACAAATCCATATAACATGTCATCACCAATTGGCTGAACAGTGAATGCATTTGGATGATCTTTTCTGATTTCTTTCAGAGCTGGAATATCACCTTCAAATGGCTGAGTGTATTCAACTCCTTTCAGATCCGCTCCAGTAAGTGTTTCAAGAACTTCGTACTTTTTGTCCATAATTCCCATAAGAGCAATTACAAAATTCTTTGCAAGAATCCAGATTTCACCATCCACTTTCACTTTTACATACTCATAATCAGGATGCACCGCTACCATTAAATTGAATGGAAGAGTCCACGGAGTTGTTGTCCAAATAAGAATATATTCGTTTTTCTTTCCTTTAATTGGGAATTTCACATAAATAGAAGTGTCAGTTCGAGTTTTGTATTCAAGCTCGTGTTTTGCAAGAGCTGTTGCACAGCGCCAGCACCAGGTAATTGATTTTGGACCTTCATAAAGCAGACCTTTTTTGTGTGCTTCTGCAAGAGCCCACCAAGCCCCTTCGATATAAGAATTGTCAATTGTGCGGTAAGGCTTTTCCCAGTCCATCCAGACACCAAGACGCGCGAACTGTTCGCTCATAGTGTTAAGGTTCTCAAGACCGAACTTCCTGCACTCTTCAATGAACTTGTCCATACCAATCTTGTCAGAAATCTCCTGTTTGTTCTTGATTCCGAGCTTTTCTTCTACTTTAACTTCAATTGGAAGCCCGTGCATGTCATATCCAGGCTGTGAGCGGACATTATACCCCTGCATGCGTTTGTAGCGCAAGAACATGTCCTTCAGAACCTTGTTCCAGGCAGTTCCGAGGTGGATTGAGCCGGTTGTGTATGGCGGACCGTCAATGAATCGGAAGCGCTCGGCCTTTTCATTCTTTTTCTTGCATTTAGCAAATGTTTTCTTAGAATCCCAGTGCTTCAGGATCTTCTGCTCAATTGCTTGTGGATTAAATTTGTCCATTGGTCTTGCTTCTCTTTTTGGATATATAAGGTTTTCATGTTCTCGTGTATTCAAGTTTTCGAGAACTTGAGAACCTGAAAACTTTTTGATATACTCCACCGTGCCCCAGGAAATTTTTGAAAAGGAGCACAGTTCACACTAAAATTATCGTATTATTATGATAATCTGTGTATCTGTGTTCATTGAGTTTAACCTAGCAATAGCTGTTTAAATACTTTATTATGGAGACAAGTAAAGTTTAAATAAACTGGAGTAGTAATTGAATAAAATGAAATGGATAGCTAATAGGAAAGCTCGTTTAATTTTTGACAAAAAAAAACATGCTGATGAATCAGCATCAGATAATATAGAGGATCTGAAAAAAGATATTATTGATATTTATGAAGATATTGCTGATGCAGAAGAGGAATCTGAAGATTTGGACACTGCTATACTAATAATAAAGGAAAAAATCCCAGAAGTTAGTGATGAATTAAAAGAAATTAAAAAGAAAGTAGATTTGTTTAATAATAAAAAAATAACGAAAATGGTAGATAGTATAATAAAAGATGCTGAGAAGGACTTTAAAAAAATTAATGAATTAGAAGAAAGAGAATATTTTGATGGGGCTATAACTGAAACAAAAAAGACTTTATTAGAAATTAAGAAAAAACTTGTGGGCCCAGGTAGAACTCTTAGAGGAACAGTGCTAAGTTTAGAGAGACACAGAAAAGACCCACACATCCTTGAGCAAAATCAATTCAAATCCTCTAATGCAACCTAGCCCTGGCAACCTGCTCATTTCCTGAAAGTCTCATCAAGTCCACATTGGTTATTGTTTCTCTTAGGTACGCTTCGCCAAGCTCTGCATACTTCTCAGCAGCGCTTTCAGAACCGTGCTCTTTCAGGTATTTTGCAAACTCTCTTCTACCAACGCCAAGCTCACCGAAATCTGCAATTTGTTTAGTACTTCGCACAGCAAAGGACGCATCAGGAGAGATTAGCTTGTTCCAGCCAATAACCTGGCCGATATTGTTCTTGGCACCACCCTCTTCAATGCTTATCATCCAGAAAGGACCTAAGTGAGCCCCACTCATTCCTCCGCGTGCTCCGTGTTCCCAAGCTGTCTGGAAGTCCTGATCAGGAGCTTCTAATGTTATCCCTTCAGGATCATTTGGATCCAGCAGATAAATGTTGTCAGTGTCGTATCCTGTGATTACAAAGAAATGTGAGAAGTGAGTATCAACTTTGTTCTCTTTCCAGAAATCAGACTGCTCTGCAAAAGTGCTTTCGAGAATATACGCATCCAAATGCACTTCAACTGGTTTTCCACTGCTTATGACTTGTTTTAAGTTGTCCATAGCCTCGTTTCCGTCTGCAAAATATGTTTTCTGCCTAGCACTATCTTCAAAATCATATTCTAACCGCCTGGATCGGGCAAGACCTTTGTCTCTTAAACCAAGATAAATATAGTAACCAAGATTGTCAGCAGCTTCGATTATTGAGCGTTCTTTAAAACCGTTATAGAGGCCTACGCGCTTGTCAAGAATAGCGTGAGCTCCAACACCGGAGTTTGCAATAGTGTCTGAGAAGAGTATGCTAGAATCGTCATAGGATGCGAGCATTGCAAATGCGCCGATATAAGATAGTGCCCGCTCTTCATAATAAGTAGTATTGTCATCGTCCAATATTGTTGCCCCAGAATAAATGTGGGAGACTTCAAGCTGTTTTGAGTTTGCGAAAAGTTCAGTTCCCCCAGTTTCTGCTGAGGTTTCTGCTTCAGCATCAGGTAGCGGTTCTATGTCTTCTATTTCAGAAGAAGTTGTCTCACCAGCGCCAAGACAGCCACTGGAGAGAATTATTATAGCCAATAAGATGTATGCATATTTTTTCATTTTACTCTCTTGTGATATTTCACTTTCAAGCGCAGTTCTGTGTGCTTGAACAAATCAAACCAGCGATAGAACAACCATCCGAAAAGGATGAGGATCACACCGCCGAGGATTATCAGGAGTCCTAAATTGCTTATCATAAACAAGCATAAAAGGATTCCGATGATTGGAATAACTGGCATTTTCCCAATTGTTCCTGGAACTCTAAATGGCCTTTTCATTTTTGGATCTTTATATCTTAAATAGATCAGGGAAACGTTTACTGAAATGAATGTCAAAAAGATAGCAAGGTTGGTCATTTCTGCAACAAGCTCGATGTTGTTGCTTAAAAGAAGAATAGAACTGACAAGTGCAACAGTGAATATTGCTTTCCAAGGGGTTTTTCGTTTTGAGTGAATGTGTGAAAGGAAATAAGGAAGAGAGTGATCCCCACCCATCCCATATGCAATTCTAGAAGATGCGAGCATTGAAACTAAATTCGTGTTGAAGGTTGAAAAAAGCGCAACTATACCAAGGATTACGAAAACTTTAGCGCCGAAAACACTTGCTGCAATATCAGCAAGCGGAGCAGTGGAGGCACCCAGAACCTGCCAGTCCATTATACTAACTGCAGATAGTGCCACGAGAATGTAAAGGATAGTTGTTATGATTATTGAAAGGATGAGCGCTTTTGGAATTGTTTTCTCAGGCTCTTTAGTTTCTTCAGACAGTTTTACAACACTTTCAAAGCCGATAAAGGCGAAGAAGATGAGTGCGGCTGCAGAGAATAATCCTTGGAAACCATTAGGCATTTCAAGATACATACCAGGATTTGTTGTAAGGCCAGTGAAAAGATGGGGGAGACCGATCAGAATTATGAATATCAAACCGCCGACTTCAATAAGAGTAAACACAACATTTAGTTTGGTTGATTCTTTGATTCCAATAAAGTTCACAAAAGCAATACTACCAACCATGAGAAACGCAATTAGGAGTTTTGGACCTCCGAAAAGCGCAGAGAAATATCCGGAAAAACCAATAGCTATGGCTGTTACTGAAATAACTGTTGCTGAGAGCACAAGCCATCCTACAAAAAATGCGATTTTCTTTCCAAAAGCATGATCTGCATAACTATATTCGCCTGCATCAGAAGTGAAAACTGAGGAAAGTTCAGCATAACTCAGACCTGAAAGAACTGCAACAGCTGCACTTACTATAAGAGCAAGCCAGAGTGAGTTGCCAGCCATTCCAGCAGCAACTCCAATAAGAGCATAGATTCCAGCACCTGAGATTATACCGACACCACAGGAAGTTGTTTCTAAAAGTCCGAGATTCCGCTTTAGAGTGAATTTTTTACTGTGTTTGAGCTTTTTATGATGATGACCTTTGGGTATACTCTTTAATTCCATTAGTTTGGCGTATGCGAAAAGAGTATTTAAAGTCTGCGAGAATCAGAAAATAATATATAGTATGAAAGAGAATTTGCATAACATGGGAAAAGGAAATGACATGCTTGGACAGCTTGAAGAAGAGATGCGGGGCGAAGTTGACCCTGAGAAAATGCTGAGACTGCTGTTTAAGCTAATAAATTTCAAAAAAGCAAATACTGACATCTACTTTTTACTTCATGGAAATGAAAAGCCCATGACAGTGAATGATATTTGCAAGGAGCTTACTTATTCTGAAAGAACTATCCGAACTTATCTGGGGGTTTTGGCTGACAAAAAGTACGTGCAGAAAGTGCCAACAATCCGGGACAGGCCGTGCTTTGCTTACAATGCAATAAAACCTGCAGAAGTGTGGGGACTAATGCTAGAAGAAATGCGCAGTATAAAAAGAGAAGCAATTCGTTCATTCAGCAATGTCTAATTTATTGTAATTTCAAATGTGTGTGGCGCTTGTGATGTGAAATCGAGGATTGTCGAAAATGCAACAGAGTGGCCGATTATGAAAGTGGCATCTCCACTTAGACTTTCAGGAACTTCACTGAAGAGTAGATAACCTGAACGTTCGCCACCACTTGGGATTTCTGAGCCGTCAAATTCAGCACTTGTTACATCATATTGAATATTAGGAACCTGTTTGATTTTGCCGTGCTCCCATAGGAAGTCTTCAGAGTCGGTGCCGACATTGTGTACCCAGATATCCATCCTAAACTCTGTTTTTCCGTCGTGTTCATAGAATCCGTATGATTTTAACTCTGTTTCAAACAAACCGTAATCGTGGCGTAGGTTAACGGTTTTCTCATGATAAATCACTGTTTCTTGCTCGATTACAACTTCTCGTGGCGGAACTGCGATATCTACGCCAACTTCACCACCAGCTGAAGTGTCTCCAGCAGGCACAATGAATCCTCCTGTGACATTATAAAATATAATTAAAATAAGAAGAAATGCAATTACTAGGAAGGCTAGAATGTAATTTTTGTTCTTATGGAGAAAAGTCGTGTCGACCATGCTCGACAGTATGATTTATTAATATATAAACATAATAGTTTAGACTATGAACTTAGGAAAAGCACCTGGAATTGTTGTTGCGCTCGATCTTTCGCTTGCAGAAGCTGGGGCTCTTGTGCAAAAGCTGAAGCCTGCGGAGGATAAGATCGCTGGTTACAAAGTTAGTTCTTTGAATGCAATTGAACATGGACTAAAGGCTACTGTTGCTGAGTTGCGACAATTCACTGAAAAACCGATTATTTATGACCATCAGAAAGGTTGTACTGATATTCCGAATATTGTGGAAAAGCAGGTGAAACTGGCTGGTGAGTGCGGAGTAAATTCGTTTATTGCTGTTCCACTTGGTGCTGGTGGTGAAACTCTGACTGCTTTTGTTAATGCCTGCAAAGAAATGAGGATTTTGCCAATAGTTTTACTGGAGATGACACATGAGGGTGCAACCTCCTACCTCAAACCTCAAACCCCAAACCTAGTATTTGAAAAAGCCAAAGAGTTGGGTGTGAAATATTTTGTAGCTCCTGGAAATAAACCGCAGAAGATTTTGGAGCTGAAAGCCAAAATGGATGAGGACATGTTTATTACTTCACCTGGTGTTGGTGCGCAGGGAGGAAAGTGTGAGAGATGTGTTGAAGCTGGCACTGATTATCCTATTGTTGGGAGAGGAGTTTATGAAGCTGAAGATCCTGTGAAAGCTGTAGAAGAATTGTATGAACAGGCAAAGAATGGGTATAGTAAAAGATAGATGAAAAACATCCAAAAACGATTTTGGGAAGTGGATTTCTTACGCGGAATAGCGATTTTAATGATGATTGCTTTCCATATTGCTTTTGATTTGCGGACTTTTGCAGGTTTTGGAATTAGTTTGTATCATGGAATTTGGAATTATTTGGCGCACTCATCTGCTTTTATTTTTGTTCTGTTAGTTGGGGTTTCGCTGACTCTTAGTTTTTCAAGAACAGAACAAAAAGCAAAGTATTTGAAATATTTTAAACGAGGAGTGAAGATTTTTTCATGGGGTTTGCTGATAACACTGATGACTTGGATTTTTTTCAGAAGAGGATTTGTTGTGTTTGGAGTGCTTCACTTGATAGGGGTTTCGATAATATTGGCTTATCCATTTCTGAAGTTGAGAGATGAGAATCTGTGGATTGGGGTAGCAGTGATAGGAGTTGGAATTCTACTGAAAAAATTTAGATTCGGATTTTCCTGGCTTGTGTGGCTTGGATTCATGCCAATCAAATTTGATAGTGTTGATTATTTTTCAATTCTGCCGTGGTTTGGGGTTGTTCTGGTTGGAATAGCCTTTGGGAATTTGCTTTATAGTGGATATAAACGGCAGTTTAGTTTGCCAGACTTGTCGAAAAACCCAATTGTTAAAGTATTCAGCTTCCTTGGACGTCACTCACTATTGATTTATCTGCTTCATCAGCCAATTTTGATTGGGATAATCTATCTACTAGCATAAACTAGTGTACTTTCTATAAACTCTTTACACTTCCTATAAACTTTTATAATAAGATAGTATAGGGAAGAGCATGAAGAAAGGATATGAGAGTATACCTGTCCTTCTTGTTGTTGGAACAGGAGATGAAACTTGTAGATGGGTGTATTTAAAAGAAGGGGAAAAGAAATATAAAAATAGTTTTTTTCGTAAAAATAATCGCTTTCGTTGGAATGCTGGTTTTTTAATGGAAAGTAAGAAAGATAAAAAGAACCTTAAAAAATATCCTAAAGAATTTAGAGAAGATCCTTTAAAATTGCATTACAAAAGTGTTGAGGAGGCCATTAGAATTGCACAAAAGAAAGGATATGTTG
Organism: archaeon UBA543; assembly: GCA_002502135.1. Taxonomy (GTDB): domain Archaea; phylum Undinarchaeota; class Undinarchaeia; order Undinarchaeales; family UBA543; genus UBA543. The sequence continues at coordinate 14,519 of DAPM01000006.1, forward strand.
TCTATTCAACAGAGAAAAAAAGCACACCGTTTTATACATCTATTAAAAAAAGAGGAAAGGAAAAAACTGGAATTGAGATTAAAAAAATAATATTTTCAAAAGGCTTTAAATTTTTTAAAGCAACTGAACTTTATAGAAAAATTGTGGAAAAGAACCGTATACCTTCGAAAATAATAGTGTGTGGTCATTGGAGGGGTGTATAACTGGCAAATTGTTGCGATTACATTATTGTGCAAAAAAGTTAACTGAGAAAACAAGACAAGACGTAGTCCCAGAATTTTATATTATTATTGGAAATTCGAGTATTGTATCTTACAAAGGGAGACCATATGATAATGAAAAAGGTTGGAAAAATCTGAGATTACGTGGTAAGATAAAACTCATGCGAAGAAAGGTGAAGAGTATCACACTGAATGAATTCAAAATAAATAATATGAAAAACGTAGAGGACAAAATAAAAAAGAGAAAACGATTAATATACCTTAATTTAAAAAAGATAGAAGAGAAAAATGACAAAAAACGAAATTGCTGAATTATTACTTGAATCTAAAGCTGTAACTCTGAGCCCGGACAAGCCATACACTTACGCATCCGGAATCAAGAGCCCGATTTATTGCGACAACAGGATTCTGCTGTCAAAAGTTGAGGAGCGTGGAAAGATTATTGAAGCTTTTGAAGAAATGTTCAAAGCAGAAGGTGTTGCTTTTGATATTGTTGCTGGCACTGCAACTTCAGGAATTCCGTGGGCAAGCTGGATTGCTGAGATTGAGAACGCGCCACTGGTTTATGTTAGAGGAAAGAAAAAGGAGCATGGGAAGCAGAAGGAAGTTGAAGGAGAATTTGAAAAAGGCAAGAAAGTTCTTGTGATTGAGGATCTTGTAAGCACTGGAAGCAGTTCAGTTGCAGCTGTAGAAGCTTGCAAGCGGGCTGGAGGAGTTGTTGAGGATTGCTGCGCTATTTTCACTTATGG
>DAPM01000014.1 GCA_002502135.1 archaeon UBA543
CCATCAGAACAGCTCTCATTTTCAGTGCATGAATATTCTTGAGAAACACAATTCAAATCATCGCAGTAATATTCAGTAAGTAATCCGGAATCATCACAAGAATCTGCAATTCCGCCCCGATTTTCAAAATCATCAATACAGGTTCCTTGTTTTGCATAATCTAACCCACCATCAGTATCAATACAGCGGTTTTCTGGAGGTTCAATAGGCGGTTCAATTGGATCATCTGGAACGCCGCAGACACCAGTAGTGCATTCTGAATCGATATCAACATTATAGTACATGAGAAATGCACCAAACAGAGCGAGTATTAATACAACAGTTCCGCCGAGCACAAGAAATTTGCTTGTCTTGGACATGTGTTTCAAGAATGCGTTAGTTGTAGTCATGCTTTGCTATTAGAACTGACGTTTATAAAAGTAACTAATATTGGGGACTAGGGGGCAAAGGTGCTAGGGGGCTAGGGAGTAGATTATTTGGACTTAAGTAGCCAGATTATGCCTTTAATATGACCTTAAGTGAATCCTGTGCTTTTGCAACTAACTCAAAACCTTCCTGTGCTTTTTCAAGAGCAAGCTCGTGTGTTATCAGGTCTGAAACAACAACTTTTTTGGATTTTATTAATTCAATTGCCTCTGCAATATCTTTAGGTGCTCCAGCATAAGAAGTTGTAAGAGTAATGCTGTCTCGCCAGAACTTGCTCATTGGAAACTCGATTTTCTTATCAGGATCTGGAACAGCAAAGAACATCAAAGTTCCTCCTTTTTCAATAGAATCAACAGCCTGCGCAACAGCAGATTCGGCAGCAGTACAGAGAATTACAATATCTGCAAGCAGATTATTATTGGCTTGTTTGAGTTTTTCAAGAGTGAAATCATTTGCATTGAAAGCTTCATCAGCACCAAATTCCTTTGCTTTCTGAAGCCTAAAATCATTAATATCAGTTGCAAAAACCTTGGATGCTCCATTTGATTTTGCAAGTTTTACATGAAGTAATCCGGCAACTCCAGAGCCAATTACTAGCACACTTTTTCCAGTCTGCATTCCAGCAATTCTTTGAGCTCTTACAGTGCATGCTAGCGGTTCTATCAAAGTTCCTTCATTATCTGAAATCTCATCCGGCAGAACAAAAACTCCGTTTTTAACATTCTGCTCAGGCACTTGTATATATTCTGAAAATCCACCAGGATGATAATTAGTAGTGTGAAGTGTTTTGCAGGCAGTTTCATTTCCGAATTTGCAGTAATGGCAATTTTCACAAGGAACATGATGCGAAACAAACACCCGCTGACCCTTCTGGTACTTTGAAACATTTGCACCAACTTCCTCAATTATACCAGTAATTTCATGACCTAGAACTCTTGGAGCTGTTTTGACCCTGTACCACTCAAGTACATCAGAACCACAGATTCCAGCTGAACTCATTTTTACTAGAATTTCATTCGTGCTAATCTCAGGTTTTGGCTGGTCTTCAATTCTGACATCTGAGTTATTATAATATACAGCGGTTTTCATTTTTTCTTCCAAACCTGGTTCATCCATTTTTTAATCCGAGCTATCTGCTTATTGGCATAAGCACTTTCAAGAAGAGCTAGGCCAAGCAGAATCAACAGCCAGCCCTGAACAATAGGAACAGCCCCTCCGAGAACACCTAGAATAATCAGGATTACTCCGAATATTTTCTTGAGTTTGTGGTTCATTTGTTTGTCCTCTTTGCTCGGCTTGTCTGGATCTTTTTATCTAGCTTGTGGCTTGTTTTATGCTTTTGGTTCAGCTCGTGGCCACGAGCCACAAGCTTTAACCAATTTATCTAGACGAGCCACTAGCTATTACTTCTTTTCTTCAAAAATCTTGAAAGCTTCTTCTGGAGTTGCATTATCGTGAACAACAGCCCGAACTGCCTGAATCATTGCAACAGGATTCTCACTCTGGAAAATATTCCTACCCATATCCACACCAACAGCGCCTTTCTGAATTGCATCATAAGCCATCTGAAGTGCATCTTTTTCAGGAATCTTTTTTCCGCCTGCAATCACAATAGGAACAGGACATCCTTCAACAACTTTTTCAAAATCATCACAATAATATGTCTTGACAAGGTGAGCGCCATGTTCTGCAGCAATTCTGCATGCCAGACCAAGATATCTTGCGTCTTTTCCAAGCTCTTTGCCAACTGCAGTTACTGCCAAAAGCGGTATGTTGTACTGCTCTGCAAGATCTGCATATCGGGAAAGATCAAGAATTGTGTCTCTTTCATAATCAGTTCCAACCATAATAGAATAAGCCATTCCAGAAGCATTCAAACGAATTACATCATCAATATCAACTGTCATGCCTTCATGCAGCATCTCTTTTCCAATAATACTTGTTCCACCTGAAACTCTCAGCACAATCGGCTTGTCCAGGTCCTGCGGAACGCAGTTTCTAAGCACTCCGCGAGTGAGCATTAGCACATCGGCATATTGCGCAAGATCCTTAATTGCTTCCCATGGTTTCTCCAAACCAGTAGTAGGTCCCATAAAGTAGCCGTGATCTATAGCCAGCATAACCGTCCTTCCGGTCTTTGGCTGTAGTATTCTCGAAAGCCTGTTCTTCATTCCCCAGTCCATTTTAGTCATAAACCTCTAGAATACTCCCAATTCACTCATTTAAATCTTTTAGGATTTCCTGAACCTCAAAAAAACGGTCAGTTATGATGCCTTTAAGAGCGCGATTTTTCAGAAAAGGATTGAGATTCGGCTGAGTTTCTAATCCCCAGAAATAAACATCAAGACCACGCTTTTCAGAGCGCCAGGCAAGACCAGCAGGGAGAAGCTTGTAGTTGAATGCTACAAAATCTGCATTGCACTCCTCAATACGTTTGAAAGGAAATACTTCAGAAATTCTGGTTTCAATAAAATTCTTAGGATTCTTTTCATACAATCGAAGACCAGCCTTGATTTCAGGATCCTTATTTTTGATAAGCGTGATACTGCGGTCATTAAATGATGAGATAATATATCTGGTTTTGTCAGGAAGATATGCATGCAGGAATTCTACAAGCTCAGTTTCATATCCCTCTTCTTTAAGCTCAAAATCAAATCGCATATCCGGAAGCTCGCGGATAATATCTTCAAGTCTTGGGATTTTGTAACCGCGCTTTTCTGCAATCTCCTGTGCATTGCTGAAAGTCACATTTTTCAGAAAAACATTGCTAATATCTTCTTCATAATGAGCAATGAAAACATTATCTTTTGTGCGCCGGATATCCATTTCAATCATATCAACTCCAGCTTCAGCTGCTTTTTTAAAATCTACCAGAGTATTGCCTCGATCTCCTTCGGAAGTAATACCCTTGTGAGCTATCAAAAGAATTTTTGGCATCAGACCTTATCCCTTAACCTTGTTTTTCTTTTCCACCTTTATAAAATTACTGGTATCCTGAGATACTTTGTCAAACTTGAAGTAGTATCCACAATTTGCACAACTTCTAGATGCAAACTTTTTCTTCATTCCGCAATTAGGGCAGATGACATTGGATTTCAGACCTGGAAGCTTTATTTTCAGTTTTGGAAGTTTAAATGAAAACTTCTTGGTTGGTGTTGCATCATGGTCTGGAAGATCGTCAAGATAACCTTTGGCAGGCTCTGCTCCTTCTGTTTCAAATACTTCGCCACCCCATGGGTTTACTAGCTCAGCAGTCGGTTGTCGGTTGTCAGTGGTCGGTTCCTCTTTCGGTTCAACTGCGCCCCGGTGCTCCGGTGCCCCTTTTCCACTGCGCCCCTTCGCTCCTTCCTCTTCGCCTTCAAAAAAGTCCTTAGGCATTTCTGCTTCTGGTTCTGCTTCTAGAATTTGTTCAGGAGTGTGCTCAGGTTCTTCTTCTGGCTCAACAACAGACACCTGTTTCGGAACATCAGAAACGCGAACAGGCAAACCTTTTAGTTCTCTAAATTTGTTAATCATCAAATCTGTAGCTTCTTGCACAGAAGAACCAAGTGCAATTGCCCCGTGGTCTTTAACAATTATAAATGGGCTTGCGCCAAGAGTTTTTACAATATTGTAAGCGAGCTCAAGAGTCCCATTTTCAATAAAAACATCAGTGGACAGAAGTCCTGTGTTAGCGATTTTTGATTCATTCAAAAAAACACCAGCAGATGCATAGACAACAGCTTTTGCATCAGCCCTTGACATGTAAATCAGGTGATGGATAATAGCTTCTGTAGATGGATTTTTCTTTCCTTCTGCTAGCACAAACCGACTCTTCATATCGCATCCAGTAACAAGAGCAAAATCATCATTTCCCATACGATCCAGTTCAGAACCGAGAGCAGTTATAATAAAACCGTTCTTAGAACGTCCGGAAATATTACCAGAATTCGCAAAAACAAGTCCCTCTTCTCCGAGGCGCTTGCCTGCAGCAATAATCTCTTTTGAAATGCTGTTTCTTATCCCTTTACTGGTAAGTTTTGGTCTAAATTTAACTCCAATGTAGTCTTTCATTTTTCCCCACCCACTATCTCAATAATAGTGGCAAAATATATGTGAGTACTGCTATAAATAATACTACTATCGCACCCTTAAGAGCCTGGACATAATTCATCCCAAAGGCCATAAGACCTCCCCCAAGCATCCCACCAATGTGGGCAACATGGGCAACTGTGCCTGAAAAGTCACCTGATGCCATTATTGGGATAACAGAAACAACATACAAGAAAGATGCTAAAGAGACTGGAAGCGGTATGATGAACGGCATTGGACTTATCATAAAAGGTCGGATTAAAGTGTAATACGCCATTATCCCGAAAATCGCTCCTGAAGCTCCTACAACAGGTAGTTGGGAAGGCGCAAGAAGTGCAAAGAACCCGCCTGCAACTAATCCTGACACAAAATAGACCATTAAGAACTGAGCCATTCCCATTTGCTTTTCCATATTATATCCGAAAAACAGGAGCCCAAATGTGTTTATAAAAAGATGAAGCGGATTTGCGTGGAAAAACATATAGGAAATTAGGGTATATGAATGCCCGGCCACGAGCTTTGCTCCAGATAATGCATATCTTGCTATTAATTGCGGGTTGAAATAGTACGAATAAATGAAAATCCCGATATTAATAAAAACAAGCCAAATTACATTGCTCCTTTGCTTGAATGCCATTAAAGAAACTACAAACAAATATGCCAGCCCAAAAGATACTAGCAGGATTGAAAGCAGGAAATTCATTACTGTGCCCCAGTGTTGAGCTTATTGCACATCTGACCAGTTATACTTGTAGGAACTTCGGCAGTGAAATACTGTCCAGTTCCCCTGTCAAATCTGATTGACAGCTCAAAGTCTTCAGTGCACCATTGGTCATGTGTAGTGAAGTTTTGAATACTGGCTCTGGGTAGGTTCACTTCGCTCTTGAAAGCACATGAATGATCATTGCAGACAACTTTGTTAACGTGGTTAAATTTTGCATTCGCAAAAATAGTTGAGTCAGAAATGTGCTCTGTTCTGAAAGTGGCTGCGAAATCGCGGCTCAGCTCATCGTAAAGAGTTTCAGTGAAATTCCCAATAAGATAAAAGATTCTACCTCTGGAGTATTCAATATTCTCGAATTCAATAGAGTCGGAAAAGTCTGTGCTTTCCAATTCTTTAACCGGAATTGTGTGGATCTGACACTGTGTATTGGTTGCATCAGCAATATCATAAACTATTTTGACTTCAATGCTCAGATCGCCAAGATTGTCAGCAGTAAATCCTTCCCAGTAATGGTAATTATAGTCACCATATCTTGAAAGATCTTCTTCAAGAATGGTTTCGCCTTCAACAATCTTTTCCTCATTAATTAATCTGGAACTTATAACAAGATTTGTGTATCGGAGATTTTCAGGAAGATTAAATTCAACATATCCTGTAACTTTGTCGTTCTTGAGAACATGTTCTATTTGATTAGGTCCGAATTCCATATCATAATCTGGATTCAGGAAAATCGAAAGATCTTCAATTGGAATATATGGTTCTGTGAAAATGTCAATATCAGTAGGCTCACACCATTCTGCAGGAGCTTCTACTTCAACTGGTTCTGGCTCAACTTCAACTTCAGGTTCTGGCTCTACAACTTCTGCCTGTGTGCAAACAAACTCGCACTCGCAGTCAGGGTACAGGCCCCCGATTTCCCACTCGCCAACGCACTCAATGTGCGGTTGAAGATTACAATAATCATTGCAGGACATTGTCTCTTTTTGAAGACATCCTGAAAGAGCAATTATTAGTATTAACAATATTATTGAGATTTTTGTGTTCATTTTTCTCACAAATAGAGCATACGCTCTAATGGTTTAAAAATGCTTGGTTAGGCGTTGGGCATTAGGCTTTAGGCGTTGGGTATTGAGCTACTAACGCCTAACGCTAGCTCAACTAACTCAAACTACTCAAAACGCCTAACGCCTTTTAATCAATATAACCAGCTAACACTGCCCGCTACCAGCTGCTGCTGCATTCTGACTTAGCACCTGATCGCAACCAGTCATTCCAGGGTTCAAAGCGCAGATTGACTGCTTCAAACTCTCAGCAGTTGAACCGCCGCCAATAATATTGTTATTGAACAGGAATGTTGGAGATGCACCGATTTCAAGAGAGTCAGCAAGAGCAACATTTGTAGTCAATAGATCGGGGCCTTCAAAGCTGGACATGCAGATCAACATCTGACCTGTGTTAATTCCAATCTTCTTCATTATTGAATCAGTGTCAATAGTTGCAAGACAGGACTGATAAGCTCCATAATCCTGAGTTGTCTGCATTTCTGCTCCGCAAGCATCATATGCATTTTTGTATTCTTCAGCATACTCGAAATAATGCTCTGGAACGTATTTCAAAATACATGTCTGCAGCATATCCTCCTGAACTTCAGGCTGGCCGTGCAGGCTCTCGAAAGTTCCGTCTCCATTGTCATTTGCTATGAAAAAGATTTCCCAGTCAAGATCAGGCATTGCTTCTACAACTTCGCCTAATGTACCCTGAGCAATTGTTCCATAAGGACATTGACTCATTATAAAAAGCTTAACATTTCCAGGCTGTTCTTCTCTGTCAAGGAATTTAACTCCAGGAACTCTGAGCATGTGCTGGTCACCCTGCGGAACAAGATACTGTTCCAGGTTTGCGAAACCAGAAGACTCAGAAACACTTGAATCAAAAACCATTAAAGGAACTGAAGTTGCGCCGAAGGTTTGTATTAGTGCTTGGCCTTCCTCAGAATCATATTCAATATTTTCTACTTTTAATCCAGGAATAATTGTTTTTATCTGCCCAATAAGTGAACTTGTATCACAAAGTTCGCAGTTCTCATCATTCACAAGTTTCATAGAAACTACTTTTTCTTCTGGAAGATCCTTGCATGCTTTTGCTTTTGGAGCATCAACACAAAGCGCTCTGGTGATTGCAGATTCGCTTCTTGCACCCTGGTATGGTTCACCGTTAATATAAAATGTTGGTGATCCACCAATGCCAAGTTCAGTAGATTTCTGAATATTTTCTGCAAATAATGCTTTACCTTCATCACTTTCAATAAAAGAGGTTATTGCATCTGCATCAAGTCCAAGCTCATCTGCACAAGCTTCAAAAGAAGCTTCTGGATTTCTGTAGTCTGGATTAAAACATTCTAGATAGTCAAAGAATTTTTCAGGATTATTCTTAATAATATAGAGCTGTCTCATGTCCTCGTCAACTTCAGGTTGTCCGTGCAGGCTTGAAAAACCATCGCCGGCAGGATTTGCAATAAAGTACAGATTGAAGTTCACATCAGAACCAAAGTCTTCAACAATAGGCATTACAAGATCTTCAGCCATTGTTCCGTAAGGGCACTGACTCATTACAAAAAGATCAAGAGAAGCATCTGCTCCGCTGTTCTCATTAAAATTATTAATTAAAGCATAGCCAGTTGGGGTTCCAACACTTGTGAAGAATGTGAAGAAAACCGCAAGCAAGAGAAGTGCTCCAACAAAAGCACCGATTTTTACAGTGCCTGCAGGCATTCCCATAATCTGGTTTGTAGTTTTGTGGTGGCAGTGTTTGCACAATTCTTTTCCTTCGTGCTTAACGTGACACTGATCGCACACGTAACCACCGCAGTCATCACACTTGTAGTATTGATGATTGTCTGGGTGGAGTTCTTTTTTGCAATGTTTGCAGTTATGATTAATTTTAGATACTTTTGCCATTTTTGCTCCTACATAGTAGTGACATAGGTCATATATAAGCATTAGCTCTCAACAACCTTTGTCTTGCTTTTAATGAAAGGCAGGGTATTTAAATGTTATTTAACTAGTTCGAGTATGGTAAAAAGTGGTTGGTGTGGACTCCGAGAATTCTTGCAATAGTTTTTGCATTGTTTATCAGCATATTTGCGTTTGATGTTTTTGGAGCTGGGTACACCATTTGAGACAGTGATTGCGCTTTTGATTCATTTAGTTCCAACTTATCTTGTTGTAGGTGCGCTGATTCTTGCATGGAAAAGACCAGTTATTGGCGGTTTGGCGTTTATTGGATATGCATTGTTTTTCATTTACATTATGAGAAATAATTTTAACATTATGGCATTTTTAATAATGATACTACCGATTCTGACAATAGGATCATTGTTTATATTGAAAAATGACAGGCTGAGAAAAAAATTAAAAGACAGATTTGCGAGAAAATAATTATCGTTTCATCTTCCATTTAACACCGGTTTTAGTGTCTTCCAAAGTGATTCCAAGCTGGTTAAGTTCATCTCTTATCCGATCAGATTTTTCAAAGTCTCTGTTGATTCTGGCCTGTTCTCTGATTTCAATTACAAGCTCCATTAAGTCGCCAAAAGTCTTGAATTTTGTTTTATCTTTTTTCAAATCCTTAACCAGTGTTGTAATTGAACCAATCATTTCCTCTGTTATTTCCGGTTCTGCTGGAATTAAGAGATTGAAAATCTGATCAAGGTCTTCGAAAGTTTCTAGGAAATTTCTGAGAACTTTGCTAGTGTGCTTGCCTTCTATATATTTATTAGCAAGTTTGGAGAGCTCGAAAAGTTTTGCAATTGCAATACTGGTGTTGAAGTCGTCGTCCAGTGCTGAAAGGATTTCCTTTTTAATTCTGGTAATTTCTAATCCTGTTTTCTTGTCATTTGCTGTTTCTTTTTGCTTTGGTTTAACTCCAAGAGCATGCTTTATATTATCTATAGTATTGAGCAGTTTTTCCAGATTTGTTTTAGCTTGATCCAAATAAATATCAGCAAAATCAATTGGTGAGCGGTAATGGGTTGAGAGTAAGAAGAACCGCAAAGTGCTTGCATCATATCGCTTTAAAAGCTCTCTTATTGTTGAAAAGTTCTTAAGAGATTTGCTCATTTTAGATTTGTTAACTGTCACAAAGCCGTTGTGCAACCAGTAATTCACAAACTTCTTTCCATTGTAAGCTTCACTCTGAGCAATTTCGTTGCTGTGGTGAGGGAAAATCAAGTCTTGCCCACCGCCGTGAATATCCAGAGTTGCCCCAAGATATTTCATAGACATTGCAGAACATTCGATATGCCAGCCAGGTCTGCCTTTCCCCCATGGCGACTCCCAGGAAATCTCACCTTTTTTGGCTTTTTTCCAAAGTGCAAAATCTAAAGGTTCGTCTTTCAAAGTGGACGGCTCTATCCGCTTTCCAGTCTCCATTTCATCTAAATTCATACCAGATAATTTAGTGTAATTCTTGAATTTTGAAACAGAGAAATAAACATCGCCATTGACTTCATATGCAAAACCTTTCTTAATCAGACCTTTGATAACTTCAACCATATCTTGGATTGTTTCAGTTGCTCTTGGTTGGAAATCCGGTCGCTTTATGCCAAGAGCATCCATGTCAGTGTTGAATTCCTGTGCAAACTGCTCTGCAAGTTCAATTGGTTTTAGCTTCTGCTCCTTGGCACGTTTTATAATCTTGTCATCAACATCAGTAATGTTCTGAACATAAGTTACTTTGAAACCTTTGTACCTTAGGTAGCGGTTTACAACATCAAAAGCAACATAAGCTCTGGCATGTCCAAGGTGTGAGTAATCATAAACAGTTGGACCACAGACATACATGTGGACTTGACCTTTTTTCAAAGGCTTGAATGCTTCTTTTTTTCTTGACAAGGTGTTGTAGAGTTTTAGTGTCATCTGTTTATCCATTAGATATTGCCTCCTTAAATACTTTAAAATAATTGGAAATTGGAGCAGGGAGGGGGATTCGAACCCCCATCATGCGCTCTGCAGGCGCACGCATAACCGGGTTTTGCTATCCCTGCGACCTCTTGAGAAATCACTAACAAAGAAATTTTGGAAAAAGAGGGTAACCTATGAATCTGTTTTCAACAACAGCAACAACAGCATTCAATTGTTTTAGGTTCCATTGATTTTAGGATAATTGTCTTAGTATTTAAGTTTTATTGGGGAAGGATTATATAATAAAAAGGAATAAGCAGAAATGATGATAGAAGAACTAAAATTGCTTGTGAAGACCAGTCGTCCGATTTTGTGGATTGTTTTACCACTTCTTTTTTTAGGAGGGGTGTTTGTTTCAGGAGCAAGGATGACACAACTTGTAATTCTTCAGCTCGTGCTATTGACATTTCCAATCAGTCTTTTAGGTTATGGAATTAATGATATTTACGATTATGAAACCGACAAGCTGAACAAGAGAAAGGGGGGTATTGAAGGGGTTAAATTGGAAAAAGGAAATAATTGGCTGGTGAAAAAAACTGCATTAATTATGGCAGGACTGCTCTTTCTAAGCGCGCTACTCACATGGAATATAACAAATATTGCAGGAATGAGTTTGCTTCTGTTTTTCAGTTATTTCTATTCTGCACCACCGCTGAGATTTAAGGAAAAACCGCCCCTAGATTCTTTTTCAAATGGAATAATATACCTGTTTGCACCTTTCCTACTTGGATTCAGTTTTGCAGGTTCGATTATTGCTGTGCCACTAAAAGTGTATTTGATGGCGCTTGGCGTTATGGGATTTCACGCATTTACTACAATTGCAGATTATACTGCAGATAAGGAAGCAGGACAGAAAACATTTGCAATAGTTTTTGGAAAGAGAACTGCTGCTCTTGTCGCTTTTCTCATACTTATTGCAACATTCTTTGCTGTTTCCTGGAGCCTTATTCCGATAATTTTCATGAGCTTTTGTGCAATAATTTTCGTTATTAGCTTGATTTATCCATCAGAGAAACTAGTATTGAAGTTAATTAAAATAATTTATTTGGTATTTATAATTGCAGCAATACCATACTTGAATTACTTGATTTAGCCTACGCAATTAGGATCATCTGAGTCAATTAGTCCGTCAGCATCATTGTCCTTGCTATCCCAGCACCTTACTTCCTTGGCCTGTCGAACTTGGCACAAACATCCGCCAGTATCATCACAAGCTTTTTCATTGCAATCAGGATCAGCACAATCAGTTAAAGTGTCGCCATCATTGTCTTCAAGATCATAGCAGTTTTTTTCAACAGAACCAAAACCAGCAGCTTCTGTGAATTTTCCAACAAAACCAGCATCTCTTGCGTAGTAGAATGCACCAGCACATAACAGAAGAAGAATTACAAAAATGATGATGATGGTTTTTATTTTAAGTTTTTTTGCTTCTGCCATGGTAAAATAAGTGTATATTATTATATAAAAGGGTTTAGTTTTGGAGTGTGGAGTGTAGAATGTAGAGTGTAGAACAGCCCCACACTCTACACTCCATTCAATCAACTCATCCAACTCAGACAATCCACACTCCGAACCAATTGGATAAGTTTATAAACACCTTAATTACCTAAAGCCTACAATCATATGGCAAAAAAGACGGAGTACAAAGTTGTTTCGCTTATGTCTGGCGGCATTGACTCGCCAGTTGCCACAGCTCTTATGCTCGAAAAAGGGCTAGAAGTGGTTTTTGTGCATTTTGATAGTAGGCCTTTTACCTGCACAGGTGTTATTGAAAAGACCAGAGAGCTTGTTAGTATTCTTGCAAAACGTTACAAATTCAAACCAAAATTTTATGTTATTCCGCATTCTAAAGTGCAGACCGAAATTCTGGAGAAAGTTAATCACAAGAGCTTGTGCGTTATCTGCAGAAGAATGATGTATCGGATTGCTGAGAAAATTGCAGAAAAGGAAAAAGCGCATGCACTAGTTACTGGAGAGAATCTGGGTCAGGTTGCATCGCAGACTTTGGATAATCTTGCTGTAGAAGATGACGTAGTTGATATTCCTGTTCTAAGACCGCTGTTAAGTTTTGACAAGAATGAAGCCATAGATATTGCAAAAAAAGTGAATACATACTGGGTTTCAATTCTACCAGGATCCTGTTGCAAATTCACTCCAAAATTCCCAGAAACTCATGCTGAGAAAAAAATAATTGAAAATATGGAAAAGAGTTTGGATATTGAAAAACTGGTTGCAGAAGCTGTAAAGAGTGCAAAAGTGGAGGCCATAGTATGAAGTTCGATACAGTTCTTGTCAGATACGGGGAAATCGGCTTGAAAAGCGTGCAGACACGCCCGATTTTCGAAAAGAGACTGGTCAGCAATATCAAGAAACTGCTTAACAAACATTCTATAGAATACAAAGATCTTTTCAGAGAATGGGGCAGAGTTTACATTAAAACAGAAGATGAAAATACACTTCCGCTTTTGAAAACTATTTTCGGAGTTGTTAGTTTTTCTCCTGCAGCAACTTGCAAAGCTGATATTAGTGAGATTTCAAAACTCTCAACAAAAATCGCAGTAAAGAAACTTGTTGGAGATGATACTTTTGCAGTTCGAGCTACAAGACAAGGAGCTCATGCTTTCAAAAGTAAGGATATCAAAATGAAAGTCGGCGCTGATATTCAGAAAGCAACTAAAGCTGGAGTGAATCTGAATGAACCAAGCCATGAAGTTTTCGTAGAAGTTCGGAACAAAAAAGCTTATGTTTTTGTTGAAAAGCAGGCAGGACCGGGCGGAATTCCGCAGGGCGTTGAAGGAAATGTGCTTGGTGTTTTTATAGAAGGCGAGCCATTCCAGGCAGCTGCTGTGCTTATGGCAAAACGTGGTTGTGAAATTGAAGCTGTGATTGAAAAGGACTTGGATTTGAGCAAACTAAAACACTGGCTTGGGGATTTCAAAGTGCATACTGTTGATTCTGGAAAAGATATTTACAAAGAAGCTGAGCGAATTACAAAGCAGAGGGAGCTGAAAGCAGTGTTTACAGCAGATACACTAACTAAAGATAATCTAGATAATATTCAGAAATTCAAGAAACTGAAACTGGAGGTTCCGGTTTTCAGGCCGTTAATTGGGCTAAATGAGAAGCAGATTAAGCAGCTTTCGAACCTTTAGCTTCTTCAGCCTCTTTTACATCATCAACTTTTACTCTAGGTAATTGTATTGATGGTGGGAGCTTGATATCCCGTGAAAGCAGTAATGCTTGAACAGTTGAGCTACTCAAAATAGCATTCTGAACTTCTGCAAAAGCCTGAGGTTTTAGAACAATATTTCCGTCTTTGTTATCGCAAACCTGAGTGAGCTTCTTAGCATGATAAACAACTCTTCCTCTGATGTCGATTCCGCCAATATCAGGTTCATAACCAACATGGTAAAGGTACTCGACTAATAGGCATTCTCCAAGTGTTCCAACCTTTTCTTTGGTAATGCTCTCCATACCTGTGTGGCTGTTTACCTTGATACCGCCTTTTAGATCAGCATCTTTTGCAGGTTTCTTCCTGTAAGCTTCAAGTTTTGTAAATACAACGTCAATAACTGGCATTTTATTTTCCCCTAGGGATGTTTTAACAGGATAAATGCTTTATAAATCTTGTTATGTTGGTTCGGAGTGTAGAGTGTGGAAGGTAGTGACTTAGAAACCAGGACATTCCATTTCTATTTCTTTTGAAACCTTTCCCCTGAAATGCTTATCAAAATAGTCTTTGAATTCATTGGCTAGTTTCTGAGCTGCTGATTTGTATGCTTGTTTGTCTTTCCAGGTGCTTTCAGGATTCAGGATTTCTGCAGGAACTCCTGGACAGGTTTTTGGAACTGACAAGTGGAATAATTTGTTTTCTTCATATTCTATGTTTTCCAGTTCTCCATTTAATGCGCAATTAACCATTTTTCTTGTGAGAGCTAAGTCAATTCGTTTTCCAGTTCCGTACGGACCGCCAGTCCAGCCAGTGTTGATTAAATAGACTTTTGTTTTGTGTTTTGTTAGTTTTTCTCCGAGTAATTTTGCATAAACATCAGGATTTCTTGGCATAAATGGCTCTCCGAAAAAGCGGGAAAAAGTGCTGACAGGAGTGATAACTCCGGTTTCAGTTCCTGCTAATTTGCTAGTGTAGCCTAGTAAGAACCAAAGCATTGCCTGATTTTTTGAAAGTTTTGAAACAGGAGGGAGGACTCCATTTGCATCTGCTGTTAGGAAAATTATTGTTTTAGGGTGTTCGCTTATTGGCGGAGTTTTGATATTGCTCAAATAGCTTAATGGATAGGATGCTCGCGAGTTTTCAGTGATAGTAGAGTCATCCAGATCAAATGTTTTGTCAGGATTCAGTTTTGCATTTTCAACAATTACACCATGATTCAGGTAATTATCCTTGTGCAGAACAGCATTGTAGATTTCAGGCTCTTTTTCTTTTTGCAATCGAATGAGTTTTGCATAACAGCCATTTTCAAAATTCGCAATTCCAGTTTCAGACCAGCCATGCTCGTCATCTCCCAAGAGTTTTCGATTTGGATCTGCGGATAGAGTTGTTTTGCCAGTTCCAGAGAGTCCGAGGAACAGTGCTGAAGTTTTTCCCTCATTTGCTGAAGAATGGAGCGGAAGAATTCCTTTTTCTGGAAGCAGATAATTCATTACAGTGAACATTAATTTCTTTACAGAACCGCAGTATGCAGAGCTGTAGACAATGCCGATCATTTTGTCAAAATCCATAGCAACAGCCATATCTGAGCGAAGATTGTAATTGTTTTTTAATTTGTCATAAGGAAGTGCAAGGAGAGTAAATTCTTTTTTGAAACAGCTCTTTGCTTTTGAAACTTTCCTGAACATATTGTCAGTGAAAAGTGCTGTTATTGCGCGGTCTGTTATTGTTTTGAGATTGAGTGAGTAAGAAGGATCTGCACCCAAAGAGCGGTCTGTGATATAGAGTGTTTGTTTTTTGGAAAGAGTAGTTAGAGCATCTTGCAGAATTTTTTCAAAAACATCAGGCTGTATTGGAATGCAGTAAGGAGAAGTCCAGTCAATTGTGTCTGCAGACTCTGGATTTTTCACAAGGTAAGTGTCTTTTGGGCTTCTGCCAGTTGATTCTGGAGAAGTGAAAGTTGCAAGAGCTCCGCAGGAGGAAACCGTTGCTTGTTTTTTGTCTACAGCATCAGAAATTAGAGTTTTTCTAGTAGGATTTATCTTGATATTCTTGTGATTTTTGAGAAGCTCAGACAAATTCATAATAGGAGCTAGTTTTGCAGCTTATTTAAAACCCTTGTTCTAACAAAAATATCCATGATTTGCGCAAAACTAACAATCTATGTATATTTCTTGTAAACAAACCAGCCGCAAACACTAATAATCAGCACAACCATTACAATGAATGGTATTAAGGAAGCACCCTCTCCTTTAAAGAATTGGCCAACAGTAGCGATCCCAGTATAGCCCCCATTTTCTTCTGCATCAATTATTCCAGCAGGACTGGTTGACTGATCAGCACGCGCAAGCACAGCTTTTTGAGAGAGTTCTTCTACTTTGCTTTGAATAAAATTATCATTGGCAGCTTGTACTTCATTTAAGGTCATTTTTATTGCAGAGCTCTTTTCAATAGCGTCAGGAGTGAGCTCCGAAATGACAAACGCTCGTGATTTTATGGCTATTCGTTCTTCTTCAGACAAACAATCAGGATCTCCGATAATTCTTATGTCACAGAGTTGGTCTGCTACATTTTCACTACAGTCTTGAGGACAGTTACGATTATTTTCCTGAAAACCAGAATCACAGACATCATTTTCATTACAGAAAATGTTCATTTGCGTGGATTCTGTGACAGTGATTAATTTGCCTATTTGAAAATCTAACACAGAAATAACAGGGAGGTATAGTTTATTAATCGGGGGCATTTGTTCATAAGATGAAACAATTTCAAAGATTTTTGTTTCGCCAGATTCTAGAATAATAGAATATTCCAAGTAAGGGATTTCATACTCCTGCATTTTTGTCTTGAGCACCCCTAATGGATACTCAATTAAAGTTTCTTCAGGGCTGATCTCACGTTCAACAATTAATTCTCTTTCATTTGAACCGTCGTTTGTGACAGAAAAAGTAGCTGTAAATTCTGTATTAACAACATAATCAATAGGAAGTGACTCATAACTTATAGAAACTCCTGTTTCTTGCGCAAAAGCAGGCATAACACAAAATAAGCTGAAACAAAGCAACAGTATCATAAATTTAGTTTTTATTTTCATTTTAATTACCTCCACAACCATATACATTAGCGCTTACCCAATCAGCATCTACGACTTCTTCCCCTTTATCATTAGAAAGAATTATTATACCACCACAGAAATCGTACCAAGCGTCTTGAGGAGTGGTTATTATACTACCATAATTTACTACAACATATTTCTCTAGATTATCCATCCAAACTAGATTAAAACTATGATAACTAGTGCCAACAACAAAAGGTGCATTTGAAGTGAAACTAAATTGATTTATATCAAACACATCCTCAAAAGTATGATATCCTGATTTTCTTAGCAAGCTTGTTGTGAGTATTGACCAATCGGTGCAAGTACCACTGTTTATAATAGCAGCTGTCTTGAATGCAGATTGATCAACAAAGTTACAATCAGTATCTTCGCAAGTCAAACTTTTCACATAATCATTGAACTCAATCCCATCTATACTATTTGGAGAACATTCATTTTTTACACCACCAGCAATGCTTGAACAAAGATCATTTCCATCACAGCAAGCTTCAGGATAATAATAATTTGTAATCCACAAGACCTCATTGTCTTTTGATGACCCGTGAGAATAACCATCTTGCAGACCGGAAGTAATAAAGCGCGTTATGCAATCTTTTGTAGTTTGAGGAGTATACAAATGTGCATCTTCGCAATATTTCTGGTGATATTTTGAAACAGTTTGTTGTGGAGATTCACAGCAGTCAAGAGCGTCATCCACAATATAATCTAAGAAGGTAATAATTTCTGTTCCTACAAAAGAATTTTTGAGATTATACCATTCACAATTATGTCCAGGACGAAAGACAGATGCAGATCCTGGTTCTGTCTCTACTACAACCAGTCTACTTTCCATAAACTCATTGCATTCTGTATCAGGAGCTTCGTGCGCATCTACACATTGACAGATAATACACTTCAAACCAGCTTCACAATCAGCATCTGTATCACACTCTTTTGTTTCACCAAAATATTCTGAATCTGGGCAACTTGTCAAAGCACCAATTAACTCCTGCTCAAGCATACAGTCAGCAGAACACCCATCACCATCCTCATTATTACCATCATCACATTCTTCAAAATCAGGATTCTCTATTTGCTTATTTCCACAAGAGAAACAAGAACTTGGCTCTCCAACACATGTCCACCCATCATGAACAAATGTGCAATCAGACGAACAACCACCCAGCCCCGTTCTTGTCCCATCATCACATGCTTCACTTCCAAGTATTTTTCCGTCTCCACATATTGTCAACATTTTAGAGGCACCTCGCCTCCACCCATCTTCTATTGAACAATCACTTGAACAACCATCACCATCCTCAGTATTGCCATCATCACATGCTTCATCTCCATGGATTGCTAAATTTCCGCAGATTGGTTTACATTTCTCTACTCCAGCTTCAGCTTCACATTCCCAACCAGGAGTTATTTGGCAATTCTTACATCCATCATCATCCTTACTATTCCCATCATCACACTCCTCACCACGTTCAGTTATCTTGTTTCCGCAAACTGGAGCAGGCACGCAATAATTACCATCACAAATATCATCACCTTCACAGTCTTCATCCTTTCCACATTGTGAACACTGGTTATTCACACAAACACCCCCGTCGCAGTTGTCATCATTGACACACGCAACACATTTTCCTGTATTGACATCACAATAAGGATTCTTTCCATCACATTCATTATCATTAGCACAAATCACTGGCCAGACAGGACCCCTGCAGTAGTAACTAACAGAATTGATTTTGTTATTATTCCCACCAACATTCATGTTTTCATAGAATCTATCAGGATACGCGCACTCTACATCATATTTTGTATTACCAGTAAACTCATTTGTACCCTCAATATTTTCACCAATCTTCAAATTTATTGACTGATACAATTTTAAACCACCTTCATCGTTTCCAGAGAGCTTACTTTTAGTAATTGAACCGCCATCAACCCTCCAAAAAGTAATTCCAGTAAAATCATTATTAATTGATTCCACATTTTCAATATGAATATTCTCTGTAGGATTAACAAGTTTTCTTAAACCAGAATCAAAAGAAGAATCAGTTTCGTACACCATAATCCCACGATCCCAATTTGAAAGCTTACAATTTTTCACAGTAACATCACTAACACCAGACCGCTTACCAATCTGAATACCAGTTGAAGAACCAGAACCACGAATCCAGTGCCCATCACAATCAACCAACACATTGCTTGCATCAATCAAAATCGGAGTATTATCACACTGCAAATTCTTAGACACCAAAACCTTAGTACTAGCTTGACGTATAGTTATAGGACTACAGCCGGAAATCGTAACAGTATTATCATAAACTAAAAAACCAGTTATTGCTTGAGAATTTGAAAAAACAAAACCACAAACAAAAATAAGTGCTAAAATAAAAAGTCCACTATAAACGAAATATTTGTTGTCCATTAAGAAGATACTGGATAGGATAGTATAAAAAGATTATGTTTGATAAAAAAAATTCTCTTTGCAGAGCTTATTTAAAACCTTACAAACTATCAAAATCTATGATTTGCGCAAATCCACGCTGTGAGCACATAAAATACGCTATCAGAGATATTATTATTCCAGCTATGGAGCTTGAGAAACAGGGCAAGAAGATCCTGAAGCTGAATATCGGGGATCCAAATCAGTTTGATTTTGATACTCCGCAGTTTATCAAAGATGCACTACTTGAAGCAACAAAAGATCATAAAAACAATGGCTACACTGCTTCGCAAGGGTCTGAGGAGCTCAGAAATGCAATTTCAGCTAGGGAGAAGAAATTCAAGGGTGTTGACCTTGATCCTGACAAGATTATTGTTACAAACGGCGTTTCTGAGGCACTGATGTTCCTATTCTGCGCACTTGTTGGCAAAGGAGATGAAGTGCTGATTCCAGGGCCAAGTTATCCGCCTTATACTTCTTATGTGAAAATGCTGGGTGCAAAACCTGTTGAATATCGCTGTGATGAGGAAAATGGTTGGCAGCCAGATGTTGATGATATTGCAAAGAAAATTAATGACAAGACTCGCGGTTTTGTAAGTATTAATCCAAATAATCCAACTGGAGCACTTGCTGATGAGAAAACTTTGAAGAAAATTGTTGATGTTGTTGCTCCAACTGGTATTCCGATTATTTCTGATGAAATTTATGATTTAATGACTTTCAAGGAGCCAGCTCATATGAGCTCTGTTGCAAAAGATGTTCCGCTGATTCTGCTTAATGGAATGTCAAAAGTTTATTTAGCTCCTGGGTGGAGGATTGGCTCAATGGCTTTCAAGGGTGGTTGCGAGGAGATTTTCGAAGCTTGCATGAAGCAGGCGCGGATTCGGTTGTGCGCTAATGGTCCTGCGCAAGCTGCTTACACTAAAGCTTTACAGAGTGATCACAGTCATATTAAGCCAACTGTTGAGAAATTAAGGGAGCGGAGAGATTATGCTTACAA
>DAPM01000013.1 GCA_002502135.1 archaeon UBA543
GTCATCAAGAATCGCTGTTTTAAGTTGTTCAACATGCTCTTTAGATTTTTTAATACGAGCATCGTTCAAGGGGCTGGTATTTGCCAAAGCATGCCCGGAATCAGAAGTTACTATTTTCTCTTCCTCGCTGACAAGAGCAATAACTGCATTCATCTGAAATTCGTCAGGTCCGCAGAGCTGTTCAGCAAATGATGAGTCGTGATCAACACCAGAATGCCAGTGCACAAAACCGCCGTGGATTGAGCGCGCGGCAGAACCTGAGCCAAGTCTGGCGTATTTGGAAACCTCATTTTTGGATAATTTCAAATCTAAAGCATGAGAAGCAGAAATAGCAAGTGCTGCAAAACCAGCTGCAGAAGAAGCCAATCCAGATTGTGTTGGAAAATCATTCTCACTCACCATCATGAATTTCAAATCAGATCCTGCTTTTTCGCGAAGTGGATTAACAACTGCAAGAACCCGCTCCTTGTTCCTGCCAACAAGTGATTTTTTATTCAGAAAAGCAACATCATTGACATATTCATCAGAAAAGAAAATCGTGGTGTGCGCTTTCAGCTCTGTTTCTCCAATCCCAAATTTAGTCATGCTAATACTATCGTTAAGTGGAATATTCAAGTTTGAAGAGCGCCCCCAGTACTTGATTAGTGCTATATTTGAGTGTGCAATTGCTGATGATTTCATGTCCCTTACGCTAAACTTAAATAGCACTATCTTTAAACATTTCGAAAGGAGAAAATAAAATGCCAGCAGTAGTTGATAAGACAAAATGCCAAAAGAATTACGCATGTATTGGAGTATGTCCAGTAACAGCGATTGATAAAGATGCAGATGGTTTCCCAAGAGTGGAAACTGCAGAGCACAAATCAAACAAATGTATTGAATGTGGAGCTTGTGAAGCATCGTGCCCAACAGGTGCAATGAAAGTGCAAATTGGAGACACAACTCCAGTTCCTGAAGAATCCACACCCGCAGAGCCAGAAGGAGCTGCACCAACAGAAGTTCCTGAGGAAACTCCAGTGGATCCTGCAGAGCCGGAACCAGCCCCTGAGCCAGCACCGTCACCTGAACCGCAGCCAGAACCTGCACCAGCACCTGAACCTTCAGACCCAGTGCCTGCTCCGAAAGAGCAAAAATAAACGAATTCTAAACAGAATCACTTTTATACTAAAGAATTTTCTAAATATATGCCAATGATGTACCGACATCGAGCTGATACTCCCAAATGATGATAGATGGGCGGGCAGAGGCATTTTTATATTATTAAGTGCTAGACAAATGTATGGACTACCAAGTAATTTACTTTTCCAAATCATCTCTGAAAAATACAAAGAGAATTGCAGATGTAATTGCTGGATCGCTTGGAACAACAGCAGAATCTGTTTCTCCTGAAACAAAAATAAAGACAAGCAAAGTACTTTTTATTGGCTCAGGTGTTTATATTGGACGTATTGGAAAATCACTTCGTGAGTTTATGGACAAACTGCCTCAAATGGAGGGACAGAAAGCTGCTATTTTTATCACACATGGAGGGGGGCCGGTGAAAGCAACTGCAGAAATCAGGGAGAAACTAGAGGAAAAAGGGTGTATAATTATTGACACTTGGGATTGTTTTGGACAATGGGCTTTCTTTAAACGTGGTCATCCAACAGAAGGGGATATGCAGAATGCACGTAATTTTGCTCAAGAAACAACTAGAAAAGCTGAAAATCAAGCTGGTGTTGAAAGGGGAGAATTAGAGATAGCTGAACAACAATAAAAATCCTTATAAACCAATAGTGCTTACTCGATTTTATGAAAAACAAAGAGGATGTTTTCTTAGTTGGGTTAATAGTAGTAATCATAGTTCTTGTTGTAGCCCTTTTCATGACCCCTACTCAAATTGCAGAGGTCAATCTTAAAGAAGCTGGACAGGCTAGCATAGATATTGCAAATCCACCTAGAGAAGCAATTATTGTAGAAACTGTAAAAGAACCAGAAGCTGTTGTAGAGCCTGAAGAAGAACCAGAACCAGTAGTTGTTGAAGAAATAGAAGAACCTGAGATACATTATGTTGAAATAAACAATGGAATATTTACACCAAATGATCTCACAATAGAATCTGGTGATATGGTAGTATGGGAAAATGTTGATTCAATGAGGTCTTACCAGATAGTGTTTACAGCATACAACCAAAATACCTATTCACCAAAAATGCGAACAGGCGACACTTACAGCAGAAGTTTCGAAGGACCTATCCGATACTATTTCCATGCAACTGGATATGAGAGAAAGAAAGCCAGACTTATAGTAGAAGGGTAAATTCGCAAGGTTTTTAATGAAAGAAGTCTTATAATTAGTATTATGGAGTGCGAGTTATGTGGGAAAGTAATACAGAATCCAAGAAAGACCAGTGTTGAAGGGTCGATTCTGACAGTATGTGAAGGCTGTGTGAAATATGGGAATGAGGTGCAGTTTTCAAAGCCTAAACCTGCTGAAGAAACAGGACAAACATCTTCATACACACCTTATGTGCGAAAAGTGAATATGCCTTATTCTGGAGAAATTGAACAGGGAGATGAACTCGCAGATGATTATAACAAACGAATACAGCAAGCATGGAACAAAAGCGGTAAGAAGCTTGATGAATTTGCTCGCATGCTGAATGAAAAGAGCTCTGTTATCAGCAAATTGATTTCTAAAAGCATGACTCCAGATGATAAATTGCTGAAAAAACTTGAGAAGAAGCTGAATATCAAGCTCCGCGAGCCTTCCGAGGATTAGATTTTTTCAAAAAGAACGAAGTTTTGATTATTACAAATAGTGGAGAGAGGATTAAGAAAGTGAAAATAAAGTCAGCAGCTTGTGAGAATACTATTAAGCCGAAACCGGCGATAATGTAAGATGCAATTGTTATGAAAATCCTTTTGAAAACCACAAAACCAACAAGGAAGAACAAATAGGCAACCATAAGCAGGAGCACGTTTCCAAGATCCTTCCAGATAATATGGTAGCTTCGCTGGAAACCAGACCACGCATTTCTTTTTTCAAGTACAATTGCCTGCTTTCCGAAAAATCCTACAAACTGGAGAAGAATGAACAGGAATACAGTCCCAATGCATGCTAGAAGGAGTCCGGGAATTCCATAGAGGAATACTGCCGGAAGTGCCATGAGAATTGCACCGATGACAGTAAATCCCCAGATAAGGATTTTGAAACCAAAAACATAAAAACCAGATTTGATTGCCTTAAAACCATCAGCAAGAACTGGTTTTTTCTTTAAAGCAATTTTTTCAGCCAGACCTATTGAAAATGCGTGGAAGAATGAGCTGATAAAAGAGATTACAAGAACAGAAAAGACGATGATGATTGCATAGTTTAAGAGAATAGAAAGAAGTGGAGCTGGAACAAATCTGGCAAAAGCTGCAGCTTCTAGATCTATACCAAGTGATTGAAGGTTGTAGTGAAGATAATATCTTGAAAAGATGCCAAAACCTGCAGTAAGCAGACCCATTATAGCAAATGGCAAGAGCATTATTGGATTGTTGAGGTAGTTGGAAATGCTCTGGCGTACGAATTTTCCAATATCCATAATTTTGAGTAATGCTGAGTTAGTTATAAAGGTAGTGGGTGGTGGGTAGCAGGTAGTGGGCAGAATATAGCTTTAGCAACTTCGCTGCCCCGGAGCCCCGGTTTCACGGTGCCCCGAATATAGTTCACTCTGCAAAAACCCAAACAATATAAATAGATTAGTAATATCTCAAATTATGAAAACTGTTGAAGAAGTTATGAGAAAACGCCTTGATGTTGAGAAAGGGGATGTTACAGTTTCCAAGGCTGTGAAGGCAATGCACGAAAAAAATGTTAGAAGTGTGTTGGTTTCATCTAAAGATGATATTGTTGGAATTGTTACAAGCACAGATGTTCTTTACAAAGTGATAGCAAAAAACAAGGATCCAGGAAAAACTGTTTTAAAAGATATTATGAGTTCGCCCATACATGCTATTGGTCCTGGTAACACTTTGAAAGAAGCTGCAGACCTGATGAGCCAGCACAAGATTAAGAAATTGCCAGTAATTGATGAAAAAGACGGGCTTATCGGAATACTTACTGCTTCAATTATTTTATCAGCAGATCCGGAATTCTTAGATATGCTGGTAAACCTGCAGATTCCTGTTGAAAAAACATTAGCTGGAAGCTAGAGTTTTGACTCGCCTTCTTTTACAATACCGTAATGCCTTAGCACATCTCTTAGTTCTCGGTCAGTGTCATATTTCTCATCAATTCCTTTTAGAATATCATCAATTCCGACAAAAATTATAGAACCGCGAGCATTTTTGAATGCCTGGAAAGTGTGTTTGCTAGGTGAAATTATCCACAAATCATCTCTGTCAGGAACAAATTGTCCGGTTTTTTGTAGTTGGGCTGCATAGTCAGAGAATTCCTCAACATCCAGAGCTGAGATAAAATCATTAGAGTCCTGTTGCATTACAAAAATCTTTTTTACAATTTCTTTAGGAAGTTCGCAGGTTAGGATTGCAGAAATCCGTATGCTGTAGCCTGCAGGAACATTAATATCTAATCCGACTTCTTTTTTAGTGAAATTAGAATGCTTAGCCTGGAACAATGCTGCGATTATTTGCTCTCTTTGGTTCTCTGGTATGGCTAGGAATTTTTTTCTCGGAATCATATCACAAAGTATTAATACTCCTCCTTTTAAAAATCTGTTGTTCTTAGAATTTGTTGGGAGAGCGTAAGCTAAAATGAAAATAATACCAGACACCAGCATGTTGATAAAAGGAGATCTGTCAGACCGAGTGAAAACTGGGAAACTGACAGGTGAGATCATTATTCTAGAGATAGTTCTCTCAGAACTTGAAAACCAGGCTAATAAAAAACAGAGTATTGGTTTTGAAGGACTTGAAGAGCTCGGGAAACTGAAAGAACTTTCAGATGAAGGAAAAATTAAACTGACTTTTCATGGTAAAAGGCCGACCCCTGATGAGATTAAAGCTGCAAGGTTCGGTGCTATAGATTCTGCTATTCGAGATGCTGCAGTTCAGCTTGAAGCAAAACTGCTTACTGGTGATTATGTTATGTATTTGACTGCAAAAGCTCGAGGTATTGAGTGCGAACATATTGAAACTGAAGTTGCAGAAGAATTAGGAATTGAGAAGCTTTTTGATAAGGAGACTATGAGTGTTCATTTGAAAGTCGGAACTAAGCCACTTGCTAAAAAAGGAATGCCAGGAAAAGTTCGGCTTGAGAAAATTTCTGACAAAGAAACGACTGGAGACGAAATTGAAAAGCTGATTAAGGAAATTATTGATTTTGGTAGAGAGAACCGGAAAGTTGAAATCAGGATGAAGGGCGCAACTGTTGTTCAGATGAATGATATTCGCGTTTCAATTGCAGAACCGCCATTTTCTGAGGATTTGGAGATTACTGCTGTTCGACCAGTTGCTAAAGTTGGTTTTGATGATTATACAATGAGTAGCAAGTTGAGGAAGAGATTGGAAGATTCTGCTGAAGGTGTTTTCATTTGCGGACCTCCTGGAGCTGGAAAATCAAGTTTTGCTGGAGCACTTGCAGAGTTTTACAGGAAAAAAGGAGCTATTGTGAAAACAATGGAGAGTCCACGGGATTTGCAGGTTGGGAAAGAGATTACTCAGTATGCTCCGCTTGAGAATTCTATGGAGAAAACTTCAGATGTTTTACTGCTTGTAAGACCTGATTATACAATTTATGATGAAGTTAGGAAAAGTTCTGATTTCAGGATTTTTGGAGATATGAGATTGGCTGGCGTTGGAATGGTTGGAGTAACTCATGCTTCAACTCCAATAAACGCTATTCAGCGACTTGTAACTAGATTGGAGCTAGGGCAGATTCCGCATATTGTTGATACAATTGTTTACATAAAGGATGCTAAAATTGCTAAAGTTTATGAAACCAGATTGTCCTGCAAAGTTCCTGTTGGAATGAAGGATGATGATTTGGCAAGGCCAGTTGTTGAAGTTCTAGATTTTGAAACAGGAAAAGTTGAATATGAGATCTACACTTTCGGAGACCAAACAGTTGTTATGGCAACTGATAACCAGCCTACTGAAGTTGGAGCTGAAATGACTGAAGGCAAGTCAGAGTATATTATTAATTTTAATCAGGAAGCTTGCGGGAAAGAAATTACAGCTTATGCTGGAAGGAACTTTTTGTTTAAAGTGAGGTTAGGGAAGAGAGGAGAAGTTCGGATTCCTAAAAAGAATGCTGTTGGGAAGAAAATTAAGAGATCGCAACGGTATGGGGATCGGATTAAAGGGTATCTTGTTGAGAATTTGAAGTAATCGCATACTTAACAGTCATTTCAGCTAGAATTATAGTTGAATCATAAATAGGCAAAGAAGAAACCTGCTTCTCCAAAAAGAAGGATAAATCAGTACAGCCCAAAAGAACTGCTTCTGCTCCTTGCTCTTTTAATTCAGTTATGATCTGCAATAAATTGTTTTTATCAGACTCACTTCTTTTGCCTGCAAGAATATTAAGAATTACATTGTTAACTATTGACTGGTTTTGAGGTGAGAAAAGAGTTATTCCCAATTCTGAAAATATTTTTTCATACAATTTAGTTTTAATTGTGGTTTCAGTTGCAAGAATGCCTATTTTTGAATATCCTAATGACTTGAGTTTCATTGCTGATTCTTTTACAATATTTAGAAGTGGAGCCTCTAGTTTCGCTTGAATATCTTCGTAAAAATACTGAACAGTGTTGCAGGGTATAGTCATAAAATCAATACCAATCGAAGCTAATTTTTTGGCGCCGTTCACTAAAACCTCAAGTGTCTTTTCAGGAGTTTTCAATCCTTCAACAACATCAGGTATTGGGAGATTGTAAATAAAAATCTCAGGATAATCTTCATCATATTTTGCACCATACTGTTTCTGACACTGCCTGATTATTTCCCGATAAAATTCTGCTGTAGAAACCGGACCCATTCCTCCAAGAATTCCAATAACTTTTTTCTTAGAACTGGATGTGAAGGCAATCCCTTCTGTTCATTTTGAATCACCTATAATTTTAATTGCTTTTTGAATATCAAGTAAATCTTGTTTTCCAGTTTTCATATCTTTCAAAGCAACTTTTCCTTGTTTAATTTCTTTCTCACCAATTATAACCACAAAAGGAATCTCATTTGAGTTTGCAAAATCAAGATTTTTTGAAATACTCCTTTCTTTTGTATCAAAATCAGTATTAATTCCAGCTTTCCTCAACTGCTGAGCAGTTTCAATAGCTTTCTCCTTGCAGTTAGGGAAATAGCACACAAGAGCCTTGGTTGCTCCTGATTTCTTGATTAATCCAGCGTCATCAATAACTTGCACAAGCCTGTCAACGCCAATTGAAATTCCTGTAGCTGGAATATCCTGCCCACCAGCTAGTGAAACAAGCTTGTCATACCTTCCGCCCCCGAAAAGCGAACCGATTTTTGCATCCTTTGCCTTGAGCTCGAAAACAATTCCAGTGTAATAAGTCAAACCGCGTGCAAGACTCAAGTTTAATCTGAGATATTTGTAAACACCAGCTGCTTTTGCTAATTTGAATAGTTCTTCCAATTCGGCTAATCCTTCTTTCGCAATCTTGTTCTTTGCAATTTTTTTAACAATTTTCAGAACTTCTTCAGGTTTTCCTTCTGGAAGCAAGGCATTTAGCAAATTCCTACCCTTTTCCTCATCCAGTTTCTTGGATTTCATTTCGTCAATAACCCGGTCTTCGCCAATCTTGTCCAGTTTGTCAATGCATCTGAGTAACTCAGGAACTTCCGTTTCAGTAAAACCATAATCAAGAGCAATTCCTTCCACAAGTTTTCTGTTATTAATATCAATATAGAAATCCTTGAAACCAAGTTCAAGCATAACATCTGCAGAGCAGGCTGCTATTTCTAAATCAGCTTCCACCTTATCAGAACCTAAAGTGTCAATATCTGCCTGCCAGAATTCCCTATATCTCCCAGCCTGTGGACGCTCGTAGCGCCAAACTGGACTAATTATGAATCTCTTGAATGGTTTTGGTAATTGAGAATTATTGGCAACTAGGCGTGCAGTTGGAACTGTCTGATCGAATTTAAGTCCGAGCATTCGACCGCTCTGATCTTTTAATGAGAAAATCTGCTTTGAAACTTCCTCACCACCACCAGACTTTGCAGTAAGCAAACTGAGATTCTCAAGTGCAGGGGTTTGCACTTCTCGGAAACCGTATCTAGAGAAAACTCTCCTGATTGCATCCA
>DAPM01000022.1 GCA_002502135.1 archaeon UBA543
CAAAACATCCTGAAACACTTCAACATGATGATCAGCAGCCATTCTCGGAGTAATCCCGCCTTCTTCTGGTACAAACATGTCCCATTGGTTTGACAGAATTTTTCCAGAATCATCTGCAACTCCTATTCCTAGAGTGTGTGCTGTTGATTCAATTCCGAGGATATTCATAAGAAATAACAATGAATATAACTATAAATAAGTTTATAAGGAAAATAAGACAGACCTAATTGCCCAAATCGCGCCGGTAGTCTAGTCTGGTAGGACCTTAGCCTTCCAAGCTAATGACCTGAGTTCAAATCTCAGCCGGCGCACCAATTTTCTTTAAAACTAAATTTTCAACAACGGCTTCGGCTTCTTTTTCTTCTTTTCCTTTGCAACCTTCTCTTTCTCCATCTCAGCTTCACTCTTTCCAAAGAAATTCTTTAATTCTGCAACAGTAATTTTGCTGGAAGTAGCAATCTGCTCAATCATTGCCTCTGGTTTTTTCCAGACTGAAACTTTAGATCCCTGTGTTTTCATCCAGTCTGCAACACGATTCCTTTCTTCTATGTGCTCTTTCATTGCTTCCAGAATCTTCTGTTTGGTCAGCTCATCCCGTTTTGCCTGTTCTTCTTCAACTTTAGCTTTCTCAAACATAACATCCTCGGCCTTCTTGGCTTCCTGCGCAACTTCCTGTTTGTCCAGTTTTGCTGACCGTTTCTTAGTTTTTGGAGGCAGGATCTTCTTAGTAGCTGAAATCTTTTCCAGAGTCACGTATTCTGGTGACAAAATTTCAATTCCAGCTAAATTAAACCTGTCAAGAATGTTCTTTCGCAAATTGGACTCAACAATAACCAGCTTTGTAGTGTCTTCCAGCAGACCGTTTGCCTCGTACTTGACCCAATTATTTCCCAATTCCAGCACAAAAACAAATGGATTTTTCAGTCCAGTGTCCTTAACAGCAGACACCAACAGCATTTCCACTTTTCTCCTGTCAACATCATAACCAATAGTTACTGGCACATTTACAATGTATTTGCGTGTTGAGTAATTGAAAATAACATCTTTCAGCACAAGGCTGTTGGGCAGTTTCACAATTCCGCGCTTTGGGTTCTGCAATTCTGTCTGGAGCGCACCGATTTCTGAAACTTTCCCGATATTGCCTGCGATTTTCACCATATCTCCGACTCTGTACTGCCCCATCATTTTAATAACAATTCCTGAAACTCCATTTGCGATTATTGTGGTAGAACTTAGAGCAAGGATAACACCAATTGCTGCAAAAACCAGCCTTACTGCATTGCTTGATAGCCCAGGAATGCTTGATAATAAGAGAAGAATTCCGACAAACAAAACAAGAACACGGAGAGCTGTTTCTGTTAATTGCACTCCCTGTTTTGTGCCGTATTTTTTCCTGTAGCTTTTGTAAATTCTACCTATGAGAAATTCAATAATTACAGTTCCGAGTATGATAACTGCTGCAAATATTAAATTTGGCATGTAAGTGAGAAGCCACACATTGGAAATTGCCATAAAAGGGAATAGCGACTGATAATTTATAAAGGCTTCTAAGTGAGGGCGTTAGGCGTTTTGAGTTAACAGAGTTGCTTGAGCTGGCGTTAGGCGTTAGTTTTGTAACAACACCCAACGCCTAAAGCCTAATGCCCAACGCCTAGAAACTAATTAACAAATTTAATAAACTAACACAGCATACGCAAAAGCATGAAGAAAGTGCTAATCCTGATGGACTCTGACAGCAGCAGACATGTTGCTGAAAGAGCAATTGAAGTTCTTGAGCGCTATTCAATAGCATATCAGCTGGAAACAGTGCTTGCGCAGAAGCAAATGATACAAATTCGGGAGTTTGTAAAGGAATCTGAAGCAGATGTTATTATTTGTGTTGCAGGATTGTCAGGCGCTTTGCCAGGAATTGTTGCAGGATTGACCCACAAGCCAGTTATTGGAGTGCCGGTTAGCGAGAAAATGAATGGTCTTGATGCGCTTTTGGGAATGTCGCAAACACCAGCAGGAGTGCCAGTTGCTACAGTTGGTATTGATAATGGGAAGAATGGAGCTGCTCTTGCAATGCGGATTTTGATTGCGAAATATCCAGATATATTGTCAAATTCACAGCCAGCAGAAAGTTCTTCATATTCTGAACCTGATTCTGAGCCTTCAACACCATCTGTAATGCCTGATTTTATGATGAGCACAACACCAGATGACCCTGTTACTTTTGATGAGCCAGCTGCTAAAAAGAAGAGGAAGAGCGACTGGTGGATGTAAGGACAAACTTTTTATAACCGTGCTTTAATACAAAACCCTGCGCGCCGGTGATCTAGCGGCTATGATACAGCCTTGCCAAGGCTGCCACCTGGGTTCGAGTCCCAGTCGGCGCACCAATATTTTTTAGATTACCCAACAATACCAAAAGTGATTATCTTCAAAAGAATAGCCCCTAACCTACTGAAAAATGAGCTTTTTTGAATCATTTCAACATTTGTAGCAGTAAACCGTCCAGCAACATCATCAGAATATCCCTCATAAAGCATCTCTTCTCCTTTAGCTAGAGGAGTATAGGTTCCAGTTACTTTTATCACATCTCCTTTATTCAGGCCTTCGATTAAATCCATATCAAGGGATTCTGTTCTCTTAAATCCGAGCAATATACTGGATGTATCACCAGTAACAAGTGCTGCTGTTATTTCATTTTTGTACTGTTCATACAGTTCGCCAGCATAAGTCTTTTTGAAAGCTGATTTAAGTTGATCTTTGAGAACATCCACTGGTATTAATTCGCTGAGTTTCTCAGCATTAACAGCTAGATAATCATCTACAGCATCTTCAAATATAGCCAAGGTTTTCTTCATAGTGTAAGTTTTAATTATTTCACTTTCCACTGTTGCAATTACATTGCGATTCTTTGCAGTTAATTCATCAACACTTAGAATGCCGTCAATAGTTTCCATTCGGCTCTGAGAAAAACTGCCTCGTGGTATAGTAGATTTGCAAACATTAGTAGCTCCGTCGCAGTATTCGTCAGCTTCGCAATCCGGACAGGATGAGCAATAAGAAGTGTCTTCCAAACAATAGCACTCATTAATAGCTGTATTGCATTGTCCTAAACCGCCGTCCACACAGCAGCCATAACCAGTGCTAGGACAGATATCACTGCAAGCTTCAGAACATTGCCCATGGTTAGTACAGTAAGTTGCAGCTGCAGCTGGATTAACTGACAGCAAACTGATCAGAATAATAAAAATCAAACTGACAGGAATTTTACATTTATGGAATAAATTATTCATAAGCGGTATTACTGGGGGGTATTTATATTCTTTACGATGAGCTTCAGTTTACACATTCTTTTTATACCCCTAATACCTATCCAAATTCATGGTGAGGAGGAATTTTTTCAACACAGCAATAATAGTTATTGCAATAATCTTGGTTCTGCTAATAGGATACAGATATGCCACTACAGAATCTGAAACACTGCACTTCTCAGGACCGAATATTTACAGGGCAGTTTACGCTTACGAAGTAATGCATGAGCAGGGTTTTGAAGTGAATTTGGAGTTTGAAGGCAAATGGACTGACAGCGGAGAACTTGCAACAGGCTCTGGAATTGTTCTGGAAGCAGGAGAAGGAAAATTTGTAATAGATTATCAGAATTCTGAAATCAGTGTTGGCGGACCTACTTCAGGTGCAGAGCATGTTGGAGCAGCAACTATTATCCTGACTACTACTCACGCTTCAGTTATCAAACTTGGATTAGAGCCTAGAAGCTCAGGTGATCTGGATTCACTGGTTAGTGAACTGAATTCACTAGCAGAACGATTAGTTACTCCGCAGAGTATTGGAATTGCAGGAGAAATTATGCTCGACTCTGAAACACTTTTGAAGCCTACAATTATCCAGGAAATTGACAATATTCTCAAACCTAGGAATGAAATCACTTTCTTTGAAACAGGTTTGAAATTATCTCTAGAGAATTCTGATTTAACAGAGCTTGCAGAAGTTGCCAACCTGCTTAAAGCAAGCGGGATTGGAGTTTCAAAAGCAGCAACCAGTCGCATGCTCCTGCTTGTAAGGTGCAGCTGCACTTTAACAGAAGCTGAATTAAATGAAAAAATTCCTGAAGCAGCTAATGTTTACTCACTTCAACTCATTAAAACACCAGTTCAATGACACTTTCCAAACAATTTCTGCAAAGCGAATTGTTAAGGCCGAGTGTTCTGCTTATTCTCGGAACACTTTTGTTTATGGGAGTTTCAGTTTACGTGCCTGGTTTTAAGGGATTGGTTGTGATAGTTGGCTGTCTTGCTGCTTTTGTAATTGGCGAGAAAATTGGTTTTAAGAAATTCAAAGCAAAACTGAATTTTGATTTAAAAAAAGTGCGGACTTGGAGCTTGATTGTGTTTGCAATAGCGCTCGCCAGCCTTTATTTTGACTTTTACAGTGCTGGCGGAATCCCGCTTTTCAATACAGCAATCAGGAGATTTCTGAATCCGTGGCTTACTTCAATTGCATTTTTGATGGTTCCAGCAAGTGCTCTTTTAATTTCAACACTGAAAAAGAATGCAAAACTGAAAACAATTGCATTAATCCTGTTCACAGCAGGAATGATGGCTTTGCTCGGCTACAGAACTGAAGTGCTGGCTGCACTGATTTCTGGCGGTTTAGTTGCTTATTACTGCGAGATTTTTGAAGCAAAAGAAGCTCTTGCAATTGCGCTAGTAGCGATTCTGGCATTTACTGGAATGACTTTAATGCGCGGAGGATTGCAGAATTACAGATTTGCAACAACTTTGGGTGCTTTTGACTTTATTGCAGAAGAAACAGGAAGTTTCGGACTAACTCATGGCAGTGTGCAGTTTGCAGATGTTGTTAAAATGATTGCAAAGGAACCGGTTGTTGGAGGCAGGCACTTGATTGCAAGTATTATTGGCGGAAGACCTGGAGTTTCAATAACTTCCACGCTTTACGGACCGCCTTTTGCAGATTTTGGAGTATTTGCGCTAATTGAATTTTTATTGCTGGGATTGCTTGCAGGTGGTTTGTACAAGTTTGCAAAAGAGAAAAAAGGGGTTTTTGCTGCTGCGCATGCTATTGTTCTGACATTTTTGCTGTTAGGGATTGAGACCGGGATAACTGATTTGATTATTTGGATTTATTTTGTGTTAGGTGGCGGACTTTTAGTATACAGTAATTTTAAAAAGTAATGGTGGGCCCGCCCTGATTTGAACAGGGGACATTCGCCATGTCAAGGCGACGACATAACCAGACTAGACCACGGGCCCGTGCGTATTTATGAGAAGTATTGCATTTAAATAATTTACTTAAGCTGTTTTAAAAAGACAGTAGAATTAACTTCAGTATAACCTTGTTTTTTACAAAAAGATACCATATAAGATTTAAAAGTTGTTAAGTAAACATATTTCACATTAGCCTCTTTAGCAGCAGATTCTGCTCTTTGAAGAAGCAGTGAGAGGACACCCATTCTTCGTTTACTTTTAGTAACAAAACCATCAGAAATAAAACCGCACTCTCTTTTGTCGTGACTAGTTTTAACACCAAGTTTTTCAACTGAATATTTAGCAATAAACCGTATCATACCAATTACTTCATCATCTTCAGCCACATAAAATCGCTTGTGAGTTGAAAAAAGATGAGCAACAAGAGCAATTGCAGTACTTTTTTTAATTTTTGTTTTTCCCTGTTCTTTTTGATATTCTACAAACAAACGAGCTAGAGCAGGAGTATCTTTACGAGTGGCCTGTCTTACAACAACCATACAATTTACTAGGAAGAAGTAGTATATATTGTTAAATATTCAGAATAACCAAATCTTTATAACCATACTTTTACTACACCAAATTATGCCAGCAGAGATCCTGCCAACAATGTCCTACTTCGCACTTCTACTAGGCTTTGGCGTTATTGTCTCAAACATGACTAACAAGTGGAAAATGCCAAATGCACTGTTTCTGCTCCTTGTGGGACTGCTTTTCGGCCCTTCACTACTCGGATTAGTAGACATTGGCAAAATGGGCGATGTTCCAGAGTTTCTAAGGACTTTAGCATTGATAGTCATTGTTTTTGCAGGCACTTTCCGCCTTAAAATGAGCACTTTCAAGAGAGTGTCAAAGATCTCTCTAAAGCTAGCATTTGGAGGATTCTTTATTTCAACACTCGTCCTTGGCGTAGGCGCACACTGGATTTTCGGACTTTCTTGGATTGGTAGTTTCATACTAAGCTCAATTGTTGGGGGAACCAGCTCTGCAGCAATAATGACATTCCAGGACACATTAGGAGAAAGAGGAGATGTTGGAGCAATACTTACAATTGAATCAATTTTCAGCGATCCTCTTACAGTTCTTGTGCCAATTCTTTTGCTTGAAGCATATATGAGTGGTATATTCTCTTCAACAATTGTAATGCAGCAGTTCTGGCAATTAATTGCTGCTGGAGTTGGAACTGGAGTAGTTGTCGGGCTTGCTGTTTCAGAATTATTCAAGAAAACTGACAGAAAGCTTTCACCAATACTCAGCTTTGCAATTGCGCTTGTGACTTACGCTCTTGCCAGCAATGTTGGCGGATCCGGAATTCTTGCAGTTGCAATCACTGCGCTGATTCTTGGAAACCGAAATATTCCATATAAAGATGCAATTGGAGAATTTGAAGACACTCTTTCCACAATGCTTACAATTTCGATATTCACGTTCCTGGGTGCGCAGATAACATTGATAGTTACAAATATTATGCTGTTCCAACAGGCAGTTTTCATTGCACTTGCAATTTTCCTTGTCAGGCCTGCAATAACATTTTTGCTGACCAGAAATAAAGACTATACAATGTTTGATAAGCTTCTGATGGCAATGACAGGACCGAGAGGCGCTGCCACAGCTGCTGTTGCTGCTGTTCCACTAACTTATGCAATGAGGGACGGGCTAGAAGCACTTGTACCTGAAGCAAATATTATTCTGCTAACTGCATTCTTTGTTATTTTCTTTACAATGCTTTCAAGCACTATTGCAAATGTGGTAATGGTGAAGAACGGGAAAAAGAAGAAAGCTAAAGAAGAAGAACTTTAACTAAGAACTCGTTTTGCCTTGTTTACAATATCGCTTATGCGCTTACTGCTTAGTTTTGTTCTCTGTCTGAGTTCGTTTTCGTCAATCAGAAGCTCATTAAGGAGTAGGAAGCCAGCATTTGAAATCTTTGCAAGCTCAGCTGGACTTAAATCAAGCACAGTTATTGGGTAGAGTCCGATTTTGTGAACTAGATCAGGTAAGTTGTTTTCGCGTGGCTGACCCCATCCAGTTAAAATCAACCCCTTGCCTTTTGCATATTTGATTGCATGCATTGAGAATTTTGTGTTAGTGACAATCCACATATTGTCAAAACGTTTCTTGGTTATTCCTTTTTTGAATCCTTTCTGAATATCATCCAGGATTGCCCAGTAAGTGAGAGGAACATCGAGACCAGTCATTCTGTGAGGATTTCTGTGGTGCTTGCACTCGATTAAGAAGCGCTTTCCATCTTTTTCAACAATAACATCTGCCTGGTGCTCGATTATTTCTCCTTGAACGATCTGATTCCATCGGGTTTTGTAACCGTGTGCTTTGAAAACATGTGAGATGTATTTTTCGAATTCGTGAAGCTCTGGATTAAGGTCAGAAATCGCTCCTCTGAGACGACCTTTTTCACCATGACCAGTTTGCAGTGCATCTAGTTTTTGAAGAACTAATCGAAGAACATCGCGGGTGCGCATACCGTTTCTGGCTTTAGCTTCTACTTGGGATGCAATCTGCTCTGCTTGTTGCTTTGATACACCAGCTCGAAGACAGGTTCCAATAATCTTTTTCTTTTCAAACCGGGCTTTTTCGCCATTGGCTTTTATTACAAAGACCATAAAGAGTGATTAGAAAAGTGGTTTTATAACAGTTACGATACTGCCCAAAAGTGTTTTATACTAGCATTTTTAAAATTAGCAACACATGGGGCCATAGCTCAGCCTGGGAGAGCACTAGACTGAAGATCTAGGTGTCGGGTGTTCAAATCACCCTGGCCCCACCATTACTTTTTAACTCCGCCAAATTGCGGAGGATAATTACGCTGCACAAATTTGTCCGATGCAGCGTGGCTCACTCACTTTGTTCGTTCGCTTGAATAATTTATTCTTTGAATTTACGAAAACCTAACCTTTTTAAACTCAAATTAACTACGCCTAATTATGACACGCCTAATAGCAATTGCTTCTGGCAAAGGGGGAGTAGGCAAAACAACAACTACTGTAAATCTAGGAGTTGCTCTCTCAAGTTTTCACAAGAATGTTATTATTGTAGATGCAAATCTCACAACTCCAAATATCGGCCTGCATCTTGGAATCCACAACCCTGCATACACTCTAAATGATGCTCTGGAGGGAAAAGCTTCAATTGTAGATGCAATTGCATTGCATGAATCTGGTGTAAGAGTGATCCCTGCTGGAATGAACCTGAAACACTTGAGAACAACAAAACCTCAGAAGCTCTGGGATGTTGCACTTGATCTTTTCGGAACATCAGATATAGTCTTGCTTGACACACCAGCAGGATTGGAAACTGGTGCTAAATCTGTTCTTGATGCAAGCGAGGAAGTCTTAATTGTCACAAATCCGGAAATGCCTGCTGTTACAGATGCTCTGAAAACAATCAGAATTGCTTATGCTTCAGGCGCGAATGTAATTGGAGTTGTTCTTACAAAAACCAGAGGTGGCAAAGACTCTATGGACAAGCAGAATATTGAGTCAATACTTGATACAAACATTATTGCAGAAGTGCCTTTTGATCATGATATTCCACACACAATCAATATGAAGAGTCCGATACTTGTGAGAAAACCAAATTCTGCAAGCGCGCAAGCGTATAAAAAATTAGCTGCCGATCTGCTAGGAGTGGATTTCAAAACCAAAGCTGCGGGCTGGCCTGTTCTAAATGCTTTGAAAACAATTTTCGGAGTGAAAGATTAAAGCAATTTTTCAACTTTTAATTCAAATAATGTTACAGGATACTCTATTTTGAAATTTGAAAGCACTTCAGGATGCACTTCTCCCATTACCCCAATGTGTTTTCCATTAAAGTGAATATTAACAGCTCGACCTTCTATGAACAGCTTGTCATTAGATTCCTTGAATTCAATATCTTTTCCAAGCTGGCCAAGGAATGCTTCAGTATAAGCTTTCATTTCAGAGTAGTTTGCTCCTGAATGTGATGCTGCAGATGCAATTCTTCTCTCATTACGAGTCCCAGTTTCTTCTTTTGCATCAATTTGAACAGTCAAACCTACTTCGAAAATCTTGTGCGGCATTTCAGAACTTGCATTCATTGCAAGTGTGCTCAAAAGACTTGGAGCTAAAGCAGTTCTGGCAGTTGTGTAATCAGCTGTTTTTGGATTCCAAATTTCAACATGAGGATCAACACCACGCCTTGTGTCAACAAACTCCTTATCCTCATTCGAAAGAACGAAATTAACAACTTCCTGAAAGCCAAGACCAACCATTGCAGTTCGCAAGTGATTTTCAAAATTTTCTGCAGGATTTGGCTTGCCAATTGTTGCAATATCAGGTATTCGCGGTTCAAACTTGTCATAGCCGTGGCCAATTGCAATATCTTCTACAATGTCAATATTGTGCATGATGTCGGTTCTGTAAGCAGGTATCAGTGCATTCTTGCCATCAAAGCTCATTCGCATTTTCTCTAATTCTTTTTTGATTTCAGCAGGTTTCAGGTCAAGATCAAGTAGTTGGTTAGCATATTTCATATCCAATTGCATTTCAGATGGATTCAAGTTTGGAGTTGTAAAGGTTTTTCCGCGCCCGACATCTTTTGGATAAACAGCAGTAACTTCGTGAATTGTTGCTCCCCTGTCAGCGCAAGCTGAAACAATTACATTCAGCATTTCTTCGCAAGCTTTGAAATCAGTTCCAGTTACTTCTATGAACATGTCTGTGGTGTCCTCTTGGATTTTCGCAAACTCTGCATTTGTAAATGGCATCAGACACATTGTGTTTTTCTTATTGTCAATGTAAATCGGATAAGATTTCCAAGAATCAGTCAAATGTTTGTACTCCTGACATTTTGGATGCTTTTCCAAACACTCTTTTACAGTCATTTCATTATTGAAGCCAAGTGGAATGAACTTGTGATCAAGACCAACATCAGTATATTTGATAGGCCAATTGATATCACGAAGATCGTAAGTGCCGATTGAGCATTTCCGTCTCTTCCTGCCGATTGTAATTCCCAATTTGTCCTGCAACTGCATGAAAGAAGCTACAGAATCATCATTGAAGTTGAAATTCTTTACAACTGCAAATGCAGTGCATCCACGCCACTCATCAGTGCCTTCTTTTGCAATTATGTTTTTGTCAATAATGACTTCGTATTTTGATTTATTGACATTGTAATTAACAAGACCGGTTTTAAGACCAAGGAATCCCTGAACTGCTCGAGCAAATCCTTCAATTGAAAGCATGTCCGGCCTGTTTGGGAACACTTCGAATGTAATTTCTTCTTCAGTTAAACCATCAAGAGGAGTACCCATCATCTCGATTTGAGTGTAATCACTATCTGTAAGCTTCTTGCCTACAAGTTTTTCAAAATCTGCGCGAGAGAATGTTACATTTGCCATTACAATTCCACCTCTCTCAACCACTTGAGATCATTAAAGTAGTAAAAGCTCCGAATATCTTTTAATCCAAGCCTCATCATTATTGGTCTTTCCAAACTCAAACCCCATGCAAGCACTGGAGTAGTTATTCCAAGTGGCTCAGTTACTTCAGGTCGGAAAATTCCAGACCCGCCAAGCTCAATCCACTCTTTTTTGTCTTCCAGCCACACTTCAATTTCAGTGCTCATTTCAGTGTAGGGGAAATATGCTGGCCTGAACCGCACTTTTTCAAAGCCCATTCTGTAAAAGAACTCTTTGAGATAACCGAGCAGGTCTTTGAAAGTAACATTCTCGTCAATTACAATACCGTCAATTTGTGTAAATTCTGGCAAGTGCTTGTAATCTAGAGTCTCATTTCTGAAAGTTCTGCCTATTGAGAAGATTTTTGCAGGAGGTTTCCGTTTTGCAAGCCATCTTGCTGAAACTGAAGTGCAGTGAGTTCGCAGAATTGGCTGTTTTGAAACATCTTCCTGCCAATCGTATTGCCAACCAGTTGCGCCAACAGTTCCTTCTTCATGTGCTTTCTTTACTTTAGCAACAATCTTTTTGTCTGGAAGATTTGCCTGTTTTGGATTTTTCAAGTAGAAAGTGTCTGCAAGATCTCGGGCAGGGTGATCCTGAGGCTGGAAGAGAGCATCAAAGTTCCAGAAAGTGCTTTCAACTAGCGGACCTTCAGCTTCTTCAAAACCTAATTCCAAGAAAATCCTACGGATTTTGTTTCTGGCAATTGTGAGTGGGTGGAATCTTCCCCCATAAACTTTTGGAACTGGTGCATTAATATCATATTTTCTGAATTTTGTTTTCTTCCATGCTCCAGTTTTCAACATTGAGTGAGTGAGCAGTTGTTCGGTTTTGCCAGCTTCGATTTTTACATCGTTTTTGAGAGTAAGTTCGTAATGAGCTTTCACACTGATATTTACTAATCCTCGTTTTTTCAGCATTTGAAGCAATTCTTCATCAACTTTTTCAGATTTTGAAACAGAAACAAGTGCTTTTTCTGCTGGAAGCTCTTTCCCAATTGCTTCTTTCCCAAGTCCAGTAAGTGCAACTTTACCATCAAGAACACTAACAAATGCATTTTTTCGAAGAATACCAAGTATTGCTGAAACTTCTCTAGGTTCAAGTCCTGCGGATTTTGCAATTTCAGGAACTGTTTTTGAATCAGAGCCAAGAGTTTTCAGAAGTTTGTTTTCAGGTAGACCGTCTTTCAAGTATTTTTTGCCCAATTCTGTTAATTCAATAACCTGCGATTCTTTTTTCTGCAAATCCACAACACCTTTTTGTGATAATGAATACCCGAACCTCTCTGCCTGAATTTTCTCAACTCCCCCTGCTTCAGCAA
This sequence comes from archaeon UBA543, assembly GCA_002502135.1. Taxonomy (GTDB): domain Archaea; phylum Undinarchaeota; class Undinarchaeia; order Undinarchaeales; family UBA543; genus UBA543. The sequence continues at coordinate 12,035 of DAPM01000022.1, forward strand.
CTTCTTCAGCAGTTCCACTACCATTAAGCTTTTTCAGGCCTTCAAGCACTTTTCTTTCAAGAGGGTGTAAATCCATTGGATTATCGTAAGAACTAACTTGTTTTAAAGGTTTGTGGGCAACTCAAGAACCAATGTGAACACATGAAATGTGTGAGCCGCGCTGCATCGGAAAAATTTGTGCAGCGCAAAGCGTCGCCCGATTTTGCGGGCAAAAAGGTTTTGGACAAATGAATTTCACTTTCTAAACAATTTCTTCAGCACATCCATTGTATACAAAATCATTGCTTGTGTCTGCCCTTTGCTTGGATAAAATGCATCTTTTTTCTGATGAACTGAGTAAATTCTAACTTGATTAACCATGTGAATCTGCTGAGTTAATCCTGGATCGAATTTCACACCTTTTTCAGCTAATTTTGCAATGATTTTCCCTAATCCAAGACCAGGACTGGTTTCCAGTAGATCATTCCCACTTACTTCAAAATATTTTCGATTCAATGCAGCTTCAAGAATTCGCCCGCATAGGATTACGGAAGACCGATAACAACCAGCATCAAAACACTTTCTGATCTCATTCATGTCAGCCATTATATCATCCATTATTCCTTCTGGCAGGCTTGGAATATCGAAACTAATACTGCTTGTTTGCTGAGTTACTGCAGGAACAACTAAATTTGATACTAAAACAGACATATCTGAAACTTTCTTGGATAGAATGTTGTGGGGATCAGATTGACGAAGTGTTGTGATTTTGTTCAAGATGTCGAGCAGAATTATCTCATTTGAAGGATCTGCAGAGCGCACTTCAACTAAGTCCCAAACTCCCTTTTTCAGGTCTACAACAGCTCGGCTGATAGCGGTTTGAAGGTATTTAGACTTTCCAGCCTGATAGTCAATTATTTCATTGGCGCCTGGAGCAACATCCCCTGCCTGAGTCCTGAAATCTGCAAGAGCTTTGGCTAGAGAATTAAGTTTCTGCTTGAAAGAATCGATTTGAACTGCCATCCCTGTGTTGGGTAAGCATAGGTGGTTAATATGTTTTTACTTGAACAGCATTACAAACCACCAGCCGAGTTTCAGGTAGATGAACCAGCTGAAGAAAGTAGACATCAATGCGAACTTGAATAAATGAACAACATTGTGCCCAATTATGAACATGATTAAATTCGAAACAACATTGTAAACTATGGTCATATACAGAGCAGTTTTAACAAATGAAACTGCAGTTACTGGAAACATTAGTGTTGAAAAGCACAACCCTGCAACGCAGGCAATCATTATCACAAGATAGTGAAGTGGGTATGGAAATAGAAAGAATGAACCAACCAGAATGAGTATTACAACTATCAGACCAACAAGCGGAGAAATTGCATAACTCAATATAATTGCTAAAGGCAGCCAGATTTCAAGCCCGTGTATACCAGATCGTCTGGCCCAAAATGACATTAATGCACCTAGAACTGTGACTACAATTAATACCAAAATTGCAAGAAATGCACCTAAAGCCATTTTAATTGATTACATCCAGCAAATCCTTTATTTTCACCCTTTTCTGCTTTGTGGAATCACGTTCACGCACTGTAACTGACTTATCTTTCTGAGTGTCAAAATCCACAGTAATACAGTAAGGGATTCCGATTTCATCAGAGCGGGCGTACCGCCTTCCAATAGATCCCTTTAGATCAAGCTGAGCAAAAATATTATTTTCAACTAGGTTGTCAAAGATTTTCTTGGCAATATCAGGAAGCTTTTCCTTTTTTACAAGCGGAAAAACAGCTGCATACACTGGCGCAATTTTCTTGTCAAATGAAAAGAAAGTTCGCTTTCCTTCCTCCCTCAGGGCATGCTCTGTAACACACCAAACCGGCCTGTCAATTCCGAATGATGCTTCAATAACATGAGGAATGAATTTGGAACCGCCATCAAGCACTGCATTCATATCCTGTTTTGAAAGTGCAGAGTGACCACCAACATCATGATCAGTTCGGTTTGCAATTGCAGCTACTTCAATCCAGCCAAAGTCTTCGCTTTTGATTTCAATATCCCATGTGCAAGATGAATAGTGAGCTCGCTCATCTTTCAATTGCTCTCTGCAACGGATTTGTGATCTTGGGATTCCAATATTTTCAAAGAATTTTTCAGAAAGTGCAAGATAATATGCGTGAATTTCAGTTGGCAGCAATCCTTTCTTTACAGCAGTTTCAACTGTTAGTTCCTTAACTTCATAACGATCTTGTTCCTGGTATTCTGCAGAAAGGAATGGAATTGTATCGTTTTTCACATCTTTGAATTTCGAATGTGATGTGTCTTTAGGATTGAAGAAAATTTCAGCTTCTGCTTGAGAAAACTCACGCAAACGAATCATTCCTTGCCGTGGGCTGATTTCATTTCTGTAAGCTTTTCCGAGCTGGCAGACTCCGAGCGGAAGCTTCTTTCTTCCGACCTGAAATAATCTCTGGAATGAAGTGAATGCACCCTGTGCTGTTTCTGGTCTGAGGTACACATCCCGCTTAACTTTTCCAGAACCTGTTTCTGATTTGAACATTAAATTAAAAGTCCATGCATCTCCAAATTTCTGTTTGCACTTTTTGCATTGGAGTTTATTGTCTTTAATGAGCTTGTTCAGCTCTTTCAAACCCATACCATCGGTTTCAATTTTCAATTCTTTTTTTACAACATGATCTGCGCGGTATGTTTCCCCGCATTTTGCGCACTCAATAATCGGATCTGTGAAGTGGTCTAGGTGTCCGGATGCTGTGAAAACATCCCCAGGCATTAAAGTTGGAGTCTCGATTTCAAACATTCCCTCTTTTATAATGAATAGCTTGCGCCATGCTTCTTCAATATTGCGTTTTAATCTTGCTCCTACTGGTCCGTAGTCGAAAAATCCTGCTAATCCCCCATAAATCTCAGAACTAGGCCACATTATTCCGCGCTGGAGCGCGATTCGCATAATCCTGTCACACTTTCGTTCAGTCATTGTAATTGTGTTAGAAGTGGGGGTTTATAAGAATTTGGAGTTGGGAAAAATTATAACTTCCCTTCTTCCTTCAGCATAAGGAATTTTTTCACAAAAACAGTACAACCTTTCAAGATAAAGTCATGTTCATCAGCAAATAAGAATTTATCTGGTAATGAAACATCTCCAATTTTTGTGTATATCATTCTTGCTACAGCATCAACATTTTCAGATGGTTCTTTTCCAAAGTTATCCTTATTGTTCAGAATATGTGCAATATCTTTTGCTAGATGATGTTTTGAAATTTCTTGTGCTATAAAAAATATAGTTTTACGGAAACTTTTAGAATCATTCTTAAATTCACGAAGAACCTCAGCTGGAACAGGATCATCTGTAAGGAACTTCGCAAGTATATCTCTGATATCTTTTGGATTAACCATGTTTCAATATTGATAAAAGAGATATAAATAGTTATTTCTTCTTCGCTTTCTTCCCTTCTTCACCTAAGAATTTCAACTGAAGATCCCTGAAGTCAACACGTCCGCCTTTTTCAAACTCTGCAAATGCTTCAGCACCTCTTTCCTTTGCGCTTTTCTTGCTCTCTTCAACTTTCTGCTCTTCCCATTCGTCTCGTGTATCCCTAATCTCGCCACGGAGCTCATTCAAACGATTTAGATCATCCTCGCGCTCAGATTCTATTTTCTTGAGCTTGTCTAATTCTTCAACAACCTTGTTGTGCTTTGCATCAGCTTTCTCTCTTGCTTCTTTCAGCTTTTCATACAAAACAACAAGTGATTGATGAACTTCTTCAGATTGTTTTGATAATTCAATAACATTAGAATGGAATGATCGTGCGTCCTTGTCCTGTTTTAGCACACCAAGACGTGCATTGTCGAATTTTTCAAGTGTTTTCAGCTTTTTTTCCAGTTCGCTAAGGGCTTTGCTTCTCTTTTTTTCTTCTGCAAAATTGAAACCCTTTGTTTCAATGTCCCATCGCATGCTCTTTACTTGCTTTCTCAATGCCTGGAGATCAGAAGATCCTCGCCTTCCTGGGTGGTCGCCAAAAGATTTTTTGAAATCTTTTCTAAGTGAAGATGCTGCAGTATTGATGCTGTCCCGCTTCTTTTTCTCATCCTGAACCTTCTTGTTCAACTCATCCCTTTTGACTTTGATAGCGCGCACTTCCTCACTCAGTTTCTTGACTTTATCATTAAGAACATCGCGCTCTTTTCGAATTCCAGTAAGAATTACAGCCTGCTCACGCAGAGGTTCTAATCGTTCATAAATAGCAGTTTTCTCGTTTTCCAGTTTATTAACAGGAGTTGTTTCTTTTGTTTCGGGTTTTATTTTAAGCTCAGGGCTAGGGGTTTTATTTTTCTTTGAAGTGTTTTTCTTTTTTTCAGTTTTCCCTTCCGCCATTTCAGTCGCTGACCAAGAACTCCTTGATTCTGGTCTTTGCGTTCTCCCTCTTTTCTTGATGTTTCTTCAAGAACTTGTTAATAGATTTTACTAGGTCGCCTTTGCACTCCCCGCACAACAGCTTCCCTGTCTTACATTTCTTACATCGGTCCTTTAAATCTTTATCGATTGGCTCAAAAAAGTAGTAAAAGTACTTGTAAACAGTGCAGACATCAGGATTTCCACCTTTCTTTTTCTGCTCTTCTACAGTATCCCGTCCGCCAGTAAGTGCATATTTGTTTATTTTGGTCTTGACAACATCTGCTGTATCAGTCATTGCAATGTAAGACATTTCATCACTGCTAGACATTTTGCCCCCGCCTTTCAATCCAGGTAAGAATGAGTGATAAGTTGAACTTAATTGTACGAATTCGTGACCCTTGTATCGGTTCCCCATGTCACGAGCTATTCTGAGGTGCGGATCTTGATCAATTCCAACAGGCACAAGAACAGGCATTTTGCCGTCAAATTCAGGAAGTTGAGCATGGAACATGTCAGAAGCTTGCAGGAGCGATGCATCCATTTTGCCTGGTGAAAGATCACCATAAACTGCTCTGAATTCATTGAATGTTGCATGCCTTGAGAAATTTGATGCAAGTCTGTAGTATGCATTTGCTTTTTTGGCATCAGTTGAACGCTCGCTTTGGAAGTAGAAGTCGCACTTTTTTGGATCTATGCCAAGTGCAATATAATTCAAAAGGTATTGGTCAATAGCAACTTCTCTGAGCTCTGCCAGACTTTTATTGCGAGCATTGTATGCTTCAAGATCAGCAACTGCAACGTACATTTTTGCACCGAGTTTTTGATAGAAAAGCATTTGCTGAGCCAACAGCATGTGTCCGAGGTGGAACTTGCCAGACGGCATTAAGCCAGTCATCATCACGAACTTTTTCTTGTTTTTAATTGCGCTCATAATTCTTCCGAAATCGCGGTGCGCAAACACAATATTTCTTCGGAATAGCACGTTTTTCTGGAATTCTGCTGGAAGATCTGCCATAGGTTGGATTCCGAATTCCTTAATCAATTTAGCATAATCAATATCTCCAGTAACTTCCCATGGTGTTACAATAAAGTCTTCAGCCATGAATTGTAATAGAAAGTAGTGGTTTTTAAGGGTTTAGTTTTGCTTTACATACCAACCCAGCAGACTCAAGTTCCTTCCGTCCTTATTGAAAAACTTGGAGTCTAGATAGTCCATCGAAATGTGAACTGCAAATCCAAGCATTGCATACCAGGCAATTTCAAAATACATTGAAAGAACAAAGAGCGGAATAAACCATTCTACACAGTGAAATAACAGGAGAACGTGATTTGCATCCTTGATTTCGGTAAAAAACTTCATTGCTTTGCTAATACTGAATTTTTTAAATTTCAGAATGTACCAGAGATAATGATCTGCATCCACTAAAACGCCGAATGCAAAAACAGTTAGAACATTGAACAGGCCTGCGGTTCTGAAAAGCATTAGGCAGATGATTGAAGTTATTATGAAGTGGTGGCGAAGTTTCATTTTATTCTGTCTAGTGAGAAACTATTTATACAGTTTTGCATAGTGTATATTTATGGCAAAAAAAGTAATGTTCTTTCTCATCTACGCCTTTGAAAACATTAAAGAGGTTAGAAAAACACTAAACCATCTAGATTTTACTACTTGTGAAATTAGTTTTGAAGAAGCAAATATTATAGCAAGAATTAAAGAAGATGAGGATAAGGCAAAAGAACTTTTAGAGAAAATAAAAGCAATAAAAGGTGTAGGGGATGTAATGCTAATACAGAAAAGAATTCATTTTGACTGAGATAATCGTTCTTTCAACGCCGAAGTTATTAAAGGTAACGCTATAGTTGCGTCAGCAATAACATCAACCATTTCAGAAGCTTCGCCAAATTTGCCCCAAGAGATTCCTTCATGCAGACTTGCACCTGACAACCCGCCTGGCTCTGGCCTATCTGTTGTAATCTGAACTCCGTAAGTATGTCCTTTGTCAATAAATTGAGCTGCCTGAATTATGTGATTTTTAGGAACTCCTCCACCAATCAGGAATGCTGCGCTCTTTTTTGAATCCTGAACCAACTTAATTGGCTCGCCAATATCTTTGAGTGCGCTGATGTTCAAGTGATTTTTCGGACCTTCCTGATGATAGAAATATGTCATTACACCGAGGCCGGAATCAAAAAATCCTGGTGAAAATACTGGAATGTTCTTGCTAACAGCTGTTTTGAGCCATGAATTTTCTGAAGGAATGTTTTTTCCAAGAACTTCAAGGAATTCGCGGATGCTGATTTCTTCTCGAGGAACCTTGTCAAGAACTGGTCTGAGCCAGTCTTCCAGTTTCATATACGCATTCTGTGGAAGTGAGCTGTCAAATAAGCGGTTCACACCTTTCTTGTGCAATTCAGCATCATTCATAGTATCGCAAATCTCGTGTTTTGTGCCTAATGCTTCAACAATATCATGCACAACCATTGCTCCAGTTGTTACAATTGCATCCAACCAGCCATCATTTATCATGTCAATCAGAATCTGCTGCATTCCACCTGGAACCATACAGCCAGCTAATCCGAAAAATACAGTGCATTCCTTATCAGAAATTGCTTTTTCAAGAACATCAACTGCTTTGCCAACTCTGCCTGCACCCATAACTCCTGCTTTTGATAATTCTTTGCATAGCTCATCAGTAGTCATTCCTGGTTTTGTTTTTACTTGATGCACTGGTTTCATCAGCATACACTCTAATAGCTACTTTTAATAATTTTTCCTTTAGAACTAAAGTCCGAATGCGTCTTGGAACTCTACCATTTTCCTGTACTGCGCAAGGTAAGCATCCCCTTTCTCAGTTAAAACATAGACTTTCTTTTTATCATCAATGCCTTCAGTCATCAAACCCTTTTCCATAAGCTCATTCACATACTCTTTCATTAACTGATGAGACAGATTGGCTTTATACATCAAATGAGTCGGCTTAATCATTCCGCCTTTTCTTTGGATAGCAGCAAGCATGTCGTGAATAATATCCATACGGCTTCGCCTTGGTTTTTTTGTCCCAAACTCACGTGTTTCCAGGCTATCCATACGGCTTTGTCTTGGTTTTTTTGTTACGACCATCTTTATTTTTTCCTAACCACTAGCTTGTAATACACGTACAAGAGCATCAGGAATCCTGCTAACTGCAGAACTTCTGCAAGCACGTAGAAGTACAAGTTGAGTATAACTAAAGTGAATGAAAGCTGAGCTGCCATTAGCACTCCGAATGCATTTAGCAGTGCTTTTGCATTCTTATTCTTTTTCTGACCGCGCTTTCCAAGCCAGGAATCATAATAGAACTGCGAAATGAACAAGAGAAGGAGCGCTGCAGTAAGGTAGAAAATCGGATATGCCCAAGTGCTGAAAGTTGTTATCAGTGTCAGAACAAGTACCATATATGCGCTGAATAAGATCAGCTTCTTTGCTCTGAATTTGTGAATAACAAAGTAAATGCCAAGCAGACCGAAAAGCAGAAGCAAGCGGTATCCCAGGAACCCTGCAACATACAGAATATGCTCTAGAGCAAGAGTGTGGTGGCCATAAAAGAAGAATCCTACATGCTTAACACTTCCTACAACACTTGAAACCAATGATAAGTTTGTTACTATCTTTGCAATAAAACCGACAGCAATTCCCAAAAAGGATAGTGAAAAGAATACATGTCGTTTTTCCTTGGTGTGAGAATACAGTTTATAGCTGTAAAACGCTATGAGTAGAGCAACTATTACAGCTACTGCTTCGAAAATTCCATCTATTCCGTAAAACCACCGAGGGGTGAAAACAACACTGACCATAATGTTGGATTAACTGATATTCATTTATAAAGGTTGTTATGATTGGTTCCTAGCACGGGGGCTAGGCGAGCAGGGAGCAAGGGAGCTAGGAGTTGTTACTTCTTGACTTAGCCCCTTAGCACCAATGCCCCCTAGCCCCCCTAAAAAAATGGAACTATATTCTGTATAAGCTATTCATAGTCCCTTTATATACCCCAAAACAAGCTTTTTTGTCAGTGGTGTGATTTAAATGCGGATTTCCCATCCTGCATTAATACTCCAATGGATTTACCTCCGTGGATTTATATTCTTGCGCTGTTGACAAGTGTCGCGTAACCCCACAAGACACAATCTTTGGGTTCGCATTTGCGGACCCTTTTTTATTTTTACAAAAACTTATTTAAACAATTAAAACAACGCAAATACATGCAAAAAGTAACTTTTGTAGAACCAAGATCACCAGACCAGCATGTTTTCAGCGGAAGAAACCTGCCTCTGCTTGGACCAATTTATCTTGCAACAATTTTAAAGGAAAAGGGCTACAACACACAGATTTTGAATGATAATTTTACTCAGGTTTACAATGAAGAAACTGGAGAATTAGCTCCAGAAATCCTAGATGCTGATGTTCTAGCATTAACTGCACTTACTTCAACAGCACCCAGGGGATATGAGATTGCAGATGCATTTAAGGAGCAGACAGGCAGAAAAGTGGTAATGGGTGGCTTTCACGCAACTTTTAATGCCCAAGAAGCGCTCCAGCACGCAGATACGGTAGCTATAGGGCCTTCAGATAGTGTTGTTGAAAGAGTAATTAACGGAAATGAAAGAATAGTGCAAGGCGATGCTGCATGCAATATGGACACTTTGCCAATGCCGGATTTTGGTCTTATTAAGGATTTCAAAATAAAACAAACAACACCAATAACAACTTCCAGAGGATGCCCATACAACTGCAGTTTTTGCGCAGTTACAAAAATGTTCGGCCAGAGGTATTTGTTCAGGTCTGAAGATAAAGTAATGGAAGAGATCAGGCGGGTTAAATCCAGGAATATTTTCTTTTATGACGATCATTTTGCAGCTAACAAGGAGCGCACAAAATCACTGATGCGGAAAATGATTGATGAGGGAATTGACAAAAGATGGTTTGCGCAGGTTCGCGCAGATGCGACAAATGACCCTGAGCTTATGGGTTTAATGGCTGACAGCGGATGTGCAAGAGTGTATGTTGGTTATGAGTCTGTGAATCCAGAGACTTTGAAAGCCCTGAACAAACAACAGACAGTTGAAACAATTGAAAACTCAATCAAAGTGTTCCACGACAATGGCATAATGGTTCATGGCATGTTTATTTTCGGTTCAGATGCGGATGATAAGAAATCGCTTCAGATGACTGCAGACTTTTCAATTGACAAGGAAATCGATACAGTTCAATATGTTACACTTCTTCCACTACCAGGAACACCAGTTTATGCACAAATGTCAGAGCAGAACAGAATTTTGACCAGGAACTGGAAGTATTATGATGGTCAGCACGTTGTGTTCCAGCCAAAGAACATGACTCCGATTGAGCTTCAGGACATGGTAATTGATTCTATGGATAATTTCTATTCAAAATTCACTGGATATAGCAGATTGTTGAAAGATAGTGTTTCTTACGGTTATGAGAATGCACTTAAGTGGATGCATAAAAAAAGAAAAGCATGGCCTAAGATTATTAACAATATTTACAAGATTAAGGGAAGCGGAACTGTGAAGAAATGGAGAAAATACAATAAAGAATATGTAACTGCGCTGGCTCAAAACAAATTGCAGGAGTATATTGATCAAAAAGAGCGAGCAAGACAAGCCTGGAGGGCCAGATTTCCGAAAAAAGAGAAAGCGAATTTTGAAAAAGTTTAAATAAAGCAAGACATAGTGGATTAGTATGAATGTGTTAATGACTTATCTTTTAATAGGTGGCCTTGTTGTTGGAATAGTGCTTATTATGCATTTTATGGGGAAGAAAAAGAATTCGAAAAAAAAGAAAACAAAACCAGAAAAAGGGGTAGAACGGCCAAAAGGAGAAAAAATGCCTTTAGGAAAGATAAATGATGATGTTAAAACAGTTATCACTGGCACAAGGGGAATTGCTCAAAAAACTTATAGTATGGAGGAAATTTTTAAAATTCAAAATTTAGATGTTGAGTATTATTACATTAAAGACAATATGCGATTTAAAAAAAGACAATCAAGTATGAAGAACAATGATAGATGTGAAATTGATATTGTTTACAAACAAACTGGAGAGAAAAATGGAGATGAAGTATGGCTTATTGCAGAAAGCATACTAAAAACACATAAGGACGTGGAGTGGAACGATATTCAAAAAATTACAGGAGGAGCTGGAAATTTGCACGGGGATCATACTAGAATATGGTCAGAAATAGTAACCAAATTTAATAGAAAAGCAGCTCAATTAAGGGACGCAAGACGAATGGAGTATACTAGCTAAACCTTAATACGGATTCTCTTCAAATCTTAGTTCTATAGTGTCACCGTGTTTTGGTTTGTATTTATCCGGTGTGCCGAAATTCAGAATTCCATTTACATAAAATACCCAAATAGTTGACTCAGTCATTTCTGCACTAAAACCATCTGCTTCAACATTGATTATAACAAATTCAGTGCCAATAAGATCAATTGTTACTGTGCCAAGCTGGTTGAACATATCATGTGCAGACTTGCCGTCAGGAAGATCTAGAACTTCATCAACTTTGTTTCCGCCTCCAAAATTAATAACAACTGCAACTTTTTCAGTCTGTTCTGGCAGACCATCACCATCAGACTCGATAAGTGAGCTTGCGATTCCAGCAGCCATACTCACAAACAGCACAATTGCCATTGCAAGGATTATTGCTTTGTTCTTTTCCAGACCAAAGTACATTTTCTTAGTGGATTGTCCTTTTTTCATTTTTGTTTGTCCTATTTGTGAAAGGCGTTAGGCATTTTGAGTTATTAAGTTGTTTGAATTGGCGTTGGGCGTTAGCTTTTTACCTAACGCCTAAAGCCTAAAGCCATTATTACGGAGTAATCCTCCCAGTCTTGTAATAAGTAACATCATTCTCATTATCAACAACTGCGAGCCACATCTGCTTTTTCACAGAATGACCAAGTCTGATTATTCTTGAGAGTTCAGTCATTGTAAGATTGTAGTATTCCGGAACTGCGTGGACCATTGCCTCGCTGTGCGCCTGTCCTGGAATTTCTCCTCGGTTGTAGATACGGAAGTGTGCGCCGAACTTAAAGCCGGTTTTGACTAGGTATCCTTTGTCCCGCAGATCTGTGTAAGCTACGTATTGCGGACAAATTTGTTCGTCAATTTTCTCTCCGAGCTTCAGAAGATCTTCAACAGTGAGCTCTTTTTTGGCTGTTTTGCCTTTTTTGACAACCAGCTTGTTTTTTTCAACTAAATAAATTGCTTCAATCAGAGCTAGGGTCAGCTTCCCGCCTGATTTCATTTCGCCGTAGAAGCCCTTCTGGTATAGGGAATTCGCCTCTTTTTCATTAGAGACAAGAACATTCCCCCCAACAAGCACTCCGTTGGCGGTTATCTTTGCTTTCATAGTAGAGTTATTAGAAATGGAGTGGTATATAAGTGTCACTTTTATCACCAAAAATCTATTGAGGGTTCATCTTTTCTTTTGCGCGCTTATCAACATGTCGTTCAACGCCTTTTGCAACAAACTTTTCAAGATCTAGTTTTGTATCAAGTATTTTTTCATTCTTAACCTTGTCTTGGAATTTCCAAACAGCACCAAATATATTCTCAATGTCAGTTAAAGAGAGGGATGGTTTGCCTCCTTTCGTAAGCTTAATAACGTCCTCAATAAGATATTCATAAGCAAGTTTTCCTGTAAATTCCTCTGTCTCAAAAATTTCAATTTTACCTTCATCCTTTTTCTTTTTAAGCCTCCAAGAACCCCTTTTGTGAGATATTTTCTCTATGTATGAGCTCTCAAATTTAAGGTCCAAGTAAGCCCCGTCCTCGAAAACTAATCGAACTCCCCTATAGTCAGATCCATGTGACAGACCTTTTGCAACACGTATCGCTGCTGTTGCCCCTTCTGCATAAAGAGGACCTGAAACAACGTACTTGGCATAGGCACCAGTTGGGTACATCTCAGAATTTTTAAAGAATGCCTTCTTATCTTGTTTGAGGTACCATTTGAGAAATAAGGATTTAAAAAGAAAGCTCCATTTTTTCTTAAAAAAGCTCTTTTTCCATTTCTTTTTAATAATCTTTTCCCACATCTTACGATTAGTCATATAATGTTTCGCTGAAACGCATTTTCCAAACTTTCCATTCGTTCCTTTCATAATGACTTCTACAGGGTGTATAAGATCCATAAAAATCCCACCATTCTTTGGATCGAATAGCCACGACCCGCGCCTAATATCCTCAGCATTTATCTCCTCGAAAAGTGTCCCAGCAGCAGATATGATCTTTCCGTGCTTTTTAACAACACTAGGTATGAAATTCATCAGCTTCCTGCTAGGCATTTTGTTTAGGTAATGAAGGTGCACAAGGACTTTGTTCTCTTGATTATTTTTTCTGATGTAGTTCAGAATATTATTAAATTCCTTTTTGTTTGTTGCAAGTGTTTTTTCAACAATTACAAGCTTCCCATTCTTTAGACATTGGATTGTTTGATCCTTGTGAAACTCATTGGGGGAGGCTATCTGGACAATGTCAGTCCCATCTAGAAACTCCTTTGGAAGCTCATTGCCACTCTGTATTACATAATAATCATCCTCACTCAAGTTGCATTCCGCAAGAATCTTCCTCTTATTTTTGTCAAGTTGGCTGACACCAACACCTTTTGCAAGATAAAGCAAATCATCATATTTTTTCAGTGCATAATACAATCGAACAAACCAGTGACCTAATCCAATAGCGCCAAGTGCATATTTCTTTTTAGTCATTATTTTTTTCCTTTGGCTGTGCGTGTCCCCCAAATCCAAATCTAAGAGCTTGCACAACTTTTCCTTGGTATTTCTTAGCCCCGGGAAGTTTTTTCATTGACTTGAGTCTAGCTTTTACAGAACCTTCTATAACAGGCACAGAAACACCTAATTCCTTTGCAGTTAGTACTGTCCACTCGCCTTCACCACTCAATCCAACTCTACCAGAATATTTGGACAATTTTTTGTCTCTCTTATATGCTTCTTCAACAAGCTCAATGAGCCAGGATCTTATAACTGAGCCGTTTGCCCAGACACGGCACAGCTTTTCCTTGTCAACATCAAACTTTGACTTTTCAATTACTTCCATTCCCTCGCCAATAGCTTGCATCATGCCATACTCTATTCCATTATGCACCATTTTGACAAAATGGCCAGAACCGGCCTTGCCAAAGTAGCCATACCCATTATCCTGGCTAATGTCCTTAATGATAGGTTCTATGTGCTCGAAAGCACTCTTATTCCCACCTATCATAAAATTCCCGTTGTTCCTTGCACCACGGATACCCCCGGATGTTCCAATATCAAGGAACTGGATGTTTTTCTTGTTAAGCTCTTCAGCGTGACGAATAGAATCTTTATAAAATGAGTTACCACCATCAATTATTATATCACCTTTTCCAAGTAAAGGAACTAGTGCATTAATATTCTCATCAACAGCTTCGCCTGCTGGAACCATAATCCACACAACCTTTCTGTCATCAAGATTGTTAACTAGCTCATCCAGAGAATACGCAGGCATTGCACCAATTTTCTTGATTTTGTCTACCATCTCAGAGCTTTTGTCGTACGCAACCACTTTGTGACCGTTCCCTATCATATTCTGTGAAAGAGCATCACCCATGCGGCCAAGCCCAATTAATCCAATTTTCATTATAAAAATACTACTAGACAATCTACTATTTAACACTTACCCGCCGAATAAACGTTCCTTCGCACGACTGAAAAAGCTCTCTTTAAATGGAGCACCAATAATACTGGCCGCAAGCCTTCTGTAAGCTCTAGCAGCTGGAGAATTCGGTTTCAAGGAAACAACTGGCTTCCTCATTGAAATGCTTCTTGGAACATTAGTGTCAAAAGGAACTTTAACAAGAATTGGGTAGCCTTTCAAAATGCCTCTGATTGTTTCATCCTTGAGCTCATATCTTGCTCCTGTGAATTTTGTAACTACAATACCTTTTACTGGAACACCTAATTTCTCAGAAATTTTAATAGCTTTAAGAGCATCAACAAGTGCCGGAAGCTCTGGGTTTGTAACAATAATTGCTTCATCAGCAACCTTAATACTTTTCAGCACTTCTCCCCACAATCCTGCACCGCAGTCAAGCAGAACATGGTCGTAACTACCTTTTAGCGGCTCTAAAGCCTGCCTAAAGTTGCCTAAATATCGTGAACTTCCATTTGAAAGAGTCAATCCTGCTGGAATAATATTCAATCCAGTCTGGTGCAACTGAACTGTACCCAAAACATCCGCTTCTCCTCTTAGAACATTGTGTAAAGTAGTAGGAGTTGGTGGCAAACCGAGCTGTAGAGCCAGATTTGGAGTTACAAGATTAGTATCAACAGCAACAACTCGCATATTGAGATTATGAAGAGAAACACCAAGATTTACAGTTGTAGTGGTCTTCCCAACCCCTCCTTTCCCTGAAATTATAACTGTATACTTTGTAATTGATCTCACCTATTGGTTTACCGCGAGAAAACTGATTATATCTATAGCCTGCGGATTTTTTTAATACCAAGCACGTTGTATTTAAACCTTGTCCTTCTCAAACGTTTTCAATAATGGACTTGATGTAGCCGTTACCTGCTACTGGTTTGGTCTGCTCTTTAACTTGTTCAGTTGGCTCAATGTGTTTCTGAACTTCCTGAGCCTTGTGACCGACACTGTCTGCAAAATTGTGCAGTTTCTTTTTCAGGTCACGTGCGTTCTCATAAGTCTGATGAAACTCTTGTTTAATGCCTTCAAGATTTGCAAGAATATGTTCAGCATCTTTTGGATGCCAGCTTGGCTGTGACTGTTGTGGTGAAGCCACTTCAGTGCTTTTTGGAGTTTCTACAAGTCGGTCAAGGTTAATTCCCTGTCTTTTTTCGGTTTTCATTACTTCAGTTCTCTCTGCGTTTGCAGGCTTGCTAAGTACCTTGTCTTTAAAAACCTTTTTAAGATTTGCAAAAGCTCCGCCAAAGCCAGCTGGAGGCTGATCTCCACCAGAACCGAAGCTTAGAGTCTCATTTCCCTGGTCGTCAATGCCTTCAAGCACTTCTTCATCCTGTCTTGAGTAGTAGTAATATCCTACAACAGCTACAAGCAAGAGAAGTGCGATTATAACAGAGGTGATGCCACCTGCAGTTGTCAGAATGTATCCAGTCAGTCCGCCACCTTCAACAGAGCCAGTGTCAGTGTTGTCTGCTTCATCACTGCCAACATTAAGCTGGATTGTGGTAAACTCTTCTGCATTTGCATTTGAAATGTAAACATCAACAGCTGTTTCTCCGTCTGGAGCGTTCTGTAGAACACCTGTAATTGCTATTTTCTTGGTTTCTTCAGGAAGAACTGTTATTGTGTCTGGGGTGAATGCAATTTCAATTCCCTTTGAGTAAATCTGGTAGGTCTGGGACTCGAAAGTAGGGTTGTAAACCTGCATTGTCATTTCAATTGTGTCTTCCTCAATTAATTCAAACACTTCAGGGTCAAGAGAAACTGAAGGAGAAGCAAGGTCTCTGATTTTCAGAGTTGCTTTCCTACTCTTCTCATACTCGCCTGCAATGCTTGCGGTGTAGTAGATTTCATATTCGCCAACATCACCGTTAATTGGGCCTTTTGTAGCATCAAGTGTGAATTTAATATCTTTAGCCTGGCCTGAAGCAATATAAACCTGCTCAGACTGCATGTAAGTGTCATCAACATACATCTTCAGATTAACATATCTTCCGCCACCGCTTTTCAGATCTGTAAGCTCAACAGAAGCAGAAACTTCAACAACTGAAGCTGCGCCGGCTGTGAATCCAGAAGGAACAACAGTTGGTGTGTCCAAACTTAGGTCGTAATAATGCTCTGGAGGGTCGATTACAAGATCAGCTTTTTCAACATCGCTTGCGTCGCCTTCTACTGTGATTTTTACTGGGTATGAGTCAACAACAGCGTCAATTGGAATGTCAACATATAGTGAAACATATTTGTATTTTCCAGGTTTTATTGTGATTTCCTCGTCTTCAAAATCAAACCAGTGGTCAATGCTCCAGCCAACCCTTAGGTCAAGCTCGTAAGTGTCAGTTCTTGTTCCAAGGTTCTGAATCAGGATGTCATACTCACTGTAGCTTCCTGCTTTAACATTCAAGGTTCTTGGCTCAATATTTACATTAACATCGTACTCATCTCTGTCCTCGTTGTCATCATCGTCATAGAAGTAATCAACCTGACCGATGTCATTGATTTCAAGATAAACTTTTTCAATATCAACAAGACGGTCGTTCATGTCTTCCAGCTTTACAGAAATCTGGTACTCACCTGGGTAGGCGTTATTAGGAACATCCACGAAAAGTGAGATGTCATCCTGTCCGCCTGCAGCAAGTGTTACATAATTAACTTCAGTTGAAAGCCAGTATTCGAACTCGTGATGGGTGCTGATTTCAAGCTTGTAGGTTCCGGAAACATCTCCTACACTCTTTACACTGATTATGTAGTCGAAAAGAGCTCCAGGATCCATTACCAGTTTCCCTGGTGTGATTGTCATATCAACAAGGCCGTCACCTGTTGCTTCTCCAACATCCAGTTCAAAGGTGTCAGTGTCGCTTACTGCTTCAGCATCCTCATAGAAAGTTGCTGTAACTGTCTTGTCAGTTGGTGTTGCGAACTGTATTCCAGTTGAGTGAGTGTAGCTAAAAGTTCCGTCAGCAGCTGAGGTTGTTGAGCCGATTACGCCGATGCTTTCTATATTAAAAGTGATGGTTTTTGCAACTCCTGCGCCATTCTTCTCAATTGCTCCTGAGAAGGTGATTGGCTGGGTTGAGTAAAGAAGTTCGTTTGTGGTTACTGTTTCAGTAACATCAAAGCTTGTGAATTCAAGCTTGTCTTCAACAGTGATTTCAAGAGTTTCAGTGTCAGTATCTCCGCCTAGTGTGATGTTTGTGTTTGTGTCATAAGTTCCGCTCTCAGTTGGAGACCATGCAAATTCCACATTCTGCACTTCAGAAATGCCTAGTGAGACAGTATCTGAGCCGCTTGAAACAACATTAGAATCCAGGAGGATTTCATAAGTTACAACAGCATCTATAGCTGGCTCGTCTCCGGCATTATCAACCTGCACAGTAAGTGTTGCAGAATCGCCAACATACATTGGTGCTGGTTCAGAAGTCAGACTAACTACCCTTGCGTTCGCTGCAGCATATGCAGGAACTGCGATCATGGCTAGAAATACCATGATTGTTACGAATATTTTCTTCCAGGTGACATTTGTCATTTTACTACGCCTAAGTAGTGACATATGCACTATTTAAGCTTTATTATTACCCTTTAGTGACAAAAACAGTTGTTTCTGTTTTGGAGGTTACTGCCTGCTGAAATAGTGGTTATTATATTATTATAGGTTGTTAAGAAGATTCTAGATTAAACAAGGAGACTGTTTAGAACAGCACACCCAGTCTGGACAGCGCATACCCAAGCCACGCAACAAGGAAAACATAACCAAGTGAGAGAGTCCAGTGCAGAGGAATGCCCTTCCAGAAGTGGTGCGTTTTCTTGCTGTGGTAACTGGCAAAGATTGTCAGTCCGGCATAAGTCAGACAGTCAAGCACAAGCAAGTACCAGAGGATTTTTTCAATCATAAAAATAAGTAGAGGATGTTGGTATTTAAAGGTGCTCAAAACCTATCTCAACATTCTGAATGTTTGGTGAATTAACTCCTCAGACAAAACTTCCTTAATCTTTTTTTCAAGTCTTGTATAAAACTTTAGAAGTGGCTTGGAATAATTAGGATTTATTGAGTAGAGCAACTTGAAATGTAGTGTGTGTTTAAGATCAAGATATGGTTCTAAAACCTTATCAAAATAGATTGTTGAAGAAATACAATATTCAATGAAGTTGCTTTGTATAGAACGTGGTTTTGACACATCAATGTCGTATGCTGGCCTATTATACTCTCCGAAGTCTAACATTGCAGTAATAAACAAAACTTTGCGCTTGGGAAAAACAATGCGACACGCTTGATCATTAGCTGTAGTAGAACCACCATGAAGCTCCTCCTCTAATATACAAATACTGCCTCTTGAAGCGCGGATTTTCTTTCCTTTTAATTTAAATTCTTTTTCTAGTATTGGTAAAATAAGATTATGAATTTCACCAGAACCTTCTGTTTCTTGAAAAACGCGCCTAACGCTTTCAGATCCCTCTTCATCGTCTATATTCCATTTTCTAGAAAAACTTTCACTAGATGTGTTTGTATGTTGAAGCATATCATCAACACTCTTGAATTCTTTTGTAAAGAAGAGTTTCAAAAAGTTTGGTAATACGCTTTTTAAAAAATGGCCGCTTTGAGGTAGGTACAAGGGTATGGAATCATCAAGCAGTGGTTTTTGTAATTTTTTAGCCCAGTTTTCTTCAGATTGCTGTATAGCTGCCTCTACGATTTTCACACCCATCCAATAGAAAATTATAGACCGCAGTGGGATTATTATAACAGAAGGTTTGTGTTTTTTTATTAAAAAAAGTCCTGCAATGCACGCCTTTGCCAAGCATTCTATTTCCCGATCTGATACTTCCTTAGACATAAAAAAGTAATTAGGAAACAGAGTATATCTATTTTACGTTGCTAGGGAGAAAGCTTAAAAATAAGCAGATAATATCCAGTAATATGGAGATGAAATGGGTAATAGCCTCAATACAAGTTATTATTGCAATAATAGCAATAGGTGTTGGGCTGTCAGCTCTAGGTGTGTTCAGTCTTGGATTTCTGACTACAGAAACTCTTGGCTGGCTTACAGGATTGCTTGCAGTTATTGCAGGCGGTACCCTGATTTTCGCTGCGCTGATACATATAGAGTAAAATAGCTGGGTAGAAAAACCTTTATTAACTAACTTTTAGTAAGTCTAATCGAGCACAATGGCTGAATTAAAATTTAAAACTGCTTTCAAATACCCGTTTAACAGGGCAAAAGGACTTCTGAATATTTTATTAATATTCCTTCCGATTGTTGGATGGTTTGCTTTAGGCGGATATGGCGTCAGAATTGTTAAGGAATTTAGCAAAGGCAAGTACAAGAAACTGCCTGTTCTGAAATTTGGTGATGATTTTAAATTAGGATTTTTCATGTTTATCAAGGCTCTTCCTTTTGTTATAGCATATGCTGTGCTTCTCGGTATTGTAACTAAGATAAACCCTTGGGCAAGAGGATTAACACAATTTTTTGTAGGATGTTTTATGGTTCCGATGCTAAGTATCAATTTCATGAACAAGCAGACAGTTGGCTCTTATTTTGAATTCGAGGTGCTGAAACCTGTTTTTGACAATTTAGGGGATTATGTTGTTGCTTTGCTGAAAAGCCTTTTGCTACAGGTGATATTCATACTTATGACTATAATTTTAATAGGACTGCCTGCTGCATCTTTTACAAAGAACATCTTTTTGGCTGACTTTTACAGGAGAAGGGTTAAGAGGAAGAAATAGTCCTCAAAACCTTTATTACGCCCGCAAAATCGGGCGGCGCTTTGCGCTGCAATAAATTTGTGCGTAGCAGAGCGGCTCACGCACTTTGTGCGTTCGCTTGAGTAATACTAACCTTTATTAATCTCCAAAATACTTAATTTAATCCTAAATAGGGGCTATGGCGTAACCTGGGAGCGTAAGTGGCTCCAGTCTGACTGGAGCGTTGACCCGTTACGGGAATGATAGATAAGCTCACAGTGGAAGAAACCACTAGGCCAGGGTTCAAATCCCTGTGGCCCCACTACTCATCAAATAAATCGAACCAATTTCAGAACAGGGCTTCACGCGAAGCGTGAATACCCTACCGCCTGCCTCCGTGGCGAGACGGAGGTTCGGAGCCCTGTGGCCCAAACCTCTTTTATTTAAAATGGTAATAATAAGCCCAAAACTCAAAAAAAGAAAAAAGAAAGCCTATGTAGATGTTATAGAAAATATTGAAACAGAAACAGTAGAAGAAACTTATGAAAATGCAGTGGATGCATATCAATTAGCAAGCAATAACTACATGGATGGGAAAACCAAAAAGGCTCTGGAAATACTTAATGAAGCTATTAAAAAACATCCAGACCATCGCGCGCTTTTGACTCTTCGGGCAGATGTTTATGCATATATTGGAGAGTACCAGAAAGCTATAGAAGATTGGGATCGCATGATAGAGTTAGTGCCAGAAGGAAGAGACCACATTCTTGTTCTTAAATCAGAGCTTTATATCAATGACAAACAGTACAAAGAGGCACTTGAAGGATTGAATGAAGTTTTAAGCAAGCCCCAAAACCCAACAATCAGGCTAGATGCATTATCACTTAAAGCAATAGCATTATACAATCTCCATTTTCAAGAAGCAGGTGAAGAATTTGCTGACAAAGAACTATTAAAGGAAGAAATTGAGACACTGGAAGAGCTTAGACTAGTTGCAAAACTGGATATTATATTTTTGCAAACTCTTATGTCAGACTATAGTATTTTAGAAGATTATAAAAAAGCAGAAGAAATAGCCAGAGAGGTCTTGAAAAAAGATTCAAAAAATGATCAAGCACTCACACTGCGCCTTGCCTACTACTCATTCACTGAAAAATTTAAGAAAGCAGAAGAAATAGAACAGGAAATGAAAACATATGGAATAAATACAGAAGAAATAATCATGCCAGACCCAGAAGAGAACCAAGATGAAGATCCATTTTATCCATACTGGAAATGGAAGAAAAATAAAGATAAAAAGGAAAAAATAGAGAGTTAATATAGCACTGATTTCACATATCCCAATATTTTTATACTGTATATTCTAACAGGAAAACAGCATGACTTACAACCACAAGAAAATTGAGCAAAAATTCCAGAAAGTCTGGGCTGACAAGAAAGTGTTTAAAGTTAGCGAAGATGCTAAGAAAAAAAAGTACTATGTTCTAGAAATGTTTCCATATCCAAGTGGAAAACTGCACATGGGGCATGTAAGAAACTACTCAATTGGCGATTCTGTTGCTCGTTTCAAGCGCATGCAGGGATTTAATGTGCTTTATCCAATGGGCTATGATGCACTTGGAATGCCTGCTGAGAACGCAGCTATCAAAAACAAAACCAATCCAGATAAGTGGACAAAGCAAAGTATGAAGCAAATGACTGAACAGCTGAAACAGCTCGGACTTTCATATGACTGGGACAGAACAGTTGCAACCTGCGATCCTGCTTACTATAAATGGAATCAGTATGTTTTTACAAAACTTTTTGATAAAGGATTAGTTGAAAAAAGGCCAGCACCAGTTAATTGGTGTCCGAAATGCAAAACAGTTCTTGCAAATGAGCAAGTTGAGAGTGGGAAATGCTGGAGATGCAAAGCTGAAGTGGAAATCAAGAATCTGGCTCAGTGGTTTTTCAAGATTACAAATTATGCTGAGGAACTGCTGAGTGATATTGATGACAAATTAACTGAGTGGCCTGAGCGTGTTAAAACCATGCAGAAGAACTGGATTGGCAAAAGCAAAGGTGTTAATCTGAAATTCCCGATTGTTGATTCTGATAAAGTGCTTGAGATGTTCACAACCCGTGTGGATACATTGTGGGGAGTTACATTTGTAGTTCTTGCTCCTGAGAATCCGCTTGTAGAAGAGCTTGTTAAGGGCACAAAATACGAAAAAGATGTGAAAGAGTTTGTCAAAAAAGTGGTGCTACAGGACAAATTTGAAAGAACTGCTGAGAATAAGGAAAAAGAAGGGCTGTTTATAGGGCGCTACGCCAAAAATCCTGCAACTAATGAGGATATTCCAATTTATATTGGTAATTTCGTACTTATGGAGTACGGAACAGGTGCTATAATTGCTGTTCCAACTCACGATCAGAGAGATTTCGAGTTTGCTAAGAAGTACAAAATCCCAATGCGAGTTGTAATTTCACCAGAAGGTCATGAATTGAACCCTGACAAGATGATTAGAGCTTATATGGATGAGGGAGTTCTGTGCAATTCTGGAGAATTCAATGGCTGGAACAACAAAGAAGCTATTCCGGCTATTGGCGAGTGGCTTGAAAAGAAAGGTTGGGGTGAAAGAACAACTCAGTACAAACTCAGAGACTGGCTTATTTCAAGACAGAGGTATTGGGGAACACCTATCCCGATAATTTACTGTGAAAAGTGCGGTGCAGTTCCGGTTCCAGAAAAGGATTTGCCAGTAAAACTGCCAACTGATGTCAAATTCGAAGGAAAAGGCAATCCAATTTTAAGTTCAAAGACTTTTGTTAATACAAAATGTCCGAAATGCAAAGGAAAAGCAGAGCGCGAAACAGATACAATGGACACTTTTGTAGACAGTTCTTGGTACTGGTTCCGCTACTGTGATCCAAATAATATCAAAAAACCTTATGACAAAAGCTCTGTGAAATACTGGAATCCAGTTGATCAATATATTGGCGGTATTGAGCACGCTATTCTGCATCTGCTTTATGCTAGATTTTACACAAAAGCAACCCGCGATCTTGGATTGCATACTATTGACGAGCCATTTAAGCGACTGCTTTGCCAGGGAATGGTGATTAAGGACGGCGCTAAGATGAGCAAGAGTCTGGGAAATACTGTTGATCCAAAAGAAATCATCAATAAGTATGGAGCTGACACTGCTAGAATGTTCATGCTGTTCACTGCTTTGCCTGAAAAAGAGTTGGAGTGGAATGAACAAGGTGTTGATGCTGTTTACAGGTTCTTGAAGCGGATGTATATGCTTGTGGAGGATTACAAGCCACAAGCTACTAGCCACAAGCTACAAGCACTAAAAAGCCGAGATAAATACATTTTAGCAAAAACTCACAGCACAATTGGAAAAGTTACTGGATTTATTAAGAAGTTCCAGTTGAATGTAGCTATTTCTACGCTGATGGAACTTGTGACAGAGCTGAATAAATACTCAAAAGATTCAAAGCCAGAAGTAATGCAGGAGGGACTGGAGAAGTTAGCGTTACTGCTATCGCCTTTTGCACCGCACTTGGCAGAGTATTTCTGGGAGAAACTGGGTAAGAAAGACTTTGTTTCCTTGGCGAAATGGCCAGAACCTGCTAAGAAGTATCTGGATGAGAGTTTTGAGCGAGGAGAAACACTTGCACGAAAAACAGTTACAGACATGCGACAGGTTAGAGAGCTTATCGGAGAAGAAAAAAATAAAACAGAAATATTTATCGCACCTGAATGGAAACACGAGGTCTATGTAGGAGTCAGGGCTGGAAAACAGATTAAAGATTTTATGCAGGATGAAAAGTTAAGGAAATATGGAAAAGACATTGCAAAGTATGTTCCTACTTTAATGAAGAGAAAAGAACAGTTGAAAGAAACTATAATGAGTCAAAAAGAAGAACTGAAAGTTTTTGAAGAATCAAAACAATGGATGGAAGAAGTTTCAGGATGTAGTATTACATTTTCAAAAGCAGAAGACTCAAATGACCCAAAAGCAAAAAGCGCAGATGTAGAAAAACCAGGAATCCTATTCTATTAACTATTTTAATCCCCTCAAATACTTCCGAATAGTATTAGCATTCCACAAATGCACAATTGCAATAATTCTAGGCTCTCTTCCAAGCTTTTTCTTCAGTCTCTGATACTCTTCAGCAATTCTGCGAGCCATGTACCTCTCCCGATACTGATCCATTTTGTGAATCACAAAAGACAATCGCATGTCATTAGTTAATTTCCTGCTTAGAGGCATTAGCATGAACATAGGAAGGAACAATTTGTGCACCGTTCTGTCCCAAAGCACACCAATCCTGCAGACAGTGCATTCTGAAACATTGTGCTTGTAAGGATTGCTGGTCACAATTGCATTGTGCCGCATAATTCTCTCCAAAATATAGAATGGGTAGTGCAGAATATTTGAAAACTTCCAAAGAATATCAGGCAGTTGTTGGGTTTCAATAATCTGCCGAGTGCGCTCAACATGATCTTTCTTGAACTGTCCAAGCAGATATTTCTCAAGCTTGTCAAGAGGAACATCAATTGCAAATAATTCAGCACCAGTGTTCTTTGCAGCCTGCATTACATGAATTTCCCTGCCTTCAGTTTCTATGGCACTTAATTCCTCTTCTTCAACCTGACCCAAAAGGAATTGTTTCAGCAGATCATGCTGGATATCTGATTTTTCAACCTTAATTGCAGCTAAAAGTTTCTTTTTCAGGCTGGCGGAGCTCATTTTTCCCTTATTGAACTCATCAAAAATCTTCTGGAAAGGAGAAGATGGAAGCTCAAGAAGCACTGCATCTGGCCTCTGCTTCTTAATTTCATGTGCTTCGAAAATAGAATGCGCTGTATCATACACGCCTTCTGAAATTATTCTAATACTCATCTCTGAAGCCTCCTGTTGTAGTAACTCTTATACTTTTCCTGTTGATTTTGACCAGGTAAAGGAGCTCCAGTTCTTGGAGGAACTCCTGAGCCAGTTGGTTGAGTTGGTGCTGGGGGCTTTGTAGCCACTCCAGGACGGGCAGTAACCGGCCTTGCTTGCGGTTTTTTTACTTCCGGACTGAATCTCAGTTCAGGCTTGAAATCCTCTGAAGATTCAACAAGAGTGCCAAGACCAATTGCTTCAAAAGCAGATTTCAGCCATGGAACCTTATCTGCAGGAATCCAACCCTCCCTCAAGGCAAGTATTACTAAACCGATTATGAGTATTACAGCAAAGAAAATTACAAGAGGGATAACTATTGCGCTCATACTGCTTCCTCTATCCTGTGATGAAGTTGCTATCATTGCATTTATCTGGCTCAAAGTGTCCTCTGCGATATTAAGGGCGCTATTTGCGCTGATTAAAAGATCCTCAGCACTTGCTTCATCCCCGAGTGCAGCTAGCTCTTCTGCACTTGAAATAGAAGCAGATGCATCATTCACCTGTTCTTCTGCCAAAGATACAAGACTCTGAATTTCTTCAGAAACATCAGTTCCAGCTCCTGCTTTAGCCTGAACAGAGCCGAGAGAGCCTCTTACTCTGCTGAGCCGTGTTTTTGCATCATCAACAATACTCCCTCCATCCTCGACTACTTCAAAAGTGATTGGAAGTGTGATTGTGTCTACTAGGGTGCCGTCGCTCTTTTTCACAAACTGGAACCGCACACTTACAGCATATTTGTCAGGCTCTTCAGGAGCATTGAAAGAAAGTGAAACGCCCTGTGAGAGATCGGAAATTGTTTCAGTGCTAGGAGAAATGTAATTAGATGCATCTCCATCTAGGAGAACTTTGACTTCGAACTCTGAAGCAAGACCATTTTGAATGCTGGCAAGTACGATTTGCTCTGTTGAAGAACCTGGCATAACAGTTCCGAGTGACCATGCACTTGTGTCAAGTGAGCCTGAAGCCTGTTGAAGGCTTGTTGTGCCATTTTCATCATCATCTACAATTACTGCATCTTCATAATAGAAGCTGAATGCCACAGAAACACTTTCAGTCTGCATTCCAGGTGCTGTGAGATTGATTGAACCAGTATGGTTTGCATTAGAACCGCTGTCAGGCATTTCAAGAGTCAAATTAAGAGTTTCAGTGCTGTTGGATAGTATTGTCCGGTTCTCAAATTCATAGGAAAGCCCTTTATTGTCCAGGCTGGAGCTGAAAGTCAGGCTGATATTGCTGATAGGATCTGTTCCGTAATTTGCAAGAATTACAGACCGTGTTATTATAGGATCTGTTTCAAATACTGTACCAAAGTCTACGAACTGCGGAGATACTGACAGAATTAAAGGAGGAGTTACAGTAAATGATGCAGTAGAAATTAGCTTTCTGCCACCTCCTGAAGAAGGTCTTGCAGTAACATTAAGCAAATAGTCTCCGTCAATTTCAACTGGGAAGGATGCTCTATATTCTTTAGTTAAATCATTATAAGAAAGACGTCCACCTTTTCCCTGTAGACTTGCAGGATAAACAAAATCATAAGTCAGGGAATAAATAGAGATATCAGATACTCTGGCTCGAATAAGTGCAGACTCACCAAGATGATATGATTCTTTGCTGGAGACCACATTCAGTGTAACACCGACTATTTCAGGAGCATAAACAAATTCTACAACAGTTCCACCAACATCACCAGCAGAATGTGCAAATATTTCTGCAACAAAGTTGCACTCATTAGCCTCACACTCAGGATCCTGGAAAACTTTGTGGAAGTTCTTATAATGGCCGGGCACTGTTTGTGAAAATTCACCAGGCTCGCCAACAGCCACAAGACCGCATGCCTCTTTCCTGTAAAGCTGGTATTTCAGAGCGCTGTTCTTGCCTTTAATGTCTTTAGTTGTTGTTACAGTCAAAAGGCGGTTTTCATCAATTTGTGCAGTTAATCCAATACTCCCTGTAACTATTTTCTGTGCTGCTAAACCTTGAGGAGTGTTGAAAAGGAAAGAGTATTCAGATTCTTTATTGAAAACTTCTTTCTGGAATAATAAAGTATCTTTGGTGTCATCACAGGATCTTATTGTTGCAATCTGCCCTTCATTGCAGGACCCAAGATAATTATCCCCTGCAGAAACAGAACATGGTAAGTATGGTTTTGAAACACTGTAAGCAGTAACTCCCTTGTGAACAGTGCTCCAGCGCGGTATTATTTGAACACGCTCACCAAGCTCTGGAATCGGTTCTGCAACTTCTTGGAAGAATACTGCAACCTTGCTGTCAGCCATTGTTGTTGTAATAATATCATTCAAACTGTCGCCATTCACATCCCCAACACCAACACCAAAAACATTCAGACCAGTGCTGTCAAGAACATAAGATTCTCCAGCTGGAAGACCGGTCTGAGCATGCTGAATATACACTTCTGCAGATTCCATGTCACCAAGACCAACAATAACATCATCAATGTCATCACTGTCAACATCGCCAACTGCAATTGAGGAAGGATCAGTGCCAGTTGAGATTAATTTGGACCATCCAGGATTAAAAGCAACATTAGGTTCTTGTAGATAAGCAACAACATTGTTATTATCAGCATTCACAACAATAATATCATTGTCCCCGTCATTGTCAGCATCACCAATTGCAACACCTCTGGTTTCTGTAAATGCCTGTTGGAACTCGTTTTTGACAAAAGAAACTGCTCCACCAGTGATTCTTCTGTATAATATTATGACTCGACCGGTTCTTGTAACTGCAACAATATCAGCACTGTTATCCTGCGCATAATGGATATTACCGCCTGCAGAAACTGCACCAACATCACCTGAAGTTATTGCAAGTATTGGGTCAAAGAGAGCATCACCTGCAGAAACATCATGAGTTCGTGAGCAGTCAAAAGAATTAGGACCGCCAATGGTGCACATAATAATTGCAGGTTTTACAAGAGCACCTTCTGACTGTTCAGCAACTGCAATGACTACAGCAGAACCTTGAACAAGCCCTTCAGAAACTGCAGTTACAGTATAAGGAGGCCTGTCAATATATGGACCGGGAAGGTCTGTTGCAAAACTTTTCTCACTCCAGGACGGAGAAGCTAAAACATATAGGCTATTGGAAGCATCGTCTGCATTATATTCAGTAACTGCAATGTCAAAACCAGGGTCATTAAAGTCGAACTTACCAATTGCAATACCGAATGGGTTGCCAGATTGGGTTCCATATACTGCTTTTGGCCTGAGAACACCATTTGAAACATGATAAACTGCAATTGAAGATGGTCCATTGTTGAAAGTGAGGTAATCTTCATATTTTGGCCAGGACACACTGTTAACAATGATTTCAGAGCGGCCGTCATTGTCCAGATCCATAACTTCTGTGAACGTGCCATTAGAAACTGCAGACAGAGAATGATCTGGCTGTGGATTGCTTGCAGAAAATGCAAAAACCGCACTGAGCACTAAAAGTAGGGAGATAAAGAGTGTTATTGACAGAGCTGTTTTGCTCCAGATCTTCATTTAATCAACCTTTTCAGTTTTTCAAGTAGTCCTGTGCCTTTAACACGCTTGTCAGACACAGCTCTGCCCTGATCACCGCTTATTTTCGAATTCGGGACCAGGGTATTTAAAGTTTCCTTCGCGTTCAGTTTGGACTTTTTCCCTATGATTAAAACACTTCTTTCCTGTGTAGAAAGGAGGACAATTGCATTTGGATGTTTTGAGCAGAGAATATTTGCAATCTGCATTGCAGTTCCGATGTTTCCAGCGTCGCCAATGGCGATTTTACGACCGTTGTGCTCAGTAAATGTTTTCTCAAGTTTTTCAACCATACCAATTACAAGACCTGTGCTCTGCTTCTTTTCGACTTTTTTCAAGTCTTTCCAATGAGTAAAGAGCATTCTGCATGCATCTGAGAAGGTTTTTGCTTTTTCAAGCTCCAGTTTGACATCAGATTTTACAGCTTTTTCAATATCAGAAATTTCAGTTACAAATCTCTGCAAAGTGGTTGGGAGCTGTTTGGAATTCACTTTCAGAATTGAAGCTCCGAGAATAAGATCATCAATAGCAGTTTCAATTGCAAAATTTGGAGAAGCTTTTTTCAGGATTTCAAGACTCTCACCAATAAGTTCAGATTCTTTCACTTGTTTGCCTTCAAGAAGGCTCTTTCCTGCAATGAAAACTAGGCGTACTACCCCATCCTGAATCTTCTCAGTTTTGATTAAACGAACTCCTTCCACTTTTGAAACATTATCTAAATGAGTTCCTGCGCACGCCTGCACATCCCAGCCAGGAATTTCAATAACACGAATGTCCTTCCCAGGGATTGCACCACCCTGATAAAGTGTGAAACCATATTTTGATTCTGCTTCTTTCTTGTTTCGCACTTGTTTTGAGATTTTATTTCCTTTTTTGATGAGCTCGTTTGCAAGTTTTTCAATTTGAGCTCGCTCATCTTCTGTAACTGCTTGATAATGAGTTATGTCAAGCCGACCTTTGTTAGGATCAATCTGCGATCCGGCCTGCCAAACATGACTTCCAAGAACATTTCGAGCTGCACCTCCTACAATGTGCGCTGCTGTGTGCAGTTTTGACAAAGCCATTCTGCGGTTTTTGTCCACACAACCTTTGACTTTGTCGCCTTTTTTCAATCCAGATTTTTCCAGAGTGTGAATTACAACTGTTCCGCCAGATTTAACAACATCAGAAACAGGAATCCCATTCAGAGTTCCGATATCGTGCTCCTGCCCTCCGCCTGTTGGGAAGAACTGAGTTCGGTCAAGAACAACATTATTTCCTTTCAGGACCTTGAGGACTGTTGCAGTGAATTCGAGTTTCTTGTCTTTGTAATATAATATTTCAGTTGCAGGAAGGTTTCCAGTATCAAAAGCAGATTTTGCACTCTTTTTCTCAACTTCAGGATGGCGTGCAGCCACTTTTGCATAGAAATCAGCAGGAACTTTAATTTCTTTTCCAATATTCTTTGCTTCTTCCTTGAGCATTTCAGGAGAAATACCATTAGAATCGTAAAGTGCAACTAATTCAGTGTCGCTGAAGCCTTTTTCAAGAAGTCTTGAAACAATTTTCTTGGATTTTTCCTTTGTGCTGTTATACCTAGCTGTTTCAACATCAAGAATCTTCTGCAAATCCTCAATTGTTTCAGATAATTCTGGATATTGTGGTTTAAGATAATCAGCATGTGCCTTGCAGATATCATAAAGAGAAATTCCCCAGTCGTGCTCGTCAATAAATCCAAGAGCTCTTCTAAGAATTATTCGTAGATTGTAAGCTCCACCGACATTTGAAGGAATTGCACCATCAGTAATTCCGAAAAGAAGTGTTCTGGTGTGGTCACCAATTGAGTAAAGACCAGCAAGAGGCAGAATTTCCTGTTTAAGTTCTTTTACATCCATGCTTAGCTTGCCTGCGATTTCTTCCCATGTTTTGTCAATTGATTTGTCTTCTTCCATGTCTAGCAGGCCTGAGTACGGCAGGAATCGCTTGAGAACATCCTGATTCGGCTTTACACCGGTTTCTTTGTACAATTTTTTAACAACAGTAGGGAAATTGCATTCGTAGCTGGTTGCAGTACCCATTGTCATCCACGGACAGCGCTCCTGCCCCATTCCCATGTCCAGAACTTTCAGATTCAAGTCCTTGTAAGAGCCGTCATCATTCACTTGATATTGCATATAAACCTGATTTCCGATTTCCAAACCGCGGGCAAAGAACTCCATACACACCCCAAGGTTCCCCCCTCCGCCCCATTGGTCCTCGTGGAACTTGATTTCGTGAAGTGGAAGGCCCATTCCGGTTTCAAGCCATTTCATAATATCGCTGATATACTGGTTTTTATCGAATTTTTGTTCTGGAGGAACAAAAGCGTGCTGACCAATCATTACAAATGAGGTGTAGTGTCGGCCGGTTATTCCCACATTGTCAATATCATTGAATCGCATGCAAACTTGCGGAACTACTAGTGGATTTGCAGGAGGTTCAACTAATCCTGAGACCACGTGAGGCTGAAAATCGTAAATTGAAGCGTTTGTCCAGTAAGTATCGTCGCGCCATCGCGCTACTACTGGATATCGCCTGATTGGAGTGTAACCTAATTTTTTGAAAAGTTTGGAGAATTCCTGCCATGCTTTAATAAAATCCATTTTTTTAGAGCACGGGCTGTCTCCAATGAAAGTGTATTGCCCAGAGCACTCAGGATCACCGCATAATTCAGATTCTCCCTGCACCCAGAAGTATTTCCCACATTTCTTGCATCTGCTTCGCTCAAAACCCTTTTCTTTCAGCTTTTCTACTGGGTAATATTGCTCAGGAGCCTTGTCAGTCTTCTGTTTAAGCAGACCCTTGAGTTCCTTAATTGTAGGCATAGAATGGAGTATGGATTAATGGTTAAAAAGGGTTTTGGAGTGACTATTTAGTGTAATCTTCAACAATTTTTATTCCACTATCTGTATGGATATCTTCCAAGGATTTTGACACATGTTTGAAATCGGGAAAAGTTTTTACTATTTTACTTTCATACTCATTTACAGAAAATATGCGCTTGTCTTTTCGCGTAGATTCTTGATTTAAGTTTGTTTTAAAACACCTATCTTTATTTTCCAGATTCATTAGGAGTGTATTTTCTTGAGAAATCCAGAAATCATTTGATTTTCCTTTAGAATATATTAAACGAATAATGTAATTTCCGTCTTCTTTATCTTTCTTTATCTTTACTACTAAAGCACCAAGATTCAAACTTATCCTCAAACCAGCCGTAGATAAAACACTAGACCGGATATCCTTATTGCTTTTGCTCCAGATATCTTCAATAGTTAGAAAAGTAAGAAAAGTGCCAATTTTCTTCCCAATATACACATATGGTTTTTTTCTTGAATAAGTACAAAATCTATTGAATTTTCTGAATAACGCGTAAATCCAATTATATTATTATCATGAACTGCTACCAAATAATTATCAAAATCAGAAAATGTATCCAGTGGGACATGCCCTTCTTTTTTCAAAAAAGTGTTGAAAAGTTCTAATAACCATGGTTCCAATTTTTCTTTTTTATTGTGTTTGTAAACCTCAACAAAACCTTTCAGCTTGGGAACTTTTAATTTGTATGCTAACATAAACATAACTTAGTGTCAGAAGTTAAAAAGTATTGCTATACTCAGAAAAGCTCTTTTCTCCAGAAAATAGCAGTTCCAACTAGCGAAATCAGAACAGAAATACCCATTGTAATTGCAAAAGCATTTGGAGAATTCTGGAACGGCAGATTCACATTCATACCGTAAACACTTGCAACCAAAGTCGGTAGCATGAGAATAAGGGTAATGCTTGTAAGTGTTTTCATCACCTTGTTCAGGTTGTTGCTCATAACAGCTTCAAAACCAGTTCGCATGGTTTCAATAATATTGGAATAAGTGTCTGTCATCTCCAAAGCCTGCTTAAATTCGATCATTACATCCTCCAGAAGCTCTTTATTCTCTTCAAATTTAGTGAAAATGCGCATTAGGTTCAGGCGGTGAATAACATAATTATTAGTTCGGAGTGATGTTCCGAAATAAACAAGTGATTTTTCAAGGGAAAGCAGTTTAAGCAAATCCTCATTCTTTGTGGAATCTTCCAATTCTCCTTGCAAAAGGAAGGTTTTCCGATTAATCTGCCTTAACTGGTACAAATATTTGCGAGCTGCAATAAGGAATATGTTGAGAATTGTTTCAATTTTGTGCTGAGTATCGATTTTTTGGGTTGTCAGCCTGTCCAGAACTCCGGTTTCAAAATAAGAAATTGTAATTAAGTAATCCTTCATTCGGATAATGCCGAGAGGCCTTGTAGTGTAGATTGATTCTTCACCCTTTTTAGTGATATACGGAACTCTGAGAACAATCAGAAGAGCGCCGTTTTCAGTTTCAACACGTGCTTGCTCATCTGGATCCTTTAGAGAAGTTATGAAACCTTCGAACTCATCCAGTTTTCCAGTTAGTTTCTCAAGTTTTTCAAGATCAGCTTCAGTAGGAGACTCAGCGTTAATCCAGCTCCCTTTGCTGAAGTTTTTCTGCTCAACCAAAAGGTTGTTAGCAGTCTTGAAAATCTTAATCATTGCAAAGAAATAGAAGTTTATTCATTTATAAATGTATTTGAAACAAAAATTATCTATAGTAAGAGATTCTAAAAAACAGCATGGATGTAGTAAGTGCATCAGTGCAGATTCTGGCAGCAGCAGGAAGGAGCGGGAGGCCGGAAATATTGCTGATGATAGCAGTTGCAGTGATTATACTGTTTGTTGAGCTACTGCTTTTCTTTGTTCCTGGATTATCACTATCCACGCTTTTCATTGCACTTGCCTGCGCTAAGTTCGGATTTGTGCCTAGTTTGGCGATTGTGATACCGCCGATTATTATTGCGCACTTTATTATTCTGAAAAACCCGTCAATTGTTATTGGAGATACTATTGCAGTTATTGTAATGGTGCTTTTCGGAGTTCACGCAGGGCCGTGGCTCATTAATACAATTGGGTGGGGGTTCTACGGAATGCTTTTCGGAGTTGTGAAATGGGGCACAATGCTTCTGCTGTCATTGATTTATGGTGGAAATACTGCAAAGAGAGTTCAGAATTTGGTAATGGAGCCGATTGGGAACTTCTTTATCTTTTGGAAGCTGAGGTTGTTGTTCGCTTTCCTGTTGTGAAAACTTTAAATACGCTGATTGAGTATTCAATTTTATGCCTTTAGCTGTCACTCACGTGCTATTAACAATAATCCTGGTGGATTTGTACCGCGATTATGTTATGAAGAACCACAAGAAACTACTTAGCATGCACACTCTTTTAATTGCAGGAATTGCAGGTCTTCTGCCTGATATTGATATTATGATCAACGGCTTTCTGACTATTTTCAATATGGGCACTGCGCTCCTTCAGCACGGAGGCATTACTCACACTCCGCTTTTCGGATTGATTTTCCTGATACCAGGCTTTATTCTCTGGAAACAGAACAAGCACAAGCTGGCAACTATTTGTTTTGTAATAACATTTGGAATTCTGTTCCACATTTTCCTGGACTTTATTCTTGGTGGAGGAGCTCATACAGGAATAATGCTGTTCTGGCCAATATCAACTGCAACTTTCAAACTTCATATTCTCAGACAATTGGGAATGGCTAATCTGCCAATGGCAATAGATGCAATAATTCTGTTAGTTTGGCTGTGGCATGAAGAAGCTAAGCACAAGATTAAGGATTTTATTTAATTACTCTGCTTTTTTGCGCTCTTTCATCTTGATCTTTCGCTTCTTTTGAGCTTTCCTTTTTCTCTTGTTGGCGAGTTTACTCATTTGCTGGTGCTTCTGCAGGCTTTTCTTCAGTTACAGGCGCTTCCTTCTTTTCCTCAGCAGGCTTTTCTTCAGCAGGAGCGTCCGCTTTCTTTTCCTCGGCAGGCGCTTCTTCCTTTTTCTCACCTTCGGCTTCAGGTTCCTCTTTCTTTTCTTCTGCTGGTGCTTCAGTCTTAACCAATTTCTTCAATTCACCCATTCCAGCCTCAGCTTTTGCCATAACATCCCCTGCAGTTGCCTTGCACAAGTAGTTAATCTCCTTGGCAAGAGCTTTTGCACCATTCCAGCTCTTCTGAACCAGGAATGTAATGTTCTGTGCTGTTGGGAAACCAATTCCAATAGACAATTTAAAGCAATCTGAAGCTGCATTAGTCATATCATCAACAAGCTGTTCTGTATTAATTCCAAGAACATCAGATTTGTAAACCAAACCATCTTCGAAAGCAGCCTCGATATCCAGACCAATTTCCATTGGCTCAATACCCATTTTTGACATAAGATCTGCTTTTTTCTTGTCAATCTTCTCGCCATCTTTAGCAAGAACAGAATCTTCCTTAATCACAACTTTACCCTTGTCAATAGCAGCTTTCACACCCATGCTTCCAAGTTCACCGACAATTGGTCCTGGAGCAAAGCTGGTCTCGCCAGCAGGAACAATAATGTCCTTAGGCATTGTAGCGCCAGGTTTTGCAGCTGCAGTTGTTCTTGAGTCTCGGAGCTTCTTTGCAATAATAAATGGATTGCTCTTTGTTAGGATAAGTGCAGGCTCACCTGTGAGATATTCATTAAGCCCTTCGATTCCTGCTTGTTTCAGAACAAGTTTTAGCAAACGCTTTCGAGTCATTCTGAGAATAGCATGTCCTCGCAAACTGTGCTTTATCTGAAGCAGTTGTTTTGAAGGCAGGTTTTCGAAATTAACAATACCGACAATTGGATTGTCCTTAATCTCAGCAACAATTCCTTTTACTGTGTCTTGCTTCCATTGTGAAACTTCGCCACTTTTCATTTCTTGTCACCTCCCTTAATGGTTGGTTCAATTGGTTCAGAGGCGTTAGGCGTTGGGCTTTTGGCTTTGGATTCTTCCTTCGGCGCTCCGGCTCCACTGCGCTCCGGCGCCCCCACTCTCACACTTTTTCCCATTGTAGTTTTAATAAATATAGATCGAAGATTTACTTCGTGTTTTGGAGCTTTTCTTGTAAGCGCAGTTATGACTGCATTAATGTTTTCAGTAAGCTGGTCATCTGTCATTTCCTCTGTACCAACTCGGCAGTGAATTAATGGAAGACTTCCAATTCTGACATTTACAAGTTTTTCAAAACGCTTAAGCATTGGTGCGAGCGGAACATTCTGCGGAACTGGCTGAGGCATCTTGTTTCGAGGTCCGAGCGAAGCACCAAGATGTTTTCCAACATCAACCATGTAATCAGTTTGTGCAATGAAAAAATCATAAGCATTGATAATTGCTCGTGCAGATTTTGTATCAGACCCGAGTTTCTTGAGAGCTGCTTTGTCAATAACTTTCTCGATTCCAGCGGTTTTAGCTGCTTCAGCAACAATACCGTCTGCAAAAGCAGCAACAGTTACTGGTTTGCCTCGTCCATGAGGAAGAATTATGCTTTCCTTGAACTTGTGAGCAGGGTTTTTCATGTCAAGGTCGCGGAAATTAACAACAATATCGAAAGTTTGCTTGAACTTCCGTTCTTTAGAGGCTGACCTAGCCTGTTTTACAGCATTCAGTATATCTTTTTGATTCATTGTAAATTATCCTCCTAATCCAAGAACATGGATTAGTATTTGGATAGAAAATCAATCAATAATGGGATATATAAACCTATCGAAACCTCAAGCACTATCCACAACTCTGTCACCTAATGCTTCTTTAGCCTTTAGGAAATCCTCTCTAGCAACAGTCATTGCAAACAAACCCTTATCCAAAAGGTAGAAAGACTTGATATTAATTTTAGCTTCTGACATGTTGGTTGTCAATTTTGCAATCATATCAGGTTCGTCAATAACATCAACAACAATAACATCAGATTCAGTGTATTTGAAACCGCCAGCATCAAGCGCGATTTTTGCTTCAACATCATTCCCAGGAATTACTTTAATAAAACCGTCGGTTTTGCTGATTGCTTCTGTAGAAATTGCTCTGATTCTAACATTCTTTTCTGCAAGAGCTTGGCAGACGCCTGAAAGAGCGCCGGCTTTGTTGCTAACTTTAACTTTAAATTGTTTCATTTCTCCCTCAATTTAGTTTTTGGTTGTTGTGGTTAATAAGTGTTGTGCTGAGAATTAGTGCACCCAAAGAATTTTATAAAAGGAAATAATTTATTAAGGATAACATAGAACTAATACAAATGACAGATAAAAAAGACATTATCCCACCAGAGTATTTGATTGACCTTTTTGAAAGAGCAAATTTTCCAATAGATGGGATAACTGTAGGGATAGATCAAGAATGGTTTGAAGAGTTTTTACTGGATTGTTACTGTCGCTTAATCCAAAAAGGGTACATAGAAGAGCCATTATATTCAAAAGAACTTCTTGTAAAAATTAAACAAATTATCTACAACAAAGAAGCTGAAACTGCAGAAGAAGTGTGGGAGCTGGCAAGAGAATTTTATCTTGATATGAAAGGGAAAAAGAAGAAACCAGGAGAAGAAGGAACAGGAAGTCTATACCCGGAAACAGACTCACAGAAAGAAGATACAGAAGATGAAGAAGATCTTCCAATACCACCAGTTAAAAGAATTCATAAATGGATGAACGAATACAAAGTAACTGGAGTTATAAAAATAGGGAAACATGCACTAGGTAAAATAATTGAAGACTATCTTGACTTTTCAAGAGGAATAGATAAACTCAGCAGATATTATAGAAAAAAGGTCAGGCCGGATTTGTCTTTCTTCTACTTTTTTGCGAAAAATTCAGATTACCCTATGAATGATCTTGAAAATGGTATTACTGAAATGTATGTTGGATTTGGAAGCAGTCAGAAAAATCGGATGAAACTCCTGAGAATACTTTACAAAGCAAAAAGAGCCCTGAACCCACAAGAAATAGATGAGCAAAGTGACAAGACAATAACAAATATCGGTGGTAATCTGGCAAGAATGACCAAAGCTGGATATTTATCTTACTTTACAGATGGACGAGCAAAATATTATGCACTTAGAGGGGAAGGTAAAAAAACTAGTGCAACAAAAAGACTACTTAGAGAACAGAGAAAAAGAGAAAAAAAGAATAGAGTAACTAAAGTAAACCTGAAAACAAATACAAATAGGATGAAGCATATGAAAGAAAGAATAAAACTAACAGGCATACACTCTTCAAAAATATGCTCGTGTGGGATCATGTCAAACCAGATTATTCATAAAAAATGTCTTGTGAACTATGGACCTGCAAAAAATTATTTCAAAAATGTTATTTTACAAGAGTGCGATAAATGCAACTTGATGTGGATTAACAAGGAAACTTGGGAAGAAGCGAAACAAAAAAAGAGAGTTACATGAACGCCTCAGCATCCTTGCTTTTCTGATCCTTCCCGCAATTTGCGCACAAACCATCATCCAGAACTAATTCTTTTTTGCATTTTAAACATTTTTTTGCATTAGCTTCAACCCACTCACTCATTCTAGGGAATTTTACAGGCAAAGCAAAGTTGAAAGAGCCTGTGCTTACAAAAACTCCCTCACCAGTTTCATAAAACGGAATCTTTTTCTCCAATTCTCCAATGTACGGAGTAGTATCGCAGAGCGCACGGGCGTCTTTCGGAATTAACTGAAGTGTTATTTTGTTGTGAATCTGCTTCAGCACCCGCTGATCTATTCCACTTGGGTCCTGCTCCACAACTATTGTGAAAACTTTGAACTTACGTCCCTCCTTAGCGATTTTGGCAATGATATTTCCTCCGCTTGCTTGTTCAGGAGACAAATAATTGTGAGCTTCTTCAATTAAAATTCCTGCAGGCTTGTATTTTTTCCATTCTGCCTTGTTGTTAATGCACATTCCCTTGTAGTCTTTGAAAAGTTCATTGGCAATCAGGGATGTTAACAGCTTGGCAGTGCTATTGCTGATACTGCTAACATCAATCACATACCATAAACCGCGAGAAACATCCTCTTTAATTTCTTTCAGGATTGGAGTGTACTCCCTGCCCCAGACCAGCTCATCATCCTTGATAATGCTCCTCAGCCTGCGCTTTACAGCATCCATAACTTTCCGTCCTGCAGAATCATTATAATCCTGGCCAAGTTTTTCCAAAAATTTGTGGTCTTCATTGATAATCATCTCAACCCAGTTCTTAGAGCGGGTCAGGATTTGGGTGTCATCTATGAATTCGCCCTTGTGGAGCCTCCAGAAAAAGTCTCTGCACCGCCACATAAATGGAATTTGGGTTTCAGGATTGAAATCACGCACTTCGCACAAGTCGCGCGGAGTTATCAGGCCCAGCGGAATGCTAAGAGCCTTTTCATTTTTGTCAGAACGGTCTGGATTTATTGTTAAATGCATTACTCTGGTCTGCGAACCAGAATTTAGGATCTTGAGATCTTCATAATACTCGCCATGAGGGTCAATAATCACTCCTCCAGCGAAACTTCCGTCCTTGTCACCTTTGATTGTAACTCCGAGAAGCACTTTTGCAGCATTTGTCTTGCCAGAATTAGTCCATCCGGACAAAAGCCAGTGGGTGATGTAGGAAGATTTCTTAAATCCGACTTTTGTATCAAGCTTTTTGCTTCCGGAGCGGACATGAGCAAAGTCTAGGTGCGGTAATCCGAGTCGTCCCTCTTCAAAATCTTCAGTTTCAAGCTCGTAAATAGAATCGCTATGCCGCGGTATAGTTTTATAGCCGACAACTTTGACATTATCGTTTTTTCTGTACTCCAAAAGTATGCTAGCCTGGGCATAAAGAAGATATCGCTCGCCAATATCATAAGCAAAGTCTTCTCTGTTGATTCTGGCGCCAATATCTGAATCTAAAGGACGCTCTTCCAGAGTTGTAACAAAAATATAGAAGATTTTCGAGTCAGTTTCAACTTTATAGAAGCCTTCTTCTTCAACAATGTCGTCGTTTTCTACGAAAAAGTATAATTTTCTCTTTCCCCCGTCAAAGTAATCTACACTGCCAACTTTATTCATCACTACCTCAAGACTAATACAAAGTAATAGTTAATATAGATTACTCAAACAGACCGAACCAATTTCAGTTGAATTGTTTAAGCCTCTTTGCGAAGCAAATGGGGCTTCATGCAGTACGCGCTACACTCCGGAGCGCCAAATAATGACAAATTCACAAATTTCACCAATTCAAATAATCGCGGAGGGTGACAAATGTCTAGGAAAAGTATTTTATTAACCTGAACTTACTTCAACGTATGGAAATTTCTAAAAACAAAATCGAAACACTTGCAAAATTGTATTATCAGCCAACTAGATACTGCTACGAGCTCAGAAAAATTGGTGCAAAACTGGTTACAGATGAAGAGAAAAAACAAATTCAAGTATTTGTCCCAACAAATCTAGAATGGTTGGGAATGAGGATCCCTGATTTAAAGAAAATCGCTTCTGAAACCGTTAAGATGTGCAAGGACAGGAAGGAAATCATTTTCGAACTCATAACAAAGCTCTGGAGTGATGCTACAAGAGAGGGCAGACAGATTTGCGCAGAGATTTTAGTGAAAACTTCAGGGAAATACCCAGAAGAAACCTTTGAATTCATTCAAAAACGGATAACACAGATTGGAGATTGGGAAATATGCGACCGTTTGGCCTGCATGAGCATAAAGAAACTGCTGAAAAATGATTTTTCAAAGTTCAAGAACCTAATTCCGCAGTGGATAGCACACGAAAACCTGTGGGTAAGGCGGTTCGGCACTGTGTGTTTAGTCACATTAACGTTCCTGGGGCATCCGAGCACTGATTACATTACCAAAAACCTTGCAAAAGTGATGGATGACAGAGAGTATTATGTGAAAAAGTCTGCAGGATGGGTGCTGAGGGAGCTCACAAAGCACTATGACCCGAAAATTGCTTACAATTTCATGGTGAAATACTGCAAAACTGAAAATAAGGATACAAAGTGGATTTTGCGGGATGGAAGTGAAAAACTGA
The DNA here is from genome assembly GCA_002502135.1 of archaeon UBA543. Classification (GTDB taxonomy): domain Archaea; phylum Undinarchaeota; class Undinarchaeia; order Undinarchaeales; family UBA543; genus UBA543. Next base: position 52,234 of record DAPM01000022.1, read on the forward strand.
GTAAAGAGCTAAGGCAGAAAATTCTGGATAAACTGAAAAAGAACTGAATTAACAACTACCTTCTACCAATCTACCTATCCACCTACTACCAACTACCCCTGACATATGTCAACTCAAATAATTTTCTGTTAGACTTAGAATTTATATCCTTGAGTATATACTTTATCAAAAATTAGCATATTCTGCAAAATATACATTACTACTACTAATGACATTCGTCATTAGAAACCTATATAAATTAGATTAACTATATAGAAAATGTTTTTGCCCTACAAGGCAAAACCGGGGTTACGCGTGGTATATAAAAAATACCGACACTACAAAGGTAAGAAATTAGGCCCTTACTACTACGAAAGTGTGAGACAGCCGGACGGTACAGTAAAGACAATTTACCTAGGAACCAAACTCCCTAAAAAAGCAAAACCGATATCAAGAAAGCTTTTTGCCCTACAAAAATCAGAGATTTTCAATAGAATTCAACCACGATATTTCCTTATACTTTTAATTGCAATAATAGTAATAGGTGGATTTTTCTTCTTTGCGGGTTCAGGAGGCCCGCTTGCAACAGGATTTGCCACATTACCATCAGGTCCAGGCGGTTGTTCGTACTTAACAGGGCTAAATGAGACAAATATCAGTGGAAACATAACGCTTTGTGCAGGTACATATTATATGAATGATACGTACAATGATGGCATAGTTATTGAGAACAACGGAACCCTTGTTATAGATACTGATTATCTTGAATTAGATTGTAATGGGGCTATCATAATAGGAAACAGCGACGGTTATGGAATTTTCATGGAAAATAGGACAAATGTCACTATTCGAAACTGTGTTATTCAAAGTTACGAAAGAGCAATCAATGTTTATAACACAAACAACAGCGAAATTATTGATAATAATATTGGAGATAGTCTGGGCACTACAACCAGTGGGATATACATTAGAACTTCAACAGAACTGAACATATCAAATAACAGCGTACATGATATTGCAGGAGACGGGATCACAATGCTTGGACTTTTAGGAGGAATGAAACCAAACAGTGATAACATATTCTACAATAATTCAATAAACAGTTCAACAGGAGATGGATTAGATCTTACTGTAGATGAAAACAGTACAATATATCATAATGTAATTGAGCTGAACGGCATGTCTGGAATATACGCAAGCGGATATAATCACAGCATATACAATAACACAATTCGCAATAATACACTAAAGGGAATAAATTTAGAAGAATCAAACACAACAATATTTGAAAATAATATTTCGGGAAACACAGGTAGCGGCGTAAGCGTTACCGCTAACAACAACACGATTTACAATAACACAATCACAGAAAATAATGAAGGAATATATGTAATAGTCGCAAACTTTATAGATATTTATAACAACACAATTAATCTTAGCAGTGCAGAAAGTATTTACTTGTCAGACTCTACGAATTGTAATGTTTCAAATAACACACTTCTAAATGGAACTTATGGTATTCGCGTAGCTGGCGTGTCACTGAGTAACAATATTATTTCAAATAATGCAACTGGAAACACAGTTAGAGGAATCAGCATTGAATCAGGATTAAACTTAATTTATGACAACTACATGTCTGAAAACTTAATACCGGTTCAAGATAGTGCTGCAGGAAATAATTGGACAAGCGAAAACCAAACAGGGACAAACATAATTGGCGGAAGCATTATTGCAGGAAATTATTATGACAATTACAGCGGAAATGACACAGATGGCGACTACATAGGAGACACTGCTTATGTTGTAGAGGGCAATGGTGCATCAGATAATTACCCGCTTTGGTATCCAACACCAGTAATAACAGCGACATTGGTTTATCCAACTGCAACAGGAAATGTAACACAGGATGTGCCATTTAATTACACCTTAAATGTGTCGTGTACAAATGCGAACTGCGGAAACATAAATGTCAGCCTCGACCCAATCGGAGGAGGGGGCACTTTCGACCTTGATTTTATAGAAGCAAACGCATATGCCACAATTGAAACGAGATTCTACACAAACGACGGTGACGGCACATACACATTTAATTCAAACATATTCACAGATGATCGCACATATGCAATAGGAGCAGGAGACATGGACAATGACGGAGATCTGGATCTTGTAATAGGAAGAGATAATGCAGCTGACTGGACTTACCTGAATAACGGATCAGGAACATTTGCATTGAATGCAACAAGCACACTAACAGAACAAACAACTGATATTGCTTTCGCGGACTTTACCAATGATGGAGCAATGGATTATATTTCAGCGTCTTATAATGAGGAAAATAGAGTATTCATTAACAATGGAAAAGGCACTTTCGTGCTTACTTCAAACACAACAGAAGAAACTTCAACATATGATATTGCAGTCGGCGACTTTGACAATGACGGAGACATGGATTTGCTGGAAGGAAACAATAATGACACTGGCAGGTTAGGATATAATAGAATTTACATGAACGACGGAGCAGGGACATTCACACTCACCTGGAACAGCTCAGAAGAGGATGACACCTGGTCAGTAGGAGTTGCAGATCTTGACAATGACGGAGACCTGGATTTCATAGTAGGAAATTACAATGATTCAACAGAACCAGGAAATAACAGGGTTTACCTGAACAATGGATCAGGAAGCTTCAAAACTGGGTGGAACAGCACAGAAACAGACAACACATATGCAATAGCACTTGGCGACTTGAATAACGATGGATTTGTGGATTTCATAGCAGGAAATGGTCAATGGTCAACAAACACAGCAAGCAGGGTTTACCTGAATAATGGTGATGCAACATTCAACCTATCTTGGAACAGCTCAGATATTGATAATGTCCGCGACATAGAAATTGGAGACCTTGATAATGACGGAGACCTTGACTTTTTAACAGGAAGTACTGCAAATGTGACACGTGCGTATATGAACAGCGGAACAGGATTAGTGTGGACTCCGGTATGGAATTCAACAAACGCAGACAAAACAACACGCCTTGTGCTTGGAGACTTTAATGGCGACGGAGATGCTACAGAACTCAATTGTTCAGATGGCCTTGACAATGACCTTGATGTGTGGATAGATAATCAGGATCCTGACTGCAAAGCACTTATCTCAACAACAGAAAATGCTTCTCCGTTCTGGACAAACAAGTCAACTAATCCATTCACAGTAAATCTTGATAAAGATGAAAGCCAGAATATCACCTTCTGGGTCACACCAAATGGAGTAATAAACGGTGTATATGAATTCTTTGCATACGCAAATCAGACAGCAGACAGCACAATTAGTGGAGAAACAACTCATATAAATCTAACAATACGACAAGAACCAACTGTCAGGCTCTTGTCGCCAGCAAGCGGAACTTCAATAACAGGAGGTCAACAACAAGAATTCTCCTGCAACATAGAGAGCACAGATGTAACAACTAACTTGACATTTTACATCTGGGATTCTTCAGGAGGCCTCAAATACTCAGACACACAGCAATTAACTGGGCCGGATGTTGGGGCAAGGTGGAATTATACTTTGCCAACAGAGGATAATGATGCAACTTACAACTGGAATTGTAAAGGGTATGCTGGAACAAGTTACATCACTGAATATGTTTGGTCAAATATTGGAAACTACACACTAAGTCTTGTAGGAGTACCTGGTTCAAGCGGTGAAAGTGACGAAGCAAGTACATTCTGGGGAGGCGGAACTGTTGGATCCTATACTTTTGAGGATGTTGAAACAATATGGGATGAATATTCAGCTTTACAGGATGCTGAAGAAGCAGAAGCTGCGGCATTAGCAGCACTTGAAGGCGGAGAAGCGGCACCAGGAGGAGGAACATATTCAGCTCCTGTAACATTTTATGGTCGTACGCACACAACAATAGGAATTACAATAGATGTTCCTGTTTTCTATCCAGGATTTGACCCAATGTATGATACAACTGCCTATCCCCCAGACTATGTTATTCCTGAAGATGCTGCTCTAGAAGAAGCTGCAGCATTGGAAAGAACAACTCTTGCTGCTGAGTATGCACTTCCAATGGGATGGTTGCCAGGAGATATACCACCAGAAGGATACATACATCCACCAATCTGGATGACTCAGTATGAATTGCCAGAGTATTATTCTCTGCCATGGGGCTGGAGGCCTGGAGATCCACTGCCACCTGGATATATGATACCTGAAGAAGTTAAGAAAGAAGTAGCAGTAGCACAAGGACATACTACCAAGGTTGAGGAACACGAACTCCGAATAATTTACTTCAACAAAGATCACCTCCTTCTTGGAATAAGCAGTGACTACTGGGAATTGATAATTGAGAAAGGTGAAACTGAAAATGCTGACTTAAACCAGGATGGAGATCCAGATCTTGCAATTACTTACGACGGAATGAAGGCAGATATGGCTAAGATGACTTTCAAGAAGATCCTCAGACCAGGAGCTGAGCCAGAAGAAGAGGTAGAAGGAGAATTTGCAAAGCCATTGTTTGAAGCTTATGGTGAAAACGAAATTGCAGATGTGCTGAGAGCTGAAGAGGAGAAGAAAAAGAAAGAGCCAAAAGGAGAGAGCCTGATCAGCAGTAAGAAATTCAAGATTGCAATCAGCATCTTTGTGCTAGGATTTATAACAGTGGTGCAGGTAATTATATTTGTGAACAGAAGGAAAAAGAGATCAGGAGGAGGCG
>DAPM01000019.1 GCA_002502135.1 archaeon UBA543
CACGGAGCTGGTAGAGTAATGAGCAGGGTGCAGGCTAAAAAGCAGTTCTGGGGCGAGACAGTTGTTAAGGAATTGGAGAAAAAAGGAATTATAATCAAAGGTCATAGTAAGGCTGGAGTTTCTGAAGAAGCTCCTGGTGCTTACAAGGATGTTACTGAGGTTGTAAAGGTTATGCACGACGCTGGTATTGCTAAGAAAGTAGTTAAGGTAAAGCCGTTGATTTCGATTAAAGGTTAATCCACGTGCTCATTAATCCAGTCCAGAATATCCTTCTTGTACTCCTCTTTGATGAATGTTGTCATATGATCCATTTGCTGCATTTCTTTAACATCAACTTTAGTTTTTTTCGCCATTTCCTTAAGTTTGTCAAATCTTTGGTGGAAAAAATATTTTACAAACTCGTCAAAGTGGCCGTAAACAGTGCATACTGGAACATTTTCCAGGTTTTTAATATCCTTTTCTGAATTGTAATCTGCAAGATGTTTGTAGATTTCAGAAACATCAAGATTGGCAAGAAATGATTTTGCAAAAAAGAATATCATAAATGCTCTGCGCTTGACTGATTCAAAGTTTGTTGGACAGCCGATTAGCACAAGAGCTTTGACAGTATTGGGCTTGATTTTGGATGTATATTTGAGGGACATTACTGCACCAAGGCTGTGGCCAATTAAGATTATATTTTTATGACCTTGTTTTTCAGTCATGTATTTTACAGCATTTTCTACATCTTCCAAAGCACCATCGAGTGTGAGTTTGTGTTCCTGATTCCTGCCGTGGCCTCTGAAATTGAAAGTCAAGACCCGATATCCTCCGTGTTTGACCAGATATCTTGCAAAATCAACATATAAGCTCTGAAAAACACCAACTCCATGGCAGATTATAATGCCTGGTTTATCTTTAGGAAGATCTGCACCGTGGATTATACCGTCAAGGTCAATTTTTCCCTTGATTTTAATACGCACTTCATCAGATTGAAGCTTGTGAGGCTTTTTCAAACTTGATAAAAGGCGCAAGATAGATCTCCAGATCATGAGAGAACTAAGGATTTAATGATTTATAGAAGTTTTGTTTATTTTCTGCGCTTTCTTTTTGGAAACTCATCGAGCTTTTCAAAAATCTCAATAATTGCTTTTTTATTTTTAAAAGAAATGTTCTTGTTTTTGCTGTCTTTGATTATTTTTATAAATTCCTTAAGCCAACCTGATCGATCTAGGATATTGCGAGCCATTATTCTTACTTCATATTTTCTTGTGGCCCGTCCCTTGGTAAACAACTTGGAAATTATTTGATCGTCCTGAATTTGGAAACGCTCGAAATAGAAAGAAGTTGCATCAACTGCAATAACTCCATAAGGGGCGTCCAAGCCTTCTTCTTTGATGACAATTGCCTCAAGCTCAAAAAGTAGCCTCATTAATTTGGGATTGCGTTTCTTTAGCCTACGTTTAGGACGATTAGACCCAGCTAGAAAGGAAAGGAATTTTCCAAATGACTTAACAATATCCATGAGAATATTAAGATTTTAATGATTTATAGAAGTTTTGCATCAACACAGCATCTTTTTCAATATTCGGACTCTCAGAAATAACAATTCCTTTAATTCTAAACTCTTTCCACACTTTAAGCAGTTCCCGCCATTTGAAATCAGATTCGTCCAGAACCAGATGATTGCGCTCGCCTTTTGCAGTGTAGTTGATGCCGGACATGTGAATGTGCATATTATCAAGCACTTTTCGACCGATCTTTTTCTCAAGTAATTCAAGCATTGTTCGGAATTCAGCTGTTGTATTATTCTTTCCCTCTCGCGCATGCATATGCGCAAAATCAACACAAGGAAGCACTCCAGAAATTTCTTCTGACAATTTCACAAGCTCTGTTAATCCTGCGAATTGTGCAGGTTTGCCAGTGGTTTCTGGCCTGACAATTATTTTGTTCCCTTCAGCTCGCAGAGTTTTAACAATTCCTTTCAGCTCTTTCTTAACTGTATCATAAACTTTCTGTGGCTCCTGCTTCATAAAAGCAGCAGTGTGGAATGTGAAACTCTTTGCTCCGCAGACATCAGCAATTCTTCCTGTTTTCAATACACGATTCACAGAAGCTTTCTGTTTTTCAGGTGTTTGAGAATTTAAATTAATGTAATAAGGACCATGTGCTGACAACTCAATTCCAGTTTTCTTTTGATTTTCAGCAACTTTTTTGGCTGTAGCCTTGCTCATCCTGACCCCTCTGACAAACTCAAGCTCCATGCAACCCAACCCAAGCTCTTTTACTCTCTCAAGTGCTGAAGCACTATCGCTCTTTTTCGCACTTATTGGTACTCCTGCTGTTCCAAATAATAGATTTTTCATTTTATCAACTTCGGCGCCCCGGCTACCGGTGCCCCTTCGCCACTTAATGTTATATCAATTAAGTATTTAAATGGTCGACTATTACCACTTTACAGGAAAAAATGTTCGAAAATTTCCTGATGAATCTTACTGAAACAGCTCGCATATGGATGAGCTGGGCTTTGAAAGCAAGTGTTGTTATTATAATTCTTATTGCAGCCAGTCTGATAACCAAAGGTCTGAACAAACTATTGAGAAAGCACATGAAAGGGCACATAGAACCGACTGTTCTCGAGCTTACAGAACTGATAATGAAAGCAGTTATTTATATTGCAGCAGTTTTGATAGTGCTCAGCAGCCTTGGGATAAAGGGGCTACTCATGCCAATGCTTACTTCTGCTGGTGTGCTGGGTATTGTTCTCGGATTTGCAATGCGGGACTCACTTTCAAATGTTTTTGCAGGGATTGCGCTGTTTATGGATGAGCCATTCAAGATAGGAGATATGGTGCAGATTGGAGAACTGAGCGGGAAACTGTATGATATTGGACTGAGAAGCACGCAGATCAAAACTTTTGACAATAATCTCATAATACTACCGAATAATTTTGTTGCAGAATCACATATAATCAATTATTCAAAAAGCGACCCGAAGATTCGAGTTAATGTTAATGTCAGCATAAGCTATGAGTCAAATATTGACAAAGCCAAGAAAGTGCTAATAGAGCTTGCGGAAAAAAACAAGAATGTAATGAAGGATCCTGCACCAGATATTCGAGTTGAAAAACTAGGAGATTCTGGAATTGAGATTTGTTTAAGAGTGTGGATTCCAAATTCAAATATGAGAAAACAAGTTCCATCCGACTTAAGATACAAAATTTTGAAAGAATTTGCAAAAAACAGAATAGAGATACCGTACCCAAGGCGGTATATTATAAATGGTGGCAAAGCAAAGAAGAAGCGCTAAAAGCTATAATCCTCGTCACATACCTCGCACCTGTTCTCCGAAACATTTCCATGAAGCTCACAGAAATGTTTCTCGCATTTCACGCATTGATTGCTTGTTTCTTTATTGCATTTAAAGCAAAGGTATGTGTCAGTCTTCTCCTCAGCAGATGACGTCTCTACGATTACCATGTTACAAACCGCTGTAATCATGGTTTAAATATGTTACGATTGAGACTGGAAAACATTAATAAGGTAAAAATTAAAGCAAAAGTAATGGATTATTCAAAACTAGCTGAGGTTTATACACAGCTTGAAGGAACTACGAAGAAGCTTGAAAAGCGTGATATTGTAGCTGATTTTTTCAAAATTTGTCCTGCAGAGCAATTACCAATAGTAGCGCTTCTAGTTCAAGGACGAATTTTCCCAAATTGGGCTGAAACTGAGCTCGGTGTTGCTGAGAATATTATGGTCAAAACTCTTGCAAAAACCGCAGGATTGCCTGAAAAAGAGATAAAGCAAGAGATACGAAAATTTGGAGATCTTGGAGAAGGTGCAGAAGCTGTTTTTGAAAAAAAGAAACAGGCAACTCTGGCTTATAAAAAACTCACAATAAACAAAGTTTACGAGAACCTTATCAAAATTCCAGAACAGAGTGGAAGTGGAGCAATTGAGTTGAAAGTTGCACTCTTGTCAGAGCTTCTAAGTTCTGCAACTCCAAAGCAGGCAAAATATGTTGTACGGACTGTGATGCAAGAAATGCGTGTTGGTGTTGGAGAAGGTATTGTGCGGGAAGCTATTGCACTTGCTTTTAATGTTGAACCAGGACTTGTTGAAAAAGCTCATAATGTTACTAATGATTTTGGAGAAGTTGCTAAAATAGCTAAGAAGAGCGGGAAAGCTGGATTAGAAAAACTGAAGATGGAGCTTGGAAGGCCACTAAAGCCAATGCTTGCTCAGAAAGCCAAGGGAATTGAAGAAGCGATTAAGGATATGGGCGGGAAAGCGGCTTTTGAAATAAAATTTGATGGTATGAGGATTCAGATTCATAAAAAAGGAGACGAAGTTACTGTTTTCACAAGACGATTGGATAATGTAAGCAGACAGTTCCCGGAAATTGTGGAGTATGCCAAGAAGTGTTTGAAAGCAAATAAGTGCATTGTAGAAGGAGAAGCAGTTGGAACTGATCCTAAAACCAAGAGGCCTCTTGCTTTCCAGAAACTCTCAAGAAGGATTAAGAGGAAATATGATATTGAGGAACTGCAAAAAGAAATTCCAGTTGATGTTTACTTGTTTGATATTATGATGCTAGATGGAAAAAGTCTAGTAGAGACTGCTTTTGAAGAGCGAAGGAAAAAGCTGGAGTCAATTGTGAAAGGTATTAAAGGAAAATTCCAGTTTGCAGATCAGATTGTTACTGGAAATGCAAAGGAAGCTGAAAAGCTTTACAATAAGGCTTTGAAAATGGGACATGAAGGTGTTATGGCAAAGAATCTGAAGTCGCCGTATACCCCAGGCTCACGAGTAAAACATATGGAAAAGATAAAACCAGAAATGGAGACATTAGATCTTGCGATTATTGGAGCGCTCTGGGGAGAGGGACGAAGGAAAAAATGGATGGGATCATTTGTTTTGGGTGTTAAGGACACTGATAGAGGTGAGTTTGTGGAAGTTGGCAAGGTTGCAACTGGTTTGACTGATGCTGATCTTGAGGAGCTGACAAAAATATTAACACCGAATATTACTGAGGAGCATATTAAGAGAGTTGAGTTAATGCCGAAAGTGATTGTAGAGGTTGGTTATGAAGAAATTCAGAGGTCGCCGACTTACGAAAGTGGGTTTGCTTTGAGGTTTCCAAGAGTCAAAACAATCAGAACTGACAAGGGAGCAGAGGACGCAGACACACTTGACAAGGTTGAAAGACTGTTTAACATGCAAAAAAAGTGATTTTTGATTAGTTACCACTGAACAATAATAATTAAATACTACTTTACAGACAGGTGAATTGCCTGAGGGGAATATTAATGCGATTTGACAACAACATTCAGAATCTTTTAAAACGTGTAGGCCTAAACCAGTACGAGTCGGCAGTTTACACCTCACTTGTTTCTAGAGGAGTTTCAACTGTTGGAGAAATCGCAGAAGCTTCCAAAGTCCCAAGGTCAAGAGTTTATGATGTTTTAGGAAGCTTGGAGAAGAAAGGATTTTCATTAGTTCAATTGGGGAGACCAGTAAAATATTCTGCAGTAAAGCTAGACCTAGTTGTTGAAAAACTGAAACAGGGTGCAGAGAAGGAATATCAGAATCAAGTGAGCCATCTGGATAATGTTGGAATAGATCTTGAAAAGGAACTTGGCAAGTTCGCTGCAAAACAAAATGATGACAGCGATTCAATAAGCATTATTCGAGGAGAAGATAACCTTAACAATCACATCAAGAGCATGATAACTAGCGCTGGAAAGAAGCTCTTGAAACTAACTGACGAGACAGGTATTGACAGGATCCACAAGCAGTACAGGGTCCATTTAACAGACGCTAAAAAGCGTGGTGTTAAAACACGTGTGATAACCAACAAGCACAAGACTAAGGCACCTACAGGTTTCAAAAACTTTGCAGAGCCAAGAGCAAACAAGAAAATGAATGGCAGGTTCCTGGTTAAGGATGGAAAAGAGTCTCTGTTGCTTACAGGAAAAGACACAGGCATCTGGGTTAAAGGGCAGTATCTTGCAAACTCATTAGAGCAGTTGTTCGAGCATGCGTGGGAAAATTCTACTTTAATCTAATGGACGAACCAGTATACAATACTCAAGGAGATTTTGCCAACAATGTAGTAAGGCTTGTAGGACAATCGGATAAATTTTTAGAGAGTATGAGAACTATAAAAACATTACAAAGCGGAACAAGTGGGCTTCTCGACAATGTGAAAAAATTGGTTTACTCTGCAGATATTTCTAATGTTTCAAGTATTGGAATAGATTTAGACTCACTTGATTCTGAACTCCAGACACTTTTGCAGAAGTTTTATGTTATTCAAAATAGTTACAAAAGAGACAAAACACTTTCTAGTTTCCTTGGAGACTACAGCAAAAACCAGCAGGATGCATACACAAAGCTTGTGAGTTACAGTGACGGATGCATACAGCAGATTGACAGTGTGATAACTGCATATTCCAGAGTTGAGAAAGGGGTTACAAAAGCAAATTTATGGGTAAAGCACATTTTGTCGCATTATGCTTCAAAGAGTGTGTCTGAAAAAGCAAGAAAAGCAAATGCAATAATAGTAGAACTTTCGAAAATTGTTTCACATATTAGAGACCAGAGCCATAATGCAAAACTTGAATTACTTAATATACGAAATTTGTCTTCAAAACATGTAAAGCCAAGTACGCAGGCAATGGGTCAGTAATTTTAAAATGGACAAGTATTTTCCTGAATCAATAGCAGTAACAGAAGCTGCAGAACTGCAGGCCCAGTTGGCAGAAGGATTGCAATTGGATGACAGTATAACTGCAGATCCGAAAACAGTAGGTGGAGTTGCGATTTATTCAAGAGGAAATAATGTTACTGTTGGATTAGCGCTTTATGATGTGGAAACAAAAGAAGCAAAGAAACGAGAAGTTGTAAGCCAGCATGTGAACTTTCCAGCGCTTCCTGGATGCGAAGGCTTCAGAGAGGGAAAAGTTGTTGCAGATGCAATTAAAAGTTTTGATACAGCTGATGTTTATTTGATAAATGGACATGGAATTAATCATCCAAGAAGGCTTGGGATTGCTGCTCATGTTGGTCTTGCACTTGATGTTCCAACAGTTGGTGCTTCAATGCAATTGATGTGCGGAAATATTGTTGAAGAAGAAACTGGCAAGTATATTTATGATAATAATGAGAAAGTTGGAAAGGTTGTAAAAAGTGGTTTAGGAAATCCTTCGGTTTTTGTAAGTCCTGGAAATAAAGTTAGTATAGAAACTTCAGCAAGAATTGTTGAGAAAGTTCTTCTAAAACCAGTGCCAGAACCTATTCGGCTCGCACAGACCGAACTCGTGCTTGCTCTGAAGAAGAGAGTTGGCCAGATATAAGCATTTGCTGATTATTTTCTGGGTTATTTAGCTGTTGATGATCTTCAATAAAACTAGGAACTTGAGAAGTTGTTGGTTCTGGTGTTTGGGAACTGATTGATCCTGAAAGATTAGTTGTTACAAGTGGTGCTTGGGTTGTTAGTGGTTCTGGAGTTTGGCTCTCAGTAGTCGGGGTCTCAGCACTCAGTTCCACTTTCGCTGCCCCGCTTTCACGCTGCCCCGCTTTCACACTTTCTGCTACCTGCAACCCACCACCTGCCGCCTGATGATCATCAACTATGATTCCAGCGTGTTCTTCCAGTCTGCTCAGTCTCTGGCTTACCTGAGCAAGAGCAACCCACAGCTGTGCATCTCGAATTTTCAAAGTTCTTTTGTAAGCATGCCTGTGCTTGTGAGTGTGATGAACTAGTTTGTTTAATTCTGAGTGAATTCCAGCATCCAAGTGGTGTCTCCAACTTCCTTTTTTCTGAGGCTTCTGTTCTGGAGCATCAGCTGATTGATCTGTAGTACTCTGTTCTTCCCCCTTTTGCTTGCGTCCCCCGAGCACAAGCTTCATAATATCTTCGAACTGCATTGCTGAAATACCCGTGAAGAATATAATATAAAAGGGTTTGGGTGGGGTGACCTATACCAATTTCAGCACACTGAAACCCATACCTTTTGCAACCGCACCAATTAAAATCAAAAAACTTATTGTAAAAGCAGTGTCAACCCAGCTTCCAGTATCAAAAGGTCCGCGAATCCAGAGTTTGTAGAATGGCCGGAACCAGTGAATTCCTTTGGTAGTGAGTGTATCCATAACCAGGTGGGACAAGAAGCCGATTGCAATTGCTGCTAAGTAGCAGTTCGTGCCAGATATTGAGAATGCTCTGAAAACCAGGAAGAACAGGAATAATGTAACTGCACAGCCGAGAAGACTGTGGTAAAGACCTCTGTGGCCGAGTAAGAACTCTGCAACGCGTGAGAAACCAGGCAGTTTCCTTCCTATTTTCGAGTTGTGGTTGTCAATATCTGGAAGAATTGACCCGAAAAGTGCAAATAAGAGGTAGCCATGCGCAGTTACAGAGACTATACCTGCTTTGGCTAGTGCTAGGGCGAATAATCCGGCTGCTGCTGCGTGAGTTGGGAATCTCATAAGGTTTATTAGGAAGCAGAGCTTATAACTTTTTATGAACTTTATAGAAGTTACTTGTAAGAATGAAGAAGAGGCAAAGAAGATAGGAAAGGCACTTATTGAAAAAAATCTTGCGTTTTGCGCAAATATTATTCCAAAATTATCTTCTTATTATTTATGGGATGGAAAAATCAAAGAAGATTCTGAAGCAATGCTCATTGTGAAAACTAATAGGGAGTTTGAAGCAGTTAAAAGTGAAATCACGAACCTGCATAGTTATGACACCCCAGGAATACTCTGTTTTCCTGTTGGGAAAGTTAATGAAAAATACCTGAATTGGAGCAAATCTCAACCGTAAAGCCCTTTGTAATTCTTTTTATCCTGCTGATCAAGAGTTTGCATTATTGAGTAAACAAGTGTATCGCGAATATCTGCAGGTTTGACATCAACTAGTTCATCCTGCATATCTGTGAAAACTTCGTAAAATGCTTCAACTGCTTCGCGTTCAAAACCATCAAGCTGCATTGCCATTTGTTCAAGTCCGAGCTCATCTTCAATGTTTCCGAGTTCTCCAATTATTGTGTGAAGAGCTGTGCGCGCCCAGAGCTGAGAGTCTGAAAAACCTGATCCTTTGAGTGCTTTCTCTACTTCTGAAATGCAGTCGCTGGCTACCTGGGTGTGACTCTTCTTAAGCTTTGTTAGAACTGTTTGAACGTTTTTTGGAATTGTCATTGATTCTTAGTTGGAAGATGATGTGTTATTTAAAGGTTGTGGGAGTGGATAAGTTTATAAATTTAGAAGACAAGATAACAGCATATGGGAATTAAAATAGAGAAAATTGAAATAAAACCACAAAAAGCAAGTATAATTTTTAATGACAATACAGTAGTTGAATTACAAAGAAAAATAGTTTCAAGAGAGCACTAAGAGAAGTTAAAGATGAGTTCATTAAAGAACTAAGTACTATAAATCTGGAAAATGTTGTTTTGAAACGAAAAAACCAGAAAGTTTGTTTTCTGAAAGTTCATTCTGAAGAAATGAGATTCTTTTGGTCTAAAAAAGTTGAAGAAAAAGTAATAGAACTGAGAAAAAAGATTCCGAAAGAAGATAGATATAACTGGGGATTTGAAGGAGTTGAGAAAAAAGTTGAAGGAATTGCTAGGAAAAGCGCAGAAGAATTAGTGGAATATATAAAAGTGATAATAAAGGAGAAAAAAGAGAAAGAAAGTAAGATTTGGATAGAAACATTAAAAGTTTTGAGAAAAAATGCAGAAGATCTTGCAGACAATAAAATAGAGTTACATTATTTTATATCTTCTAATTATAAAAATGAACCAATGGAAATAGATAGAATCCAACCGAATAGTGTGTTTGAAGGCAAAGGGTTTAAGAAATAATAATTTTAGAAACATAAACCCCATTAGAAACATACCCAAATTTCCGATAATATTCCCGAGCACCTATTCCACTAAGCACATACAGTTTTCCATCTGCAATTTCTTCAGCTTTTTTCAGTAATTTCCTGCCCCAACCGCGGTGCTGCATTGCGGTTTTATCTTTTGAAGTTTTTCCAATTGCAACTTCAGTTCCGTAAACATGGAGTTCGCGGACTATCCACCTCGGCGCCCCGGCTCCACGGCGCCCCGGCGCCCCACAATCACGCAACCTCAGATATCCAATCAAAATTTTTTCCTTAAAATCTTCTGCTGAAATGAAATATTCCGAGCCACTGGATGCACTGTATTTTTTAGTTTTGATTTGAATTTTCAAGTCTCCTAGCTCCCTAGTCCCCTTGCCCCCTAGTCCCCTTAACCTATGCCCAACTTCTCTGCAACGAATACAGCAACATTTTCCTTTAGCCAACTGCCGCAAATTGCTCTTTGTTACTCCTGCAGAAATCAGATTTGTTGGAATATCTCTCTGCACTCGCATTACTCGAACCCACTCAGGCACTATTTTGTTGATTTTGGAAACCAATTGAGTTGCTTTTGCTGTTGTAAGTGGTTTGAACTTGCCTGCTTTCCAATCTTCATATAGTTCAGTGCCTGACATTACCAGAGTTGGGTAGATTTTTATCATGTCCGGCATGAAACTGCTGTTTGTAAAGATTTTTTTAAAAGAACTGAGGTCTTTTGCAGGAGTGGAACCAGGAAGACCTGGCATCATGTGGTAGCAAACCTTCAAACCAGCATTTTTCAGGTTTCGAGTAGCAGTAATTACATCCTTAACAGTATGGCCCCTGTGGATTTTCTTGAAAATTGAATCATAAGTTGTCTGAACTCCGAGTTCTACTCGAGTTGCACCAAGTTCAAGCATTCTTTTGATGTGTTTTGGTCTGGCATAGTCAGGTCTGGTTTCAATTGTAATGCCAACTGGCCTGTTTTTGGAAGTTTCTGCAGATTTTTGAGCTGCTTTGAGACTATTTCGGCGCCCCGGCGCCCCGGTCTTCGGCGCCCCGCTAATCGCATTCAAACAATCCCTAATAAAATTCTTCTGATACTGCCAAGGCAGGCTTGAGAAAGTCCCGCCCATTACAATTAATTCAAGTTTGTCTGTTGGATGGCCAGAATTTTCAATTTGGTCAAGCCGGTTTTTCACTTGGGAGTAGGCATCGAATTTGTTAGCGCGGGCCCTTCGTGCAGCTGGCTCATCCCCAGTGTAGCTTTGCGGAGCTTCAGCGCCTTTTGGACAATATGAACAGCGTCCATGTGGGCATTTGTGCGGTTTGCACATTACTGCAACAACTGAAACACCTGAAATAGAACGAGTTGGCTTCTTGAACAGTAGGTAATGCAGTGCTTTTTTCTGCTTTTTAGTTGCACTTTTGTATAAGTCGAAATTCCTGGGGATTGAGGCCTTGTATTTCCTACCAAAACTCCGTTTAATCAATAGAAATCGCTTTTCATTAGGCAATTCCTTCATTAACTGTTCTAGGATTTCTCGAAGTATTTTCTTAGCCATTCTTGATTAAATAGCAATAGAACTAGACATATATAAATTCAACAGAAAGAGCTTGCTGATTATGTTTTTACACTCTCGTATTCAGCTATGATCTTCTTGACAGAAACAAAATCATCTCTTAATTTATCAATTTCATCATCGATTTCCTCTGCTTTTATTTCGTCATTAGAGATTTTATCCTGCAAATCGCCAATGTCCTGCTGAAGCTTCATTACTTTGGTTCGAAGAGAGTCTTCATCTTTCTCAATAGAGGTCTTCTTGCCTTTTTTGTACACAATCTTATTGTGAAGCTCTTTAAGCTCTTGATGTAGTCCTGCAAGAACTACATTGGACTCCCCGCCGGTTTTAGGTGCAGCGGTTTTTTCATATGGATTTGTTGCTTCTGGCATTATAATTCACCTTGTAAAATGTAGTAAGAACTACCTATTTATAAAGTTAACTGGAAACTCACTTCAGCTTGGATAATGCGTCTTTCAGCCTCTTCTTTTCTGCTTCATAGAGTTTCTTCTTAATGTGGCCTTTGTGATAAGCTTCCTCAATAAGTGATAGCTGTTTAACAAGCTTTGTTCGCTTCTTCTCGTCAATAGTGACTCTGACCTTTATTGTCTTTTCAAGCTTCCTTGCATCAACAAACACTCTCTTTCCAAGTTCTCCGCCTTTGTACTTGTACAAGAACATGTAGCCTGCAGAGCCGAGTATGAGTATGACACACACTATGATTAGAATGGTTTTTGCAGAGAAACTGAGGAACTTGAGGAACGGTTGCTGCTTCCCCATTTCAATTACTGCTTTTTCAAGATAAGAGCGAGCTGTTTCAACATGCCTAGAAGTCTCATCAAAGTCAACCATTCCGAAGGTTTCAGATGCTTTTTCAAGACTGTTCTTTGCAGAATTCAAAAGTGCAAAGATTCCAGTAACATTTCCGCCTTTCAGACCGAGCCATTGAGCTTCTATCCAAACTTCATTTGTAGTGCTTTTCAGATTGTTGATTTGTTCTGAAAGCAGAATGCCAATTGCTGGTTTTTCTTCAGGACTGATATATAAGTTTGAAAATATTTCTGCAGAGGATTCTGTGGATTCTGTTCTTAAGAGAAGTCCATAGTTTCCAGGAGAAGCATCATCTTCAACTGCAATTGTTGCAATGAATGTTCCTTTAGAACCAACAGGAAGCGCTTCCATTAGGAAAGGAGTTACATTAATGTCAAATCCTTCAGCAGTTGCAGATAATCTCAGATTTGACAAGTCTGCATCTCCGATATTTTCAACAACAACTGTTTGTGAAGTTTTGTCTCCTCGGTATAAAGTTAAATTCGGCATGAAAACAATGTGTATTTGGCTTGCAACAACTGATCCAGAAACTGCAAACACAGAGAAACCAGGAGTTTGTGCTTTGAAATTAATATATTCTGAATTTGAACCACTTCTTTTAGTTTCAAGAGCAACCCATTCTTTGTTGTGGTAGCGGTACAGGACTATTGTATCCTCACCAATCATTCTCTTTTTTATCCAATTCTTGCTTACATGGAAATTAAGCCAAATATCTTCAGTATCTTCTGGATCAAGGTTTCCGATTTCAACATTAACATAGCTGTAGACAACTCCAGGTGCATGAGTAGCAACAATTGCAGGTTTTGTAGGTTTGTCAACAAAAGCGGCAGTAAGTCCATAGTTTTGAACTTTGAATTTAGATTCTTCAAGATCTTCTAAAAGATCAAGTGTGATGAATCGGATTGTTGTTTCAACATGATCTGGGACTAAAAGAGTTTGGCCAGAACCTTTAGTCAGCTCAATATCTTTTTGGAAACGCAGGATTTTCGGTTTTAGGCCACCGCCAGCTCCGCCGCCTCCGCCGCCGCCAGCTCCGCTACCTGCACCTTGGCCACCAGTCCCTGGTGGCTCTTCATCATCCCCATCATCTGTGTCATCAGAAGGCTTACTAATGCTTATTCCAACAGATGCTGAGGCCATTCCAGTGGCTTTTTCACGTGAAAAACTGTCAAAAAGAACAGAAGCACCGCTTACAGTTAGAACAATTGCTAGAATAAACAGAATTATTGCGGTTCTTAGGTCAACTTTTTTCGGTATGTTCATCTCTCCGATGTTATCTCCTCTGTTTATATTTGTTCTCCGGTTCTTGACTGGCACCCCGGAGTGTGGTGCGAGGGCATTCGCTTCGCGAAGCCCTGTTTTGAAATTGGTTCAGTGTTTAGTCCCTATTATTTGTGTTTTTCTGATTATATATACCTATTTCCAAGCAGTAAAGTCCCTGTAAAAGTAAAACTTCAATACACTAGTATAATTCCCAGGAGGAGTGCCACTCGGCACATCTGCCATAACTTCAAGTGTTGTTTCGCCAGGTTCGGTTTTGAAGTTGTTTTTGGACACCACTATCCAGGGCGCCATCTCGCCTTCGGCTTTTATAACCACTTTTGAATTTTTGGATAAAGTAATAGTTAGTGGACGGACACCCTTGTTTCCGGCAGGCATACGCCCGAACCAGAGTGCATCAGTGTCTGTGTTTATCCCTACTTTCCTTCCAGTAATGACAGTAAGATGCATATCGCTTTCTACTGTTTGATACGGCAGAAAAAGCAAAACAGAAAGCGCAATAATAATGACAAATGCTGAGATTATGAATATTAGTTTATTCTTCATCAGAACCCCTTCCTCTTATTTTGAATACAACAATTGCAAGGAAAATTACTGCAAGTAAAAGGAGCATAACTGCTCCGTAGAGCATTGTGTTTGCAGATTCCTCTTCTATAACTTCCTCTTCTTCAGTTAAGTAGATTTGAGTGCTGGTTTCCTTAACAGTTCCTTCATAATAGAGCTGTACTTTAACATCATATACACCAACATCAAGACCTAAGACGTCCCAGTAGAGCACGAGTGTTGCTTTTCCCCATGCTGGCAGGAGAGTGCTGGCAGATTTCATGTCTGCAAGGAGTGTTGTTGCTTTTGAAACAGTTCCAGTAGCATAAATATTGTCAAGTGGTTCGTTCCACATACTTGAGATATCAATATTCAGCTTGACAACCCCGCTTTGGACAGTTCCAACTGCGCGGATGCTGTCAATATTGACAGACATTGTGCCGACTCTCATTTCAGCTTCTGCAGTAACCTCGATTCCATCATAATCAACGCGGGCAAGGAGCTTGTAAATTCCTGCAGATTGGTTTTCTGTATTCCACTGACCGAACATTTCAGTATTTTGAAGTGAGAAGATGTCGCTTCTGTTTGAAAGAGGAATTATTGCAACTATGCGGTTGTGCAAATCAATTACGCTTATGTTTCCTGTGACAGTGTTGAGTGTTTCTTTTCCATAGTTTTTGAAATAAGTAGTAAAATATGCCATTTTGCCAACAGCTACATCAACATTGTCCAGGCTGATTTCAGCATAACGGGCAGGATAAGGAACGTAAAACCTGACTTGCGAGTAGATTTCAGAGAGCGCAACAATTCCATCATGCGTCTCTTCAACAGGCTTCTGTTTTACTCCAACAAGGAACTGGTGCTGGCCAGGAGTGGCGTTTAGGGGCATTGTGAAATCAACTGTTAGGCTGTTGAACTCCTCTCTTACTAATAATGCATTGTCAGGATAATCTCCAGAAAACAGAGTTTCGTAGGTCATTCCATCCCCGAACTTGCCGACTCCGAATGAGAGTTGGATTGTTTCGCCGGGCTTATAATCAATTGTCTGTCTTGCTGGAACAATGGCTATTGCGTGCGCGCTCCCAGCTGCAGCTATAAAGAAAAGTGCCAGTGACAGTATGACAAATAGCTTTCGCATAATTGCAGTAATCTATACAAGTTTATAAATATTGTTAGTAGTCGGGATCTCGGTCGTCAGTAGTCGGGATCCTGAGTGCTGAGAACCTGACAACCGACTACAGAAACTTTAGTTGGATGCAGAGCCGGTAATAACTAGAGTGCTGGAATAGGATGATGCAGCGGCAGCTACTGGAATCTGCCATTTTATGTAGAATATTATAAGATCATTATCATTTCCTGATTGAAGTGCTGAACACGCACTTGTGTTGCCATTTGCAGAAGTATTATTGCCATACTGTTTCCAGGAGTCTGATAAATTATTATTACATGAACTGGCTTCAGAATTTGCAGCTAGAATCCAGAAGTCACCCCCAGCAACCCCGAAAAAGACACTAGGCTCTATAGCTGTTCCAACAGTTACATTTACAGTTGTGCTTCCGTCATTTTCTACACTCATTGAATCTTCTGTGATGTTTCGAGCCTCTCCACCAGTTCTGTTAACCCAGTTCTCATTAGAACCGCGGTAGGCAGCCTGATAACTGCTGACAATGGCAGAAGTTGCATTAACTGCAACATAAGCAAAAGCATCGCCTTCAGTGTCGTTTGTCAAAGACAAGTTAATAGTACTGTCAGCCATAGTAATGGAAGCAGTACCTGCAATATCAACTGTAGCGGTTCCTGTTGCAAGCCCGGTTGGAGACAAATTGAAATACATTAGTGTTACAAGAACTGAAATAATTAAAAGAGCTGCAATAAAGAAAGGCTTTTTGGATTTACTTACTTCATTCATTTTTAGTTTGAAGCTGCGCCAGTAATAACTAGAGTGCTGGAATATGAGGATGCAGCTGCAGCTACTGGAATCTGCCACCTTATGTAGAATATTACCAAGTCGGAAGCATCTGTTGGAAGAAGCTCAGAGCAGATACTTGTGTTGCCATTTGCAGAAGTGTTGTTTCCATATTGTTTCCATGAATCAGATAGATTGTTGTTGCATGAGCTGGCCTCAGAATTCGCAGCTAAAAGCCAGAAGTCTCCGCCTGAAGCGCCGAAGAAAACAGAAGGCTCTACAGCAGTTCCAACAGTGATGTTCAAAAGTTCAGTTCCGTCGTTTTCAACACTCATTGAATCTTCTGTGATGTTTCGAGCTTCTCCGCCTGTTCTGTTCAGCCAGTTCTCATTAGAACCGCGGTAGGCAGCCTGATAACTGCTGACCATAGCAGAACTTGCATTAACTGCAACATAAGCAAAAGCATCGCCTGCAGTATCATTGGTTCCAGATAAATTGATTGCGCTGTCAGCAACTGAAATGGATGCAGTACCTGCAACATCAACTGTAGCGGTTCCTGTTGCAAATCCTGTTGGTGACAAGCTGAAATTCAGTTTGCCAATTGAAGAATAATACGCTGCAGTGCCAAGCAATGACAATGCTACTAATCCCACGAGGATCAGAACTACTTTTTTAGTTTTAATCTTTTTGCTCATGAATTCTCACCCTTTTTCTGTGTTTTCAACTATATATAGTTTTTTTAAGCTGATTTGTCAAGAATTTTCTTGACAACAGCCCCATTCCAGCCCTGTTTTACAAGTTCTCTTTGCATATATTCCTTGCTTAATCCTTGTTTTTTGCACTTGGAAATATATTCTTCTAGTGCAAGGACTTGTTCCTGTGCTTGAACTTGTTTTTGAATTTTCTTTTCCACTTTCTTTTTCTTTGCAGTTTTGCTAGCCTGCTTCTGGTAAGACACACCCATTAGCACAAGTCCGCCCATTATCAAAAGACCTGCTGTAAGGAGTAAGACACCAACAAATTTGTTCTGGAAAAGTCCGGCTTTGCTTCCTTT
Organism: archaeon UBA543; assembly: GCA_002502135.1. Classification (GTDB taxonomy): domain Archaea; phylum Undinarchaeota; class Undinarchaeia; order Undinarchaeales; family UBA543; genus UBA543. Next base: position 17,028 of record DAPM01000019.1, read on the forward strand.
TCCAACTACAAGACCAGTTGTCAGGCCTCCAGTTTCAGATTCGACTGTTTCATCAAGATCAACTCGCTCAAGATTTTCAACTTTTACTTTATCATCTTCAGAACCGATAACGATTCTACTCTTGACAGCAAGGGCTGCACTGACAATTGTTTCTCCTTTTGGAATTGAAATTTCTTCAGTTGCAAGAACATATCCGGTATTCTTGTCTTCTTCAAGTGAAAATGGCACCAAAACCTGGACAAAATACTCTTTCTGTTTTTCGTCTTTAGTGAATTCCATTGTTTTCGGCTCAACACTAATGTAAGGCTTAAGATCACCTTCAATATCTAGTGTTATTTTCATTTCTTTTCCGTCATTATTGAGTATCAAACCGCTGTATTCAAAAGTTTTTGCAGGTTCGTTGGCAATTACTCGCTCGCCTGGAGTTATTCCGAGTGCGAAAGCCTGAGCTGGAATTGTTGCTAATACCAAGAGCAACACCAAGCCCCCAAGCCCCCAGGCTCCCAAGCCCCCAATTCTGCTGTAGTTGTTACTTCTGTTCTTCATGATTTCTCCACTGTTATCGTGACTGTTGCTGATTTCGAGCCTGAAGATTCAGTATCTGGCACAGTCACATTAAGATGAATATTCGCCCGATTACTTGTGTTAGAGAGATTATTATGGCTTAGCCAGCCAATATGATCAACTAACGAGACAGCTGGTATTGCAGTCCAGCTAGTTGTTCCTTCTTCATATGCCCCAGATTCATTAACTGCTGTCTGGAATGTGAAATTATCAGTTGGGGTGGGGTCAGAATCCCACATGTCATCAGTAGTGATTGTTGCATTTATGTCGCAGTTTCCATCATTTGAGAGCACAAAGAATCCAATTGACGGGAAGTCGATTGTGCTGTTGGTTTGCAGGCTGTACATATCACCAAACGTGGCCGTGTCGCCGTCAACAGCAAGTGAAGCTGTAACAGATGACTGGACTTCGTACCACCAAGGTGTGGTGTATTCGCCCCAGTCAGTGCCGTCCCATGCACGAACTTTCCAGGCGTGAGTGTCATCCACATCTGCTTCTAAGATTGAAGTGTAGTTTGTACTGTTGTCAAGAGTTGTGTTGTC
>DAPM01000004.1 GCA_002502135.1 archaeon UBA543
GATTGAAGTAACATTCGACCAGATCGACACAATTTTCCAGAAATTCGATTCTGAAAAAGAGCCTGACTTCTTGGTTCTTGGCTGTCCGCACTTTTCATCCTCTGAATTTCAGAAATCTTCAAGGATTTTGAAAGGAAAAAAGCTGGTCAAATCTGCAAAGTTCTGGGTATACACTTCAGAAAAAACAAGAGCAAAACTTGAGCTTGACGGACCTGAAGAAGCTGTAAAGAAAGCTGGAGGTCTTGTGGCAACAGATGCTTGTGCTTCATTAGCTCCCCTTAAGAAATTCGGAGTTAAATGCGTTATGACAAACTCTACTGAACTTTGTGAAAGTGTTAAAACTCAAGGTTTGGAAGCTAAATTATCGAGTTTTGAAGATATGCTCAAATGGGGTTTCAGATGAAAACAACAGCATCCGCCTGCGGAAAAGTAATCCTTTTCGGAGAGCATGCTGTAGTTTACAATAGTCCGGCTATTGCAGCTCCAGTAATTTCTGTGCACGCCAATGTTTCAATTGCAGAATCTGAAAAGTTCATTCTGGATGCTCGGAATTATTCCAGAGAAATTAATTTGTCCAAGGAGCATTTGGAGAAATCCGATTCACTATTCGCTTCTCAGGAAACTATTTTCAGTACCCTCAAACATTTCAAATTAGGAAAGCGCCAGAAAATTCGAATTATAATTGATTCTGAAATACCAATTGAAGCTGGACTCGGAAGTGGCGCTGCTGTTGCAATTGCCATAATCCGTGCAATCTCAGTTCATTTTAAAAAGAAGATTTCAAATAATGATCTTTACGATCTTGCATTCAAAACCGAAGAGCTTCACCATGGGACCCCAAGCGGTGTTGATCCAACAGTCATAATCAATGAAAAGCCAGTTTTCTTCAAAAAAGATCCGAAAACTCTGGAACTGCTCACTTTGAAAAATCCAATTCAGTTAGTTATTGCAGACACTGGTGTCCAGTCAAAAACATCAGAAGTTGTTGCAGATGTTAAAAAAAATAATCATGATGAAGAATTTGCAGAAATCCGAATTCTGACAGAGCAAGCACGCGATTTAATTGAATCTGGAGAAGTTCTGCGACTCGGCCCTTTAATGGACGATAATCACGAATTACTGAAAACTATTGGTGTTTCCAGTCCTGAACTGGATAAATTAGTTGATGCAGCTCGAGAAGCAGGAGCAATTGGCGCAAAACTAAGTGGTGCTGGCAGAGGTGGGCACATAATCGCTCTTGCAGATGAGAACAGCAAAGCAATCGGGAATGCGCTTATGGATGCTGGAGCTCACAGAGTTTTCTATACTGAGATAAAATAACAACATTTTAATACAACTTCTAGGAACAAAAACTTAATTGAGTGATTTGCAATGATTACAGCTTCAGCCCCAGGTAAAGTGATACTTTTTGGTGAGCATGCCATGGTCTACGGTGAGTTAGGCATAGCAACCGCAATTGAAAAGCGCGCAAAAGTTACAGTTTGCGAGCTTGACGAGCCAAAAATAGTTGTGCAGTCTAAGAACTTGCCAACTGAAATTGAACTTCTAAACAAGGATTCTCCAAGAGAGCCAATCACAAAAGCAGCAAGACTCGCCCTTGCAAAATGCGACAAGAAAGGTCAGGGTCTCGGCATTGAAATCAATTCTGCAATTCCGCAGAGTTCAGGTCTTGGAGCTTCAGCAGCAATTGTTACAGCAACTGCAGCTGCAATTATGCAGATGTTCAAAGGAGAACTTGACATGATGCAGGTTGCAGAAATCGCTTACGAAGCTGAGAAAACTATTCACACAAATCCTACTGGAGTTGAAACTGCTGTTACAACAGTTGGTGGAACTATTGCATTTCATCGAGGTAAGGTTGAAGCTCTGAAAACCGAGCCATTACAGTTAATTGTTGCAAACACAGGTCTTGCAAGCAATGCAGAAGCAATGATTTCAAAAGTTAAGACTTATATTGAAGATCCTAGAATGGGATGCACATTATTTTCAATTGGCGGACTTGTCAAACAGGCAAAAGATGCTATCTTGCACAACCAGTACGCACTTATTGGAAATTTGATGTACAAGAATCACGATTTTTTGAAAAATCTTGGAGTCAGCTCCCCTGAACTTGAAAATTTGATGAAACGGGCAAAGGACGCTGGTTCTCCAGGCGCAAAACTAACTGGATTTGGTGGTGGAGGTTCAATGATTGCACTTGCAAAAGATCCTGATGTGCTTGTTGAAGCTCTAAAAGCTTCAGGTGCAAAGGTTTTCAAGACTCTGACAGGGCAGTCTGGAGTTAGAGTAGAGGAATAACTCAATCTTTAAATAGCAACTCTCCTATTATTTTCTGGGATGGCACAACTAATATTCGTCAAGCTAGGCGGCTCTGCAATTACTGATAAAAACAGTGCAAACACCATCAACCAGCAAGTTTTAGATCAAGCTTCAAAAGAACTTTCAGCACTTGACTGCAAACTCTTAATCGGACACGGTGGCGGCTCTTTCCCTCACCCAGTTGCTGAAAAATACAATGTAAATAGCGGCATGAAAGCATGCGGAGTGGAAGGTTTTATGGCTGTCAGAAAAGCAGTTATGGATTTAGGCGAAATTGTAATGAAGTCACTCACTTCTGCAAATATTCCAGCAATTTACCTGCCGACTTACGCTTTAACAGTAATGAAAAATGGAAAAATCTCAGAATTTTTCACATCTCCAATTGAAAAACTTCTAGAAAACAATAAAGTTCCAGTTCTGCCAGGAGATGCTTGTTTAGATTTAACAAAAGGATGCTCAATTGCTTCAACTGAAATGATTTTCACAGCACTTGCTGAAAAACTGAAACCACAGAAAATTATTATTGGAACTGATGTGGATGGAGTTTTGGATCAAAACCGGAAGCTGATTCCAGAAATAAACAAGGAGAATCTTTCTGCAATTCTGAAAAATATCAGCAATCCAACTGCTCCTGATGTAACTGGGGGTATGAAACACAAAATCGAAGAACTG
>DAPM01000018.1:0-375 GCA_002502135.1 archaeon UBA543
CTTTCATGTTTTTCTTTTTCTATTCTTTCCAAATCTTTTTTTTCTTCAGCTGTTGGTTCTTCTTTGCTGAATGCCAGAGTTTCTTTTAAAAGATCATCCATACTAATTGTATCTTCAACAGCTTCTATAATTTTTTCTTCTATTTTTTCAGCTTCTTCTGGTTTTAGTGTTGGTCTGTCTTTACCACTTTCAACAACGTCTTGTGCTTTTTTCTCTGTTTCTTCAACACTTTCATCTAGTATATCTTGTACTTCTTCTATTTGCATTAATATTGGTGAAAGAGAAGGGGTACCCATAGCAGCAATACTTTTTCTATTTTTCTTAGCAGTTCTTACTTTTTGGATTATACTTGCTGTTATTTCCTTTGCTTCTTTT
>DAPM01000018.1:695-59975 GCA_002502135.1 archaeon UBA543
GCTTCTTTTTTAGGTATTTTTGTAGAAGCAGTTCTTATTCTTCTTACTTTTCCTGTTGTTCCTGCTCCAACTGTAAATACATCAGAATCTGGTCCTGTCCAGGATCCTTCTTCTGACTTTGTTGGTTTGTATCTTTTTCTTTCTACTGGGATTGTTTGATCATCTGATAAACGGTATTTTTTATTTGGTTTTTCTACAAGCTCTTTTAGTGTTGTTTCTAGACCAGTAATTGTGCCTGTTACTCTTTTGAGCAATGGTCCTGTTGATTTTCTCTTAATTTTGCGCAAGGTTATTAAACAAGCTACTAACTCTTTCCCTTTTCCCATATCTCTCATAACAGCGTCTACATGTTTCTTTAGTGTTTTGTTATCTCCCTTTTTTACCTTTTCAATCTTGCCAAGAATTTCTTGGTATCTTTTAAAATTAAGGAGATTTATTGATTGTTCAATCTTTCCTGTTCCTCTCATTCGTGTGATTATTCTTTTTCTGACTTTCTTTTTAGCTTCTACACCACGCGTTTCTATTAAGTCAAAAGTTTTTCCTTCAAATCCTGCTACTCCAGCTTTAGCCTGTGATATTCTTGTAGCTTTAACTATGCGTTCAACATCTTTTTTAGTTGGGGCTCTTGTTTTTCCAATTAGTACTAATCTGCCTAATATCTCATCTTTTGCTTCCTCAGCTTGATCTTCAGGAACATTTTCTAATACTTTTACTATCTCGTCTTTTGCTTCCGCTGTAAGTTTGTATCCTGACTGCTCAGCAAAAAACTCACCTCTGTCTTGTCTATAAGGTCCTACAATTTTTCTTTTTTTCCTTATTATATTTCTAATTTTTCGTATTTTTGCTACTTCTTTTTCAAAAGTAATAGCTTTTCCCTTGGCTGCTTTTTGACGCGCCTCTATTATTTCATCAATTTCATCTAGTCTTTCCTTTATATTTTCCTTTGTTGTTTGGTCTTTTACTTGTTCTAAATTTTTTCTTACTTTTTCTAGATAATCTCCAGCTTCTTTATATGTGGCAGGAACAAATTGTCCTTTCTTTTGTTTGTATCTTCTTGGTTTTTTCTTTCCCCTTTTTTCAAGCTCTTCCATCACTTCTCTAAGAGTTCTTACTCTTAGCGGTTCTACTATTACTGTTCCAGGCACTGGTATTTGTTCTCCAACAGTATCTATTTTCCCGTCTCCATCCTCATCACTAACTGGTGTTATTGCTGGTCTTTTCTTAACCCGCATTAAAGGTCTCAGTTTTTTAATAACATCCTCGTCTTTCTTCATACCTGCAATATCCTTAGCAGGTATAGCTGGGATAATTTGATCTGGTGGTATAGTAACTTCTACTGGTTCTCTTGGAACTGCAAACTCTAGTTCTTCATCCCATGGGAAGCTTGACAAAGGTAATGCAGTTGCACTCTCACCATCATCGTCAACTTCTTCAAAAATAATATCAGTATCTTCTACTCCCGGCAGTCCCGGTGTAATATTGCGCACAGGCTGTGCAAGAATATCTCCTGGTTTTGCTGGACCTACTCCTATTGTACCGTCTGGTTTTGCTGTAGCTTTCATCAATTTTGCAGACTCTCCCTTCTTTTTAGCCCTCTCCTTAGCATCTTCTATCTGCTTTTCCAATGTTTTATCTTTTTCAACGTGTCGTTTCCATAATCCCCTTCCTCCAAAGAATAACATAGCTAAAATTGCTAAAACAACAACCCAACCAAGTGTTCCAACTCCGCCGCCACTGCTTGCAGGCTGTGCTGTAACACCTACAGTTCCTCCGCCAGAACCTGTAAATCCTTGGAAAAATCCTGCAACATCCCAGTCCAGCAACACTGCTCCAAATGCTACTACTGCAGCTATAACCAGGACTATAACTAAAATTATCTTAAATATACTCGCAGATTCGACCCCTTTTTCAGTTCGAGTGCTTAACATGTGTTATTCTTTACATATGTAACTATTTAAGGATTTTTATATGGTGTCTTTGGGTCTTAGGACTATATTCTCTTCAGAATAACCCGGGTCAAAAACCTTTAATAACCCCGCCCTATTAGAAATATTCAATGACTGAAAAATTCCTAGTTACATGCGCGTTACCATACGCAAACGGAGCCATGCATATTGGTCATATTCGAAGTACATACCTGCCAGGCGACATTTATGCTCGTTATTTGAAAATGACTGGAGCTGATGTTGCATTTATTTGCGCTACTGACGAGCACGGAACACCAATCACTGTAAGAGCTGACAAAGAAAAGACAACCCCTGACAAAATCGCTAAGCGCTACCATGATTTAATAAAAAAGGATTTTGACTCACTTAATATAAAATTCGATGTTTTTTCACGAACAAGCAACAAAACCAACATCAAAAATGCTCAGGAATTCTTTACAGAAGCTAACAAAAACGATTACATTTACACCAAGGAAGTTGAGCAATACTACTGCAACACCTGCAAACGTTTCCTGCCTGACAGATATGTTGAAGGGACCTGCCCAGAGTGCGGTGCTGAAGGCGCAAGAGGCGACCATTGCGAGCAGTGCGGACAAGCATTAAGCGAACTTCTAAAACCATACTGTCTTGTGTGCAGAAGCACTCCGAAAAAGAAAACCACAAATCATTGGTTCTTCAGGCTCAAGTCTTTCAAGGATTTCCTGGAAGATTATCTTGAACAAACTCCACTTCCAAATAATGTGAAAAATTATGCTGCATCTTGGGTTGGAGAACTGAAAGATTGGTGCATTACCAGGGATATGAGTTGGGGCGTGCCAGTTCCACTCAAGGAAGCAAAAGATAAAGTGATTTATGTTTGGTGGGATGCTCCTATTGGTTATATTTCTGCAACTGAAGATTGGGACAAGGAAAAAGGTCTTGATTACTGGAAAAACGGGAAAATCGTTCATTTTATTGGAAAGGACATAATCTACCATCACGCTTTATTCTGGCCAGCAATGCTGAAAGCTCATGGCAAATACAAATTCCCACATACAATCCAGGCTGGCGAATATCTGTCCCTTGAAGGCAGGAAAATGAGCACTTCCAGAAACTGGGTGGTCTGGGTAAAAGATTTTGTAGAAAAATATCCTGGTGACTATATGCGCTACTACCTCACAATCAACACTCCACTGAATTCTGATATGGATTTTGTTTGGAAAGATTTTGAAGCTCGAATCAATAATGAATTATCAGATGTTTTAGGAAATTTTGTTCATCGAGTTCTTACTTTTGTTAATAAATTCTTCAAGGGAAAAGTTCCAAAACCTGGAAAATATGACAAGCGTGATCACGATTTACTTGAAAAACTGGAGAAAGCACCTGGAAAAATTGGAAAACTTGTTGATGAATTCAATTTCATAGAAGCTCTAAAAGGAGTGATGGAATTAGCTCACGCTGGCAACCAGTACTTGAATGAGAAAGAGCCGTGGAAAACCAAGGATCCTACAGCAATTTATGCTACAGCAAATGTGGTAAAGACAATTGCAGTTCTTGCTTCTCCTTTTATCCCAGGCACTGCGCAGGCAATTTGGGAACAGTTAGCACAGAAAGGACAAGTTGAAACAGTGAAGTGGAGCACTGCTGCGAAATTCCTCAAGCCAGATACTAAAATTAAGGTTCCAAAACCGCTTATCCAGAAAGTTGAAATTGAGGAAGTTATTCCAGAATATACTGGAAAGAAAGTTCTTGTTGATCCTGAAATTGAAAAGCAGATAAAATCCAAGGATATTTCAATTGCAATTGCTGAAATCAAGGGAATTAAAGTTCAGAGGCGAGCTGGAGAACTGGAAAGACTGAAAAAAACTGCATTAAAAGATTTTGACAGAAAGACAGTACTCAAGAATGTTGAATCTTATCGTTACTTGCTTGACAAAAGAGACAAGGGAAAAGAGGGACTGTCCTCGGAGAATATTGTCAAGTATGTTGAGCGAGCAAAAATGCTTCCGAATATTAATACTGTTGCAGATATTTACAATACTGTTTCATTCAAAACCGGTATGATAATGGGCGCTTATGATGTGCGCGCAATTGACGGCAATTTGCGCTTGAAAGTTACTGATGGTACTGAAAAGTTTGTTCCAATTGGTTCTGGTAGGCCTGCAAAAATTGAGAAGAATGAATATGTGCTTGCAGATGAAGATAATTCTGTTATTACAAGATGGCTGACCAAAGAGCATGAGAAAGTCAAAATCGAGCGGGATACACAGGGTTGCATTGTTTGTGTTCAGGGAAATAAGAATATTCCGCAAGCTGAAATTGACAAAACCTTGAAAACAGTTTGTGATTTGATAATCAAATTCTGCGGTGGCGAATATACGATTCTTTATCCGAATTAGTGCTTTTTCAAAACTTCTGGCACTTTCTCCAAAACATCACTTGCTAACAGCGCATACCCTTTTTCAACAAATGCCAAATCTCCAGCCATTCCAACTATCTTGGCAGCACTAAAAGCAGCATTAGGCGGTTCAATTCCCTGCGCTGCAATTCCTGCTGTAACACCTGCAAGAACATCCCCGGTTCCTCCAACTGTCATTCCAGGATTGCCTGTTTTATTCAATTTGATTTCATGCCCATTTGAAATAATGTCAGTATGCGCTTTTAGCAGAACAACGCATTTGTGCTCCTGCGCAAAACTGTGAACTGCTTCTTCTGAACTTACATGCCCGCTCAATTTCTCAAATTCACCTCTATGCGGTGTGAGGATTGTATTTTTCTCTTTCAAAACATCAAGATTTTTGGAAACTGCTTTCAAGGCATCAGCATCAATAACAACCAGCTTCTTGAACAATCTGATTATTTCAATAATTGCTTTTTCAGTGTCCTTATCCTTCCCAAGCCCTGGCCCGATTATAAGAACATCTGATTTGTCAATATAATCCTCAATTCTTTTAACATGGTCCATTTTCAGGAAATCGCCTTCAAGCGGTATTGTTATCAAGTCTGGAGAATATGCAGTTGCAGTATCTGCAGCTCTTCTTGGCGCAGCTATAATTGCAAGATCAGCGCCTGCCCGCAGTGCACCTAGGCCTGCGAATATCGGGGCTCCTGTGAAGGTTTTAGAACCTCCAACAACCAGCACTATGCCGTTTGAGCCCTTGTGGGATTCATTGTGTCTTTTTAGTATCATGATAGCACCTTCCTTGCTTTTTTAAGGAAATCTTTTTCGAATTTGATGAATTTTGTAGTGTTCTTGCCCCTGGTTATGTGAATTGTGTCTTTTTTTGTGATTGTTTTCTGCTTGTCACCATCCAGTATCAGCAGACCCTTTCGGGCGCTGGTAATTCTCACTTTTGTCAGGGTATTTGCAGGAACCACTATTGAGCGTGGGTTTAATCTGAATGGCGAAATTGGTGTTATTTCATAAGCATCCAGAGTCGGCTCTACAATCGGCCCGCCAGCGCTTAATGAATATGCTGTAGAACCAGTAGGAGTAGCAATTATTATTCCATCTGCTGAAATTGAATCTATGGAGTCTCCATGAACTTCTAAAGCAAAATGCTGTATGTGCCCGGGCATTGCATTGCAGATTACTGCGTCATTCAGCACTTCTCCAATCTGCTTGTTATTCACTTTTACATTCAGTTTCATGCGGTTTTCTATGAAATACTTTCCACGAATCAGCAAGTCCAGTTTTTTATCCATATCCTCTTGAATTTCTGAAAGAAAACCTTTTCCTCCTCTTTTCACTCCAAGAACTGCAATATTATGTCCATTTACTTCTCGAGCAGTGTCCAGGATAGTTCCGTCACCGCCTATTGTTATTATCACATCCAGATTTGGATTTTTAAAATCTATAAACGGACCCCTGAACCCTATTTTCTGTCCCAAAACTTTTTTGAAAGAGAGTTTGCACTTGTTGTTTAGTTTTTCTTGAATCTCTTTAGCAACTTTTAAAATGTCAGTCCTATGCACTTTTGAAGTGACTCCAATCCTGAGCTGTTTGACCATGAATTAGAGCTAGTAATGGGTTGTTTATATAATTAATCAAATTCTGATTACCAAAACCTTTTTATTCTGCTGATTTACTACAAACTAGCAATCGGGCCCATAGCATAGTTTGGTGGTGCGTTCGACTGATAATCGAGAGGTCATGGATTCAAATTCCATTGGGCCCACCAATCACAATCATGAAAATCATCCTACTCGGTCCACCTGGATCAGGAAAAGGAACGCAGGCTAAACTGCTTGCAGAAAAGCTTAAAGTGCCTCATATTTCTACTGGCGAAATTTTCAGAGAAAATATCAAGAAGCAGACTGAAATGGGAATACAAGTCAAGTCAATTCTAGATGCAGGTGATCTTGTTCCAAGTGAAATCACTGATGTAATGGTGAAAAACCGACTTGCAGAGGTGGATTGCGCTAATGGTTTTATACTTGAAGGCTATCCAAGAAATCTGCACCAATGCGAAGCACTAGACACTATGACCAAACTTGACAAAGCAATTAACATCAATGTTTCTGATGAGGAAGTTACTAAGAGATTGTCAGCAAGGCGAACCTGTTCAAAATGCAAGAAGATTTACAATCTAGACTTCAATCCGCCAAAAGTAGAGGGCAAATGCAAATGCGGAGGCGATTTGATACTTCGTGATGATGACAAGCCTGAAGTTATTACAAACCGCTTGAATGTTTACCATGAATCTGCAATACCCATTCTGGAATTCTATAAAACCAAGGGCATTTTAGTTGATGTAAATGGTGAAGTTGGATTAGAGAATGTGTTAACAGAAATCCTGAATAAGCTAGGCGTGTCTAATCAATAATTTACTCGTTTACAATATATGTTCCAAGCTTTCCCTTAACTTCCACAGCTATATCTGATGCCTTGTCCCTATCAATCTCTTTTGAGGAGAATACATAGAATATTCCAAGATTCCCAGCAGCTATGTAATGGAAATCCCTTATAACCCAGTCCCTTTCTTTTTTAAGAAATTTTCCTATATCTCCTATAGCGGATATTAACTCTGGTTCATCTCTTTCCCTTCCACACAATTCAACTATATATGATTTTTTATTGAGTTCTTCAATTTTGCTCATACTATTTATCTCTCTTTTATAATATTTAAAGTTATCCTATTGTCTTCAGCAAATCAGCCTTAGTAATAACACCAACAAGCTCAGCTTTTTTGTAAACAACAACTATCAAATTATATTTTAGCAGTTCTGAAACCACTTTAACTGGTGAATCCTCAGAAATTGCAGGCGGAGCATCCTCCATTATTACTGAAGTTCTTTTAGTGCCTAAATTTTCAATACCCAGGTTATCAACAATACCCCGTTCAGAAATCAAGCCAACTAAATGTCCCTTATCAAAAACCGGAAGCTGGGATAGTCCTTTCTGCTTCATTAATTTAATTGCAATATCAATTTGATCAGTTGCTTTTACAACAACAATATTCTTGTGCATAATATCTCTGGCTTTTTGAGACTTTTCTTTTTCCATTGATTCTAGAGCTTCAAAAATTGCTTGCGCCTTATCATAGCTTGGGCTGAGGGTGCCTGCCTCTATTTTCGCTATCATGCTCTGCGATACTTCAGCCTGCTTTGCCAGTTCTGCCTGAGTTAATCCAAGCATTCTCCTGCGTTTTCCAATTGATTCTAGTAACATTTTTTTTTGGCTCTTAGCTTGTTCATCTTTTCGCAACAAAAGGTACGAGCCAATAGCTACTAGCTACAAGCCAATTACTATAACATTCATAACCTATATAAGTATTTATTCCTATTGGAATATTGCTACCAAGAACCTATATATACTCTTTTTTGCTTCATTTTCTTAGGTGAATTAAAAATGGTTAAACACTTGTTTACATCAGAATCTGTCACAGAAGGTCATCCTGACAAACTCTGTGACCAGATTTCAGACGCGCTCCTAGACGAGCTACTAAAACAAGACCCAAACACTCACACAGGCATAGAATGCATTACCACTACCGGTTTAATTCTGGTTGCTGGTGAAGTAAAAACAAAAGGCTATGTGGATGTTCAGGCAACTGCCCGAAAAGTTATTTTCGAAGCAGGTTATGACGACCCAGCTGTTGGTTTTGATTATGACCAATGCGCAGTTTTGGTTGCTTTGCATGAGCAGAGTCCGGATATTGCACAGGGTGTTGAAGATGACAAAGGTCTGCATAAAGAGCAGGGTGCTGGCGACCAGGGAATGATGTTTGGGTACGCTTGCAATGAAACTCCAACTCTAATGCCACTTCCAATTGATCTTGCACACAGACTTACTAAAAAACTTTCAGATGTTAGAAAAAACAAGGAAATTGACTGGATTCGAACTGACGGTAAGTCACAGGTTACTGTAGAGTACGAAGACGGCAAGCCAAAACGAGTTCATACTGTTTTGATTTCAACTCAGCACAAGGAAGAAGTTGAGCTTGATGAAATCAGGAAAACAATAATTGAGAAAGTAATAAAACCAGTATGCGGTGAGTGGCTTGACGAAAACACTATTTTCCATGTTAATCCAACTGGTAGATTCGTTATTGGCGGACCTCCAGGTGACGCAGGACTAACCGGCAGAAAGATTATTGTAGACACTTACGGTGGTGTTGGAGCTCACGGGGGAGGATGCTTCTCTGGAAAATGTCCAACAAAAGTTGACCGAAGTGCTGCTTACATGGCTCGTTACATTGCCAAGAACATTGTTGCAGCAGAACTTGCTGAAAAATGTGAAGTTCAGTTAGCTTACGCAATTGGTGTTGCAGAACCTGTTTCAATTATGGTTAATTCCAAGGGAACTGGTAAAATTCCTGATGAGAAACTTGAAGAGCTTGTTCGAAAGCATTTCAATACAACTCCAAGAGGAATTATCGAAAGCCTTGATCTGCTAAGACCAATTTTCCGCAAAACAGCAACCTACGGCCACTTTGGACGAGAAGACCCTGACTTTACCTGGGAAAAGACTGACAAAGCAGAGGCTCTGAAGCAAGACGCTGGCATCTAAATATAATACTAGGAGGCGCTGTAAAAAGCGTCCTCATTTTTTCTTTCTTTTAGTTGCACTAAATGTTTGCTTCAAGCCTTTTTTCATAAATACCAGAACAACAAATATTACTAAAATACCTATTCCAATTTGCGCCATTTCCCAATTGTATTCCAGTTTGAATCCTTGTAAAGGTAAATTTGAATATTCTTCTGCCAATCCACTAAACAGTGTAGCTTGTCTTGCGTATGTCAGAGCTTCTTCAAGCAGTCCAGTGCTTTTTTCTGCAGTTGCTTGACTTAAAACCAACATCCCGTAATCCTTGTAAAGCTCTGCCCAAGAGGACAAGCTTGTGTCAACAGAATTCAATTCAGATTCAATATACGGAACAATTTCTTCCCAGCCTCTTTCCTCAAGTTCCTTTGTTGTTTCCATTCTCAATACAGCAATTTCTGCATCTATGAAAGCTGCAGAATACCACTCTCTGTCCTGCTCCATTTTCGCGGTTTTCAGATACCAGTTTGCTCCATACTGTCCTTCCTCTCCGAACAGGTCAAATTCTGCCTGTGCTCTTTCAATTGAACCATTACTCTTGTTTACAAATAATTCAATATCAAGCAGATCACCACTTTGAACTTCCTTTGCAATTGTCATAAAGTTCTCTGCAATATTTACCCAGCCCCCAACAGTATTTATTGAATACAATATTCCTTCGCTCTGTTCTGGTTTCTCCTGCAATTGTGATTCTGCCTGTGTTATTCTTTGCATTGCAGCAATTCCCCATTCAAAAGCTGTTGAATCTTCTGCAAAATGCTGATTTGTTGTTATAAGTTCCTTTACTTGGTTCACTTTTCTTGTAACTTGTGTTATTCTGTCGCCAACAAAACGTATCTGTTCTATTTCTTCAAGATCATAATAAGTTGCAACATCACGAGCATATCTTGCGCTAATCGTTGCCCTGAACGCGAAATTTGCTGAACCATATAAGTAGTTCTTGTCAAGAGCGCTTTTTGATTTTTCCATTTCCTCTCCTGCGCTTGCCAAAAACTCCTGAAGCATTTTACGCTCTTCCACTCCAATTTTCTGACTTTCAAGAGCTTCTCCTGCTTCCTCTATTGCAGAGTTTGCATCTTGTCTCTGCCACTCTGCAAGTGATTTCATTGGCGCTCTAAGATCTGTTAATTCAAGATTTTCAATATCAAGATCATCAATTTTGATTTTGTCTTCATCCTCAACACCTTCGTTTTTCCCTTCCAGAAGAATATTTACTGCGTCTTTGATTGTCTTGACCTCAATAACTTTAATTCCGTGCTCTTCTTCTAATTCTTTGGAAATATCAATGTATTCTGTTGTTGTTCTTTTTATTGTCCAACCAGGTGCAGGCTCCTCCACTTTCTCAACAATCTTAGGTTGTATTGCATTTCCATCTGGAATCACAAAAACCTTGTCCCCGCCTTCTGCAGCTGCTACTGCTTTTTCAACTATTCCGCCAACACGTCCAATGGTTCCGTCAGAATTGATTGTTCCTGTTATGCCAGCATCCTCTCTAACCTGTTTCCCCTGCACAGCAGCAATTACTGCAACAGCCATTGCTGATCCAGCAGAAGGTCCGTCCACAACAGAGGATTCCTCAGCATCTATTGTGAATATTACATCATGTTTTGAAAAGTCAAAGTCAGTTTCTTGTTCAGCAACCTGTACAGCAGTTTTTTCTGAATCCTGTGTTGAAATTCCCGTAAATGGATTTATTGTTAGAAGAACTCGTCCTTTTCCAGGAACTACCTCAACTTCAAGATTCGTTAAAACTCCAGTGCCGTCAGATTTTACTGCTGCTAGATCTATGCTAGCAGTCATTTCACCTGCATACGCAACAGATGCGCTTAGCAGGAATATTATCAATGTTACAATAACTAACTTTTTCATAAGTGTATGCAGTTTATTGATATTAAAAAGCTTGTGAAAATCCACGCATATTGTAAGATATATATACTACATCATTCACTTCTTTCAGTGGTGTGTGAAATGAAACAGACGGTCAAAAATTATCCAATACAATCGAACAACTCTTTTGCAATTATTAGTACTTACAATTGGCGGTGTGCATAATGGTTTTGTCATGGATTATTGCAATTCTTGCAATAACTCACCTGTCGTTATTTATTGCCATTCCTCTTTTAGCATTTGTTGTAATTGTTTCAGGAATTGTACTTGTCAAGTATTTTAAATTCATATTCGGGTACTTGTTCCTTTTCGCATTTCTTGGTGCTGTTATCTATGCTGGCTGGTTTTTCCTGCCCCTACCTTAAGTTTTAAATAATAGAATATCCACAATTTAATCATGGTAGAAGCTCCAGTTGTTACAATGAAAACAGTGCAAGTTTCAGCTAATCTACTTTTTGAAAAAATGATGGGTAATCTTACTCTGTGGCTGGTTCTTATTGGGTTGGTAATGATCTGTTTTGTATCATTTTGGTATCTGAAAGTTAGGAAACGGTAATTATTTTATACTTAGACTTTTTAGAATTCTTTATGGGCCCATAGCTCAGTTTGGTAGATCGCTGCCTTCGCAAGGCAGAGGCCTCGAGTTCAAATCTCGATGGGTCCACTTTTTTCCCAAAAATCAGAAAAACATATAAACCATCTATACTCATAACCCAGCAACACCATTGGAGGTGTTCCATATGATGTATGAAGATGATTCAAGTTCAGAAGATATTGAAGATGGGAATATAAACGACGAGCAACACAAAAAAGAAGAAGAATTCGATGATGAGGAAGACGAATAAAACTCCTTTGGGGCCCTAAAAAGCCCCAATCACTTTTTAGTAACTTTTAGCAAAATAAGCAACAGCTGTGGCTTTTTTCCCGCAGTGCGCGCACTTTCCACTTGGTTTTCCTTTTCCATCAATTAACCGAACAGTTGCAGTTGTTTTATCTTTTATTTTTTCTTCACAAGCCCGGTCTCCGCACCAATCTGCTTTAATAAAACCGCGCTTCTTTTCGATTATGTCTGAAAATTCCTTGAATGTTTTGGCTGAGTGAATACTTGCTTTTAAGAATTTCAAAGCTTTTGCATACATTGATTTCTGAATTGTTTCAAGCAATACCGGAAGTTTCTTCACAAGTTCTGTAATTTTCACTGCAGTTTTATCGCCAGTATCCCTGCGAACCAGCACAACTTGCTTCTTAGCAACATCTTTAGGGCCAATTTCAATTCTGACAGGCACTCCTTTCAGCTCCCAATGATTGTATTTCCAGCCAGGACTGTAGTTGTCTCTTTCATCAAGATGAACACGAATTCCTGAAAGTTTTTCCTTAAGTTCTCCTGCTGCTTTCAGAACATTCTTTTTGGAATCATCAAATAAAATAGGAATAATAACTGCTTGTATTGGCGCCATTCTTGGAGGCATTATCAGTCCCTTGTCATCTCCGTGAGCCATAATAATTGCTCCAATTGTTCTTGTGCTCATTCCCCATGAAGTTGTGTGAGCGTGCGCATGCTTCTCGTTTTCATCAAGGAACTTAATATCAAATGCTTTTGCAAAATTCTGCCCAAGATAATGGGAAGTGCACATCTGCAAAGCTCGGCCGTCTGGCATTATTGCTTCATGTGCAGTAGTATAATCTGCTCCAGCAAATTTTTCTGCATCTGATTTCTTACCAGTTAATACTGGAATTGCCATTTCTTCTTCAACAAGTTTTCGATACATTTCATGTGATACATTTACTTCTTCCTCTGCTTCCTTCTGATTTTTGTGAGCAGTATGACCTTCCTGCCACAGGAATTCTCTAGTTCTTAAGAATGGTTTTGTAACTTTAGTTTCCCATCTCACTACATTGCACCACTGGTTCAGCAGAATCGGCAGATCTCTGTGCGACTTGACCCATTTGGAATATGAGTCCATCATTATTGCTTCAGAAGTTGGTCTAAGTGCGTATCGCTCAGCATCCCCTTCTTTTTGCTCAATCCATGCAACTTCAGGAGCAAAACCTTCAACATGATCTGATTCTTTTTTGAAAAACGATTCTGGGATAAAGAGCGGGAAATAGGCGTTCTTGTGACCTCTTTTCTTAATGTCTTTATTAATATAATCCTGAATAAATTCCCAAATTTCATAAGAATACGGCCTGAATACAATACATCCTGCTATAGCTGCATAGTCTGCAAGCTCTGCTTTCTGAATCACTTCAGTGTACCAGTCTGAAAAGTTCTCAGACTTCTTCACTGTCATGCCGATAATCTTTTCTTTTGCCATTGGAATTGTGTTTATTGTTCTTATTTAAAAGCATAGTGGTGAAGCCAACTGTGCAATCATTACATATAAATACAAAAAACAACACCAATATACCATGCCTAAGAAGAAACACGATTACATTCCCATACATACTGATGAAGACAGGCGGAATTCGCATGAATACATTACCAAAGGCACTCGTTCTCAATATCCGATTTCTAAATGGGAAAAATCTCCAGATTTCAAATATGGTGTTCATTTTTCAAAACATGTTCAGGGAATGTTCATGTATCCTCGAGCAACTCTTAAGCGCGTTACAGATGAAAAAATAGTTGTTAAAGACATGATAGTGCCGCTTGTTGTTGTTCTTATAGCAGGAATACTTACTGCAATTGGCGGTTCAATGTGGAATATTCTGATTTCAACATCAGTTATTATGGGCTTTCTTTCAACAGTCAAATTTTTTGTTATGATAGTTGCAATGCCAATATGGTTTATTGCAATCTGGTTGTTCTGGACAGTTATCCTGCATGTGGTTGCATCTGTAATGTCTGGGAAGGATGTGCTTAATGGCCACACGCTCCACAAGAATCTGAAAGTAATTGGATTTGCATTTGTTCCTGCATTCCTCAACATACTTCCGTTATTCAGTTTAATAACCGGTTACTGGACCTGGATCCTATGCGCCTGGGCACTAGAAAATAACTATGGTCTTAACAAGAAACGTGCATTCATAGCAACTATTCCACTCCTCTTCGCAATAATTGTGGGGACTTTCATGCGATTAAGCATACTGTAAAATTTATAAACTGCGAGGGCTTAGACTATCATATGACAAGCAACACAAAACATGGGTTTAGCATTCTCCTGCTTGTATTCCTGTTTATCACAATTTCTGCTTTCTATTATCTTGGTTGGACTGGCATACTTATTCCTTTAACTGCTTTTGTAGTTTTTTTCATAATGGGAATGTACATTGGTTTTGAGAAGATGCTGATGCACAGTGCATACTACCTTGGTCTGGCAATAGTTACTGCGATTATCATATTCGGCTTGCTGATAACGCTTCCTGCATACACAACACTGATAACTGGTGTTCTTTTTGTAATCTTTTTCATTACTGTTGTGGTTGCTGTCTGGCGATGGTATCATGGAATGCTCGGACGAATCCAATTGCACCGCTGGCTCACTTAGTCCTAAAGCAAAACCTTTAATAACCTGAAATTTTACTCAAGAACTGAGGGTTTTATGGGGGACAAGTTAAAAAAGCCTTTAATAAAATATGAAACTACTGAGTTTATTGGAAAGTATGCTCTCATTGGAATTGTCTCATTCTTTTTCCTGCTATTGATTATAATGCCGCTCGGTTCAATGTTTCTCTACTCTACAAGTGAGGGGCTTGGCGCATTTTTCAGATCAGTAACTTCTCCAGCAGCATTGTTTGCACTGAAATTCAGTCTTCTTTTGGCAGTAACAACAACTATCTGCAATGTGCTTATCGGAACTCTGATTGCATTTGTGCTGGTCAGATATGATTTCCCTGGAAAGAATTTTTTCAATGCAGTTGTTGATCTGCCAATTGCAGTTCCAACTGCTGTTACTGGTTTCACACTTCTGCTTCTTTACGGTCCAATTGGTATTTTCGGCAAATACTTGTCAAGTCACGGAATCACAATCCTTAATGCATTCCCTGGGATTCTGCTTGCTCACATCTTTGTAACTTTTCCGTTTGTTGTCCGAGCAGTTAGCGGAGTTCTTGAAGGTGTTGAAAAGAATTATGAAGAAGTTGCTAAAACACTCGGTGCATCCGGGTTTCAGATTTTCCGACGCATTACTTTGCCTTCAATAAAAGGCGGTTTGGTTTCAGGATCAATTCTAACATTCGCTCGTTCCTTAGGGGAATTCGGTGCAACAATGATGATTTCTGGCAATATTGCAATGGCAACTCAGACAGCTCCGCTATTTATCTATAAGCGTATCCAGGAGCTTGACTACACTGGAGCAAGTGCAATGGCTATCTTGCTTGCTGTTTCATCTTTTGCTATGCTTTATGGTCTTAAATTCCTAACCAAACCAAAGGCGGTGAAACAATGAATCCTAAAGAAGAACCTGAAAAAATCGTGACTCGAAGCATTCATTTGAAAAATATTGTTAAAGGTTATGGTGATAGTACTGTTGTGAATAGTGTCAGTCTTGATGTTAACAAGGGTGAATTTTTGGTTATTCTTGGTCCAAGTGGTTGCGGTAAAACCACACTCCTGCGTATCATTGCAGGTCTTGAAAAGCAAACAGAAGGGCAGATACTTTTTGATGATCTTGATGTTAGTGGAATACCAACTCAGAAAAGAGATATTGGTTTCCTGTTCCAACAGTACACACTTTTCAAACATATGAGTGTTAAGCAGAATATTGAATTTGGATTACTTCTAAAACGCGTGAAAAAATCAGAGCGCGAGAAAATTGTTTCAGAACTTCTAGGTATTATGAATCTTTCTGAAATGGTAAACCGCACACCTGGAAGTCTTTCTGGTGGACAAATGCAGAGAATTGCACTTGCTCGTGCTCTTGCATTAAAACCATCTTTGCTTCTTCTTGATGAGCCATTTGCAGCATTGGATGCCGGAACTCGTAGCAGAATGCGACACGATATGAAAGCTCTTCAGAAAAAGCTCGGGATTACAACTGTGCTTGTGACTCATGATCAGGAAGAAGCATTTGAATTAGGCGACAGAGTTGCTGTAATGAATCACGGGAAAATCGAGCATATCGGAACTCCTCAAGAGATTTATGATAATCCTCATACTGCTTTTGTTGCGCAATTTATTGGAACTGTTAATGTTATTAATGGAATTTTTGATAAAGGTAAAGTGAAATTGGGTTACTTGTTGTTGGATTTGCCTAAAAAGAAATATAGCTTCAAACCTGGTGATGCTGTTAAAGTGCTTGTTAGGCCAGAGGATGTTGAAGTTGAAAAAGCCTTAGCTAAAATGAAGGACACTGCTGAGCTTACAACAGGAAAAATTCTGAGTTTGCTGTTCCTAGGTCCATTTGTTAAGATGAGCATTAGTCTTGGGCGGGGAATTACAATCAGAGTTCTCAAACCAAAAACTGAAATCAGCAAAAAAGGCTACAAAGAAGGCGACAATGTTTTTGTGAATATTTCAAACTTTAAGGTGTTTCCAGAGTCTGTTGAAGCGTATATCAGTGCTCCTGTTACTGGTATTCTGAAAGTGTGAGGTTTCCACACGAACTAAAGGTCAAGGAAAAACTTTAAAAGCAACTTCTAACTTGTATAAGTTACTTCTAAAGCTTCTAAAGGTCTAGGGGAGAGAAGCACGAGGGGAATAAATGGCAGAAACTATTGCACAAGGCGATTTCATAACTATTGACTATGTTGGAAAAGTCAAGAGCACTGGCAAGATTTTTGATCTTACTAGAGAAGATATTGCAAAAAAAGAAGGCATGATGTCTGATAATGCGCGTTTCGGACCAGTTACAGTTGTTGTCGGTGCCAAGCATGTTCTTCCAGGTCTTGATACTCACTTGCCTGGACTTAAAGTTGGAGACAAAAAAACTTTTGATATTTCTGCTACTGACGGTTTTGGAAACAAGGATGCTTCACTTGTAAAACTCATTCCAAGAAGTGAGTTCAAAAAACAGAAAGTGAATCCAATGCCTGGCATGCCAGTTAATCTGGATAACAAATATGGTATTGTGCAGAGTGTAAGTGGCGGAAGGATCAAGGTTGATTTCAATCACCCGCTAGCAGGAAAAGAGCTTTCTTACGAAGTTGAAATTCATAATCAAATCGATAAGCCTGAAGACCAAATACGAGCATTATTCAGATTCCACCTCTCAAAAGTGGACACAAAAGCTGTTGAAGTCACAATTTCAGGCAAAATAGCTGACATAAGCACGCCCAAGGACCCTCGAACCAGAAGGTATATAAATTTGACAGAAGAGATAATAGCTGGGGATATACTTAAGTATATTAAAGGGGTGGAAACTGTCAAATTCATTGACGTGTTTGAAAAGCCTAAAGCTATCAAGGAAACAGCTTCGGCTAACAAAAAATCACAATCAACTAAATAGTGAAGGGAAAAAATGGCCAGTCAAGAAACAATTAATGACACAACATATGCAATGCCTTCAAGCTCTGGTTTGGAGGACGTGGTACGAGCAAAAAGGACCGTTATCAAGGTCGTAGGCAGCGGTGGTGCTGGAAACAACACCATAAACCGCCTAATGGACATTGGTATAGACGGTGCTGACTGTGTTGCTATTAACACTGATGCCCAGGATTTACTGTATACAAACGCTGCCCAGAAGATTCTTATTGGAAAAGAAACTACTGGCGGACTTGGTGCAGGATCTGATCCTAGAATCGGTGCTGATGCTGCAAAAGAAGATGAGAAAGAACTCAAAGATGCCGTAGCCGGCTCTGATCTTGTCTTTGTAACATGCGGTCTTGGTGGTGGTACTGGAACAGGTTCCATCCCAATTGTTGCTGAGCTTTCCAAGAAAGCAAAAGCGCTAACAATAGGTATTGTCACACTCCCATTCAGCATTGAAGGTGCTGTACGATGGGAAAATTCACAGGCAGGGCTTGCAGCCCTTAGGGAACACACTGACACTGTTATTGTGATTCCAAATGACAAGCTGCTTGAAATCGTGCCTGAACTTCCTCTAAATGCTGCTTTCAAAGTAGCTGATGAGATATTGGTTAATGCAGTCAAGGGAATCACTGAACTTGTAACAAAAGAAGGTCTTGTGAACCTCGACTTTGCCGACATTAGAGCAATTATGCGAGACGGCGGAACTGCAATGATCGGTCTTGGTGAATCTGACAGCGATGACAAGGCTAGAGAAGCTGTTGAGAAAGCGCTTACAAATCCGCTTCTTGACGTTGATATTGCAGGAGCCAAAGGCGCTCTAATCAATGTGGTTGGCGGACCTGACATGACTTTGCAGGACGCACGCATTGTAATGGAGGCAGTGTCTGATAAGCTAGACCCTAATGCAAAGATAATTTGGGGAGCCCGCATTGATCCAGAACTACAAAACATTATGCGTGTGATGCTTGTAGTCACCGGTTTGAAACCGCAAAAGCAAATACTCGGTCCTGACGACTCTGAAGAAAAGAAAGTGTACAGGAACAAAATGGAGCGCGAGTACGGAATTGACTTTGTCGGATAAAACTAAAATTCCTAATGAATATAAAGGAAAAAATCCAGTCCTACGCTAGGATTTTGAGGGTTGCAAAGAAGCCCAGCGGAATGGAGTTTCGTGCCATTCTGAAAGTGACGGGCATCGGCATCCTGCTTATAGGAGTTATTGGGTTTTTAATACATATTGCATCGCGTCTTATAACCGCGGCGTAAGGAGCCCACAATTATGAAAAAATCTGTTGAAGATTCTGCAAACAATGAAGCTCAGGAAGGGCAGGGCGAGCCTGTGCTTTTCCAGAGCGAACCTGATATTCCTGAAGAAGAAGCCAAGGAATATGAGAAGGAGGCTGAGGAAAAATCTGAACCAGCTGTAGAAGAAAAGAAACCAGAACCAGAAGCTGAGAAACCAGAACCTAAAAAGGAAAAAACTGAACCAGAAGAAGATGACGATGCTCCAGCCAAAAAAGAAGATGATCACGGAATTTATGCTATTCGAACAACTGCAAACAAGGAGAAAAATGTTGCATCAAAACTTTATGACAGAATTACACGAGATGGTTATGACATTCAGGCAATAGTTGTTCCAGGACTTAAAGGATATTTGCTTGTAGAAGGTAGCAGACAGGATATTGACAAGGCAT
This sequence comes from archaeon UBA543, assembly GCA_002502135.1. GTDB lineage: Archaea > Undinarchaeota > Undinarchaeia > Undinarchaeales > UBA543 > UBA543. The sequence goes on from DAPM01000018.1 coordinate 19,656, forward strand.
ACCGAGGTGTTACTCATGCTCGAGGTCTTGTATCTGGGAAAACCGGACTTGATGAAATCGGTCATTTCCTTGCACCAAAACCTGCTGTAACTGCTCTTGCTGTTGATTATATTGTTGAAGTTAGTGCTGGTCCATTCAAGGGAGAGAAAGCAAAAATCACCCGTGTGGATAACACAAAGAACGAGATTACTATTGAACTGCTTGAAGCAACAGTACCTATTCCAATTACAGTACCTGCAGAATCTGTGCGAGTACTAGAAAAGGATCTTGACGACAAGAAAGCTAAAGCAAAAGAAGAAGCAGAGAACGATAACCAGGAAACATCTGATCCATTCAAGCTATAGGTAAAACTTAAATAGGCAGGGTTAAACATATTCTGCTTCCATATTCAAATGACTGAACAGATAAAATCTTTAGTAGAAGGAGGAAAAGCAACAGCAGGACCTCCACTAGGTCCAGCATTAGGGCCGCTAGGTGTGCCTATTAACAAGGTTATTGAAGAAATTAATGCAAAAACTAAGGATTTTGTTGGTATGAAAGTACCAGTTACAGTCAAAGTTGATTCTAAAACCAAGGCGTTTGAAGTTGAAGTTGGTACTCCGCCTGTTTCTGCGCTTATTAAAAAAGAGCTTGAAATTGCAAAAGGCGCTGCAAATCCAAAAGAAGAGAAAGTTGCAGACATGCTTATTGAGCAGGCTATTAAGATTTCTATGATGAAAGAAGCCTCATTAATGACAGGTACAAGGAAAGCTGCAGTAAAAACTGTTGTAGGATCCTGCCAGTCAATGGGTATTCTTGTAGAAGGAAAACCTGCACAAGAGTCTCTTGTTGATATTGACGAGGGCAAATTTGATGTTAAAATAGATGCTGGTACAACTGAATTGTCAGAAGAAGAGAAAGCTAAGCTTGCTGTAAAGAGAAAGGCAATGGCTGCAGAGATTGAGAAAGCACGCGCAGAAGAGCAGGCAAAGGCTGATGAAGTACTTGCTAAACTTGAAGGCAAAGAAGATGCTATTAAGAAAGCTGCTCTTAGGGAAGCTGGAATCTCCACTGCTCTTATTAACAAACTTGTTGTTCCTGCTGGAATGGCTGAAGCCGGTGCGCCAGGTGCTGCACCTGCCGAGGGCGAGAAGAAGGAAGGAGATGCAGCTCCAGCAGAAGAGAAGAAAGAAGAGTAAGTGTGAAAAAGAATATTAAGTAGTTCTCTGAATATTTATTGAGGGTAGTTATGAAACTTGCAGTGATGTCTGATTTTCACCTAGGGTATGCTTACAATACTGAGCGGAGGGAAGATTCTTTTATTCAAGCTGAAGAAGCACTTCAGAAAGCAGTTGAATTAAATGCAGACGCTATTCTGATTGCTGGAGATATTTTCGATTCTCGCATTCCATCTCAGGATGTTCTTGGTCGCGCAATTAGTATTTTCAGGAAAATCAGAACTCCGATAATCGCTATTCACGGCACTCACGAACGCCGAGGAAAAGGTCTTACAAATTCAGTGCAATTACTTGAAAAAGCAGGATTATTGAAACATGTCCACTGTGATACCACTATTCTTGAAATTGGCACTGAAAAACTGGCACTGCACGGAATAAGCGGTGTTCCTGATGATTACGCGCGAATTGTGCTTGAAAAGTTCAATCCTGAGCCTGTTCAGGGTGCTTTAAACATACTAATGCTTCACCAGTCCATAGAGCCGTTCTTGTATACTGGACAGGGCAAATCTACTCTGAAATTAACTGATTTACCGAAAAGTTTTGACTTAATTGTTAGCGGGCACGTGCATTGGACAGAAGAAAAAGAATACGGCAATGGAAAGTTCATAATCCCTGGGTCAACGGTTCTCACTCAAATGCGGAAAATTGAAATGGAAAAACCTAAGGGTTTCTATATTTTCGAGAATAAAAATCTCAAATTTGTTCCTCTTGAAACTCCACGGAAGTTCATTTACAAAGCACTGGATTTTGATAATGCAAAAACTTCTGAAGTTTCTGATAAAGTCAAGTCAGAGCTTTCAGCAATTCAAGGTGGTGACAAAAAACCACTTGTCCGTTTGATTTTAACTGGAACACTAGAGCAAGGATTTACTGCAGAAGATATCCAACTTGGTGAAATTGAGTGCCAGTTCCGGGACAAATTAATTCTCCGTTTGGATAAAAGTCGTCTAGGGAGCAAAGAAATTCTGGAAAGGCGAGAAATATTAGAGCGTCTTAAGCAGAAACAGCTTTCTGTTGATGAATTAGGTCTAGAGCTTCTGAAAAAGCATTTGGATGAGCTTGGCTATAAAGATTTGAATACTGTTGAAAAACTTCTTGCTAGCCTTGCAGAAGGCGATGCAGACAATGTTCGGAAACTCTTAACGAGCAGGCAGGACATATCCTGAGCCTGCAGGTGAGATTCCAGTTGTTCGTCCGCCTGTTTTGCATGCTCCTTTATTACACCCAAACTTGCAATAATACTGCATTGTTCCTTTTTGCATTCTGTTTGTAGCTTTACTTAATCTGCAGTATTGTTCAAGTACGTATCTTCCACTAGAGGTGCAGACATCATAGTTCACAGTTTCCGGACTTACAAAGTCTCCACTTGTGTGCAAAACTTGTCCAGCATTGTAGAAGTCTAATCCATCCGAATCTTCACATTCTGGTGGGTATACGCTTACAGTATGCCCAACCAATGTTGATGGTCGGTTCTCTTCTGCAACTCTTATCCAACTTGGGCCACTGGTTTTCTGATTAACCATGCGGACAAGCTCTCCAGTTGGTCCTACTTCGAACTCAACCATAAAAGATAATACTATAATCAGGGATACCAAGACAAGGCCGGATATCAATACAACTTTCTGGTTCATGCTATTTCTTATGTGTTTTTTTGTATTTAAAGTCTTCTAATTTCTTATTTAGCTTTTTGTCAGTCTCTTCCAGTTTCTCATTCAGTTTTGCATGTGTTATTCTGGTTTCCTGCTTTATTATGTGGTTGCTCAGCAAACTAACAATTCCAACAAGCAAACCAACACTTAGCATCAGGTAAAACATTGTGAATATTTTTCCAAGTTGTGTTACTGGTGAAAAATCTCCATATCCAACTGTTGTTATTGTTATTATTGTAAAGTATATTGAATCAAGCCAGGACCATGCTTCTGTATATTTGTAAAAAACAGTCCCAACTACAATTGCTATTGAAATCAGAAAGAGCAGAGCCCTGAATTTATGGTCTTTAAGCGCATTACTAAGTGCTTTGAAGAATTTTATTATTATATCTAATGAAGTTTTTATAGGCATACTTCAGTTAAGCTCTTTTGATTTATAAGTGTTTATCTTTAAGTGACAGAAGCATCCTGTTTTAAATCTGTCTGTTACTTCAAGATTAACCCAGACCGGAACGGGCTGGGTTTTATTTTATGGGCAAATTTCTTATATGACCATCATCTAGTACTATTGGGGAGAATGATACAACGCTTACGTCTGCAGAACTGGCGCTCCCACTCTGATTCCGAGTTCGTGTTTTCGAGTGGCGTGAATGCGCTACTAGGTATTATGGGATCTGGTAAGAGTTCTGTAATGGATGCTCTCTGCTTTGCGCTTTTCGGTACTTTTCCAGCATTAAGCGCCAGAAAACTGACACTTGATGATGTTATACGTTCAAGACCAAAACAACAAGCAAATGCTTCTGTAGAAATTGAGTTCAAAGCAAGAGATAATGAAATTTATACTGTTACCAGAAGTTTGGAGCTTGGTAAAGGAACTAAAAAAGCTGAAATTCGGAAAGGGGATCAGCTTATTGACGGGCCAGCTTCGCAGGGTGTTACTGACAGGATTTCAAAACTACTTAAAATTGATTATGAAGTTTTTTCAAGAGCAGTTTATGCAGAGCAGAACCAGCTTGATCAATTTTTGAATATTCCAAAAGGTCAGAGAATGGAGCGAATAGACCGACTTTTGAAAATTGACAGATTTGAAACAGCTCGCAAAACTGCTGGAAGTGTTCTTAACAAGCTTTCTGATGAATTATCATCCAAGGAACTGCTTTCACAGGATATTATGGTTGCAGAGGAGCTTACTGGTCTTGTTCAGCTTGAAAAAGAAAAGAGAGAGTTTGAAGAGAAAATGAAAGCTTTGTCTGAGGAATTTGAAAAAACAGCTCTATTACAGAAAGAAGTTGAAGGTAAATTAAGGATTGTTGAAGAAAAAGCAGTAAAACTGAATGAATTGAAGCTTAGGAAAGAGGGTTTGAAAGAACGATTAATTTCTTCAAAAGAGAGATTAAGTGATCTCGGTGTTGATACTGCTATGCTTTCTCCTGATAAAGTTGCTCCTGAAAAAGCAGCAATAGAAACTGAAATCCGGAATTTAAAAGAATCTAGGACTCATTTGGAAGATTTGGAAAAGAAAAAAGCAGGATTCAGAAGCACTTTAGAAGTTCTTGAAGCAGAAATTAACAAAGCAAACAGCGAGCTTGCACGTACGCCTGTTGCTGGTTTAGCTCCTAAAGATATTCTTGAGAAAAAAGAAGCCGTTTTTCCAGAAACTCCTGAACAAAAGACTTTGAAAGAACAAATTGAAAGATTTACAATTGCATATACAAGTCGAAAAACCATTGAAGATGATATTGAAAAGCAGGCTTTCCGATCTGTAGAATTTCAGAAAAAACTGGAATCCTGTATTGTTCGCAGGAAAAATGCCAAAGAAATTATTGACCAGCTTAGAGACAATACTCACTGTCCTTTATGTGAAAGTGATATTGGTGGTGAGAAAAAACAGGATATTTTGCAAAAGAATAATCTGATTGTCCAGCAAATTGACCAGGAGCAGACAAATATTAACATGCTCATTATTGGAGCTAAGAAAAAACGGGATGATTTGAAAGCGGTCTTTGAAAAATGGACTGGGCTGGAGAAAGATTTTGAAAAGCAGAAGCAAGAGAACAAAAGTATTCTTGAAAATGTTCTTGGACTTGCCAAGAGATTGTCTGAATTAACAGAGAAAACAAGTGAAATCAAAAGCCAGGCTGAACTAATTAAAGCAGAATTGATAAAACTGGGCAGTGAATATTCTGAAGAGAAATTAGAGAAGCTAAAAAAGAAGCTAGAAAATCTTGCAAATGCTGAAAAAGCCTTTGGTTTGAAGCAGAGTGTGCAGGAAATGGAGAAGGAAGTTATTACAGTTAACAAAGATATTGATGCTTCTCAATTTGATCAGCAGGAATTAAAGGATCTCAGGTTAAAACAAGAGGAAATGATTCGCAAAGCTGAGCACCAGAAAGCAGAAGCAAGAGCTGCTTCTGAGCTGATTGAAGAAAAAGGAAAACGTCTGGAAGATTTGAACCGAAAGAAAGAACTTGCTGAGAAATACAAAAAGGATATTGCAAGTATCAAGGGTGGACGTGAGTCACTTGAGCTGTTCCAGAATGCTTTGAAACGTACGCAGGAGAGCTTGCGAGCAGAATTTATTGAAAGTGTTAATCAGATTATGAATGATGTTTGGACAAACCTATATCCTTATGATGATTTATCAGGAGTGAAATTGATTGTCGATTCTGGTGATTATGTGCTCAGTGTGCACACAAGTCAGGGTTGGGTTAATGTTGAAGGTCGTGTTTCTGGTGGTGAGCGATCTCTTGCTTGTCTTGCTTTGAGGGTTGCGTTTTCATTAGCATTAGCACCCAATTTAAGTTGGTTTGTGCTAGATGAGCCAACTCATAATCTTGATGTTGCTTCAATTGATTTGCTTGGCGAGACTCTTAGGGACAGATTGCCGAATTTGATTGAGCAGATTTTCCTGATAACTCATGAAGAAAGACTGGAGAGTGCTGTTTCTGGTAATTTGTATAAATTGGAGAGGAATAAGGAGTTGGATGAGGCTACCAGGGTTGTTAGTTAGTTTTTTAAAGCAGATAATCTATGTTACTTTTAATGAACCCAGCAGCATTCTTTACAACCTACTTTGCAAAACCTCTTTGCAGTGCAACTGGTGGGTATAATATTGTCAATACAATAGCTTACGGATTACTGGCAGCAGTGCTTGCTTTTGGTTTGTATTACTTGTTCAAATCAATGAAAGTGAAAATAGATTACAATTTCTTCTGGGGTGCTTCTCCATTTGTAATACTTGGTTCACTCTGGCATGTTTATGCTGATGCTGTTTCAACTTGTATTCCCTATCTTCAAACTCCATTCATCTATTTGATGTTCGCAGGAATAGGTATTCTTGCAATGGTAATTGGATTATTTATTGAAAAAAGAACCAAAGTAAAACTGAAATACTGGCACTTCATGCTGATTACTGCATCTATTGCAACAGTTTTATCTGCATTTTACTTTTTTAAAATAGTTCAGCCAATCGCAGTTGCCAAAATTCTGGGATTGACATCAGTATTTGCACTGTTTTTCCATGTGTTTTCCAAAAAGTGGCCTAAATTTTTCACACCTATAAACAAATGTGTAATGACAGCTGCAATGTTTGATGCAGCTTCAACTGTTGTTGGAATGACTGGCTATGGTTATGCAGAAAAGCACATTCTTCCCACTTATTTAATAAATCTGGTTGGAACTGCGTGGATTATGATTCCACTCAAGTTTGTTGTAATCCTTCTTGCGCTTTATGCAATTGACAGGCTTGAAGATGACACGCAATTCAGCAATATGATCAAGTTTGTTATCCTTGCCGTAACTTTGGGGCCCGGAACTCGGAATACTTTGCGGATTTTGATGGGCGTATAGTAATGCTTATATAGGATATATGTCACTACTTCAAAGTGGTGACAAATGTCAATATATACTCTCGGTAGCATTTTTGGAAAAGCAATAGCAGTCGATCTTTTCGGCATAAAGGTACTTGCTGGTATTGTTGAATGGGGATTACTTTTAGGCGCACAGGCGTTTATCATAAATGTTATTCTCTCTTCAATGAGCCTGAATTCTATTCGCTCAAGAAGCATGACTTTTTTCAATAATGTTGTTGCAGGACCTGTTATTGAAGAAATTATTTACAGACTTGTCCTAATTTCAGTATTATCACTTGTATTCAATTCCGTACTGCTTGCCGTTGTTGTTTCAGCATTCTTGTTCGCAGTCGGTCATATTCTGTGGGGCGGATCAGCTTTCATAAACACTTTTATTGCAGGTTTGATCTGGGGATGGGCTTTCCTTACCTTCGGAGTTGCAGTGCCGATAATCGCGCACATGTTTCATAATTTCATAGTAACAATACTAGGATGATAAATATTTGGCCGTACTTTCACAATTTGACAGCTTGGATGGTTCCTCTAGCTCTTGGTGTATTTACAGCTGGAATTACTTTCCCATTAAGATCAATGCTTTTGGTTGCAGGGCCTTCAAGACTCTGGCCATTCCATTTGTTTGTTTTTGTAAACACTCTTGTGGAAGAAGTTATGTTCAGGTTGTTGATTTTAGGATTCCTTGCATCAATGTTTGAGTACACTTTGGCAGTTGTAATAATGTCTGTGATGTATTCTATTTATTGCAGAATTCTTTATGGTGTGCCTGCAATGGCAGACGGCCTTGTGATTGGGGCATTTCTGAGCTTTGCGCTTCCAGAATTCGGATTTCCAGTTATAGTTGGAGCTCACATAGTTTACAGGCTTATTTTTTCTCTAGGGTAAAAGTTTAATAACTAGTAGAATCATTTAATTATCAGTAATACTAGGAGTGAAAAATGACTGAAGAGACACAACCTGACTCAAACACCATGGCACCTCACCGCGTTGAAGCTTTTACTGAGGTCCACAGCAGCATCAAGGGACTGCATAATGATATTTCTAATGCACTTAATTTATCTGTAATTAAGAGGAATTTTGATGAGCATGCTTCCAATTTAAGGCAGAAAGAAGAGAAGTTGCTTGAAACAGTTAAAAAGCTAGAGCTTACTAAAGAAACTCTTGTAGAAGAGGTTCATCACAGAGAAGCAGAAGAATTGAATCTTGACAAACAAATCCGCGAACTCAGGGTTCAGCGAGATGAAATCACTTCAAGATTAACTGGTTTTGAGCACGATAAGCAGGGCATTCAGGCTGAGAAAGTGAAATTGGACAGTCTGCTTACAAGAATGCGCGGTGTTCTTTCTGAAATGCGCGGAAAAGTTGGCGAGTTTGAGAATATTCTAAAAGCAGAGTAAATTAAGCCATAAAAAGCGTGTGGAATAATGCAAATGCAAATGATACTCCAAGTATAACTGCTACTGCTGCAACAAATTTTAACAAAACTTTTGTGTTCATTATAATCCTATTAATGTTGATGTCATTGAAATATTCTGAATGGCTCTGATTTCCTGAAGGAGCAGTGTGTTCAATACATCAAGATTTTCAACAGTTGCTTTGGCAATAATATCATAATCGCCATAAACAGCCCAGGCTTCATTAATACCAGAGGTTTGTTGAAGTTGTGAAATCACTTCTTTTTCCTTCCCTGTTTTAGTCATAATCAATACAAATGCAGTTACCATCTTTAAATCACTACCTTTAGTTTGAGAGGAAGTTCTCCATTATAAAGATTGCGGTTTTTAGGCAAGAATCAACATTGTGCCAATACCAATCAGTATTGCTGCTGTTCCGACTATCAGCATGTAAAATGAAAGTTTTTTTGCTCCTGAGATAAAAGTATAGAATATGTTGGATGCTATGGATGCTGCTGAAACAACCACTGTTGCGTAAAGCGCGACCATTACTGTGATTTTTCCTGTGAGCATCATTGCAAGCAGGACAAATATTGTCACACCGCCGTAAAGCACACCTACAATTCCTGTAACCAGATAAAGACCTATGTATTGGAATTTTTTCAAGGCAAAGAATGAAAGATAGTAAACCACCATAAAGAGGAGCATCGATATCAGCGACTCTCTTATTGAAAAGAAGCTGTATTCTGGACTCTCAGGTTTTTGTCCTTTCCAACTGAATCCAACAAATGCCCCAAAGCAGATCAAGATCATTGCAAGCATTGGGATTAAGAAGAATATTGGAGGTGCTTTGAAAGCTCCTAGTGCAAATAGGACAACAGACATTATCAGAAAGTCTCTGAAAATAAGCACTGTGTTCTCTAAAAATAGCGTTGCAGCACCGTCATTTGTCAGGGAATCGTCTTCTGATACCATTTTGGCAACTGTTGTGTCTACAAGCCTTGCATTTGCTATTCCGGAGCCTATTGCTAGCTCTTTCAAAGTGTTTTCTTCTGCCAATAGTTCTGAAAAGTAGAATACTACGAATTTGATTGTTAGGATTAATGCTATTATTCCTGTGAATATTTTCAAGGTAATTGCATTTTGAGGCAGATAAATTCTGCTTGGAATCCAAGATGTGATTATCCAGAGTATTGCAGTTACTGCTGCTAATCCAAAGTTCTTGCCTTTTACTCCTTCCCGCAAGCTGATTCCTTTTTTAATGCATAAGATTTCAGTAATAATGTAAAGTAAAAGCGCTGACCAGAGCGGTACTAGAGCGTAAGTTGCTATTGGTTTTAGTATTGACATGAAGTATGATTGTTCAGGCATGATTCAGTGATAGGTTTGGATGCTTTAAAAACTTAACTAGGGAGGGAAGTGTAGCAGATAGTTGGTGTCTTTTAGCTATATTCGCGCATATAAATGCTTAAATACCCTAAATGTATGTATATCTTTACAAAAGGTAAACATACCTTTACAATATTACACTGATGGACAATAAAATTAGAATATTACGTGCAAAACACAAGTTTACCCAGCAAAAGCTCGCAGAATTGCTTGGAGTAAGCCGTCAAACCGTGCACATGATCGAGCAGAACAAATATAACCCATCGCTTGATCTTGCTTTTCGACTCTCTGGATTGTTTAATGAAAGCATTGAAAACCTTTTTATACACCACAAAACTACTGTTGTTCCTCCGCATCATGTGCGGAGCTACAGGTGAGAGAGTTGAACAAGAAAGAATTAATTCCTATTGCACTACTGATTGTTGCAGCTTTGCTGGCAATTTATGTTTATCCGTTACTTCCAGCTGAGGTTCCAATGCATTGGAATGCAGCTGGTGAAGTTGATAGTTATGGTTCCAAATTATTCCATGTCCTGCTTTACCCTGGAATTATTGTATTCATCTATGCTCTTTTTGAGTTAATCCCAAGAATTGAGGTTTTCAGAAAGAACATCAAGGATTTTATGAAGCACTTCTTTATAATGAAAGTCGCAATAATGGCATTCATGATTTATATTTTCGCACTAACCACTTTGCCTGCTCTTGGTTATGCAATTAACTTTAATGTTTTCTTAATGCCTGCAGTTGGATTGCTGATGGTGATTATAGGTTATTTGATTAAGTTTGCTAAGAGAAATTTCTTTGTTGGAATACGGACCCCGTGGACTCTTGCTAGCGATACTGTCTGGAAAAAGACTCATGAACTTGGTTCCTGGGTGTTTATGGCAATGGGTGTTTGGCTTGCTGTTGTTGGTTTAATATTGTCTCCAAAGTATTTAGTTTGGGGAATACTGGTTCCTGTTCTTGGAAGTGTTGTTTGGATGTTTGTTTATTCTTATCTGCTTTACAAGAAAGAAAGTGAAGATTTCCAGAAAGAACCTAAGCTTTAAACCTCTCAAGCACAAATTTCCTATCCAAACTCAGTACAAACTGCGCCAACCTCGGTCCACGTTCTTTTCCAAGCAAAGCCAAATACGCTGACCTAAACACCTGTTTTGGTGTTAATTCTTCTTTTGCAAAATTGTAAATAGCGCTTTCCAAATCCTTTTCTTTCCATTTTCCAGTTCCAATAATATCAGCCAGTTTCTTTAAGGCTGAACGCTCTTCCTTGCTTAATTCTTTAACTTCTGCAGGCAATTTCTCCTGCACAATGAATTTGTATTGTTCAGGTGCAAATTCTTTAATCCACTGCCCAGCTCTTTTCAGCCTGTTTTTCACATAATCCAAATCCTCTTTGGAAGCAGTTTTCTTTACATGCCCTGTTTTTTTCAGAATCTCCAAGGAGTGATCAATATCAAAGTTAGTAGATTGCACAATCATTGAAGCATGACCTAAATTAACCTGAAGCGGTAGTTTCTTTGGAATTTTTCCAACATAAGCAAGCTCATACAACCGTTTTTCATGCTCTACTTCCCGTTTATTCTCTTTTTCATCTTTTTCAAAGTAAACTCTTTCAGTTGCATCATAATTATCATAAAGCAGAAGCAGTTTATTGGAATCATAAGGATCAAAATCAAGAACAGCTCTTGGTCTGGTTCGAATCAACAAATACCGTAACAATCTTGGTGGAACATGCTCTGAAATAGTTGCAAATCCAACCCCAGATCCTTTGGAAGTGCTCATCTTTCTTCCGCCTACTGTGAAAAACTCATAACCTTTTCCAGTTTCATCCCAGTCGCTCGGAAGTGGAGGTCTGTATTTGAAAATATCTTTGGCAATTGCAACAGCCATTGTCCTGGAACCTCCGTAAGTGAAATGATCTTTACCTGCAGTTTCATAAGTGACTCCAATACTTGGCCATTTTGCAGCCCATTCTACTTTCCAAGGGAATTTGCCTCCGCCATTGTATGGTGAGCGCTCTCCTTCATAACCACAACCCTCAGCCCATTTTACTAAGTCTTTTCTGCACCTGTATTTGACAACTTCTCGCTCTGAGTCCCATTCGTATGCTTCTGTTGTTCCGATTTTTCCGCATTTCTCGCAAATCGGATTAAAAGGTAGTTTCTTAGTTCCTGCAGAATCTTCTCCTGAAACTCTTCTGTAAATATCCTGAATTTCCTTAGTGTTGTCAAGAGCAATTTTGATTGTGTCATTAAACAATCCTTTGTCATAATTCTCGCCAGTGCTCTGCAATTCAACTTCAATTCCGAATTCATCAAATTTCTCTGTGCATTCTGAAAAATAGTAATCTGCATAATTCTTGTATCCTTTTTCAGGACTTGGAATATCCCTGAACGGCATTCCCAAATATTTCTCATATGTTTCTTTTTTCAAGTAGCTAGGAAATTTGTCAAAAGGATCAATATCATCAGAACCTAGGATAAAACGGCCTTTAACACCCTGGTTTCTGAGTGCTTTAGCAATTGTATCAGTAATAATCCAACCTCGGCCTGAACCAATATGGATATGGCCTGAAGGTGTTTTCTCATCCATGCAGATGTAACCGTGCTTTTTCACTACTTTCTGCAGATCTTCGTCTGACTCAACGCGCTCTATTACTTTCCGCGCCCATTGATCTGCCCAGAAAAGGGACTCTTGCTCTGAAGTCATTATCTAATCAATCAGTAATCTGCTTTTATTAGCTTTTCGTCACGAAAATTATAACAGCGGAGTAATATACACTTCAATTATTCCGCCAACAACCATCAAACCAATTGCAACCATCAAGAAAATTCCAACATCAATTGCAATTCTCTTGAACTCCGGTCGGTTATAGTGCTTCCTAACAATTGCTACTGAAAAGATTCCGCCTGCAATTGCTCCAACAAAGTAACCAATAATTTCGAAAATACCGTGAACAAAGAACGATAGGAAGCTTATTGGAAATGCAGTAAAGTAACTGGTTGTTTTGGATGCTACAGAAGCACCAGATGCAATTGTTCCTCTAATTAGGTTTCCAATAGCCACTCCAACAACAGCTGCATTCCATGTCAGCAGAAGAAGTGCTCCAGCACCGAACACAAAAGAGAATGCAACAAACAGGAAAAGCAGTCGCAGGTTGTTTGCAAGAATCAGCTCAAGCAGTTTTCCTTTGCTTACAGCCATTCCGCTAACCTTGCTTATCAAATGACCAGTTAAACCACCCCCAGTTCCAATAAGAGAACCAACGATCACTGTTCTCAGGTTCTGGATGCGCATAACCTCACCAATTTGATCCTTAAACATCACATTAATGATGTCTGTTGGCAGGATCGTGAACCAGAACGAGAACGCTATCAGCATTCCAAAGAACATGAACATGTAAACCATTATCACTTCATTATGTCGATGCCACAGGCTTTCGTGTTTTATTTGATCACATTCCTTTCCTTCTTCAATATAAAAAATCCTGTAAATCATTGGCACAAGGGCCATTGCTGTGAAAAATAGGAACCATGCACTTGCTCCCTGTGGGAAAATGTAGTATGCAAGCCACAATCCAGTTGTAGCTACTACAAAACCGAGAATTAACATGTCAAGCGGGTGCTTCTCAACTTCTTGTGGAGATACTAGGGATTCTAAAACCATTTTATCTAGATTACGCCCAAGAAGTATTTAAGTGCTACGTATGCAGCTCCAAGGCACATTACGAACAAAGTTAGCTTTAGAGCCTTTTTTAGCAAATGGAATACCAAAAATCCTGCAACCAATACTATTGCTCCGTAGAGTATCATCTGCCACATAGTACGTATTTCTTCAACTCTTTAGACTATATATGTTTCTAACCTGTTGGCGCAATCCTTTCAATCCATTTCTTGCTCATATAAACCCGCACTTCAAGCTCAGTGCCTGACTGCATCAGGTTCTCGTCCATTTCAGCAGGTACTTGAAGATCATATGTCTCGAAAGTCTCCAGATTCATTAACTGCACAACTGCAGGTACAACTGGGACTTTAGGATCATTTGAAACAATTTTTGGAGTTACTGACAGCACCTGTCCCTTTTCCTTTTCAATAATTGGTTTTTCAATTTCTTTGTGACCAGAATATGTAACTTCTCCACCGCTTCCAGTGAAAATATTTTCATACATTATTCTAACTTTAGCATGTCCGTGCTTTCCCGGAGCTGAAGTTGAAACAGTTTTTATTTTAAAAATCTCTTCTTCCTGTCCTTCCAGGAGTATTAGATCCCCTTTTTTTAATCGTGTTGCTGGTATTCCGCTTGTTGCCATATCTTACACCTATCTCTGAAATAATGATAACATATATAAAAAGGTTTAGGCTAATGAAGGAGTTATGCAGAATGATCCTGAGTTTGACAAGCTTGTGGAAAGCGGTGTCGAAAATGCTTTGAAGAAGTGCATGGGCCTGAAAGAACGAGAATCAGTTCTTATTGTGACTGACAAGGAGATGGGTGATGTTGGCGGTTTATTTTTTAAAAAAGCTATAGAACTTGGCGGAGAAGCTATGATAATGGATGTGCCAGCCCCGAAAATCGATGGTGAGGAACCAATGGATCAGGTTGCAAAAGCTATGAAACGGGTGGATGTTGCGCTTCTTGTAACTTCTCGCTCTTATTCTCATACTAAAGCACGAGAGGAAGCATCAGATGCTGGAACTAGAATTGCAAGCATGCCTGAAATCGACAAGGAAATGATTGCACGCACTTTGAATGCAAATTACGATGATATTCGAAAAAAAGCAAGGGCCTTGATAGAGGTTTTGAAGAAAAATAGAGCAATTCGTGTTGAAACTGAAGCAGGCACTGATATTGAATTCAAGACTGGTGGACGCACTTTTCACGGATATAATTCTGGTTTTTATGTGAAAAAAGGATCTTGGGGCAATCTCCCAGATGGTGAAGTGTACTTCGCTCCTCTTGAAAAAACAACAGACGGGGTTATTGTTATAGATGAATCAATGGTGGAAGTTGGGAAAATCTTAGAGCCAATAACAATGAATGTGAAAGCAGGGTTTGTTACTAAAATTTCAGGAGGAATTGAAGCTGAAAAACTTTCAGAGTATCTCAGGCCGCTTGGGAGAGATGCGCATAATGTTGCAGAACTTGGGATTGGTTTGAATGAAAAAGCAGTTATTACTGGAAATGTTCTAGAAGATGAGAAAGTGCTTGGGACAGCTCACATTGCTCTTGGTACAAACATTACTTTCGGCGGTGTTGTTAAAGCACCTTGTCATATGGACGGAGTTATGGATAAACCTAGTATTTGGGCCGATGACATGCAGATAATGGACAAGGGTAAGTTTCTGCTTGACTTTGACGAAATATTGAAGACTGCAGTAATAAAATGACTCAAAAAATACTGATAATTGATGCATCTGCTGTGATTAATGATTTTTCTACAAAATATTCTGATTATCGATTGGTTACAACTACTAAAGTTGTTAAAGAGCTAAAGTCACGAGGGGCAATTGAGGATCTGGAAGAACGTATTCCAAAACCTGATTTAATTAAATTTGTTAGTGATATTGACAAGGACTTGTCTGACAAAACTTCTGAAGCTGACAAAGAATTACTGGCGCTTGCTCTTGAGTTTCGGGCGCCTGTTGTAACTGACGATTACGGAATCCAGAATATTGCAACAAAATTAGGTGTTGAATTTATTCCTGTTTTAGAGGAAGGGATTACAAAAGTAATTGAGTGGGAGTATTATTGTTCTGGATGCAGAAGGAAAGCTGGTAAAAGTGGTGTTTGTAAAGTGTGTGGTGGTAGGATTAAGCGGAGAGAACGAAAGTAGTTATTTTTAAGTTTTCTTTTATTGGTTCCTCCATTTTTTTCGTAAAGATTGAGATGGTGGAGGAACTTTTTCCCGCGTAATTACTTTTGTTTCTTCTTTACCTTCGGGCAAATCCTCATGTGTCAAAAGAGGACTATCTGTTATTGGCAATAAATTTGAAAGAAGTTTCATTGTTTTTCCTGCTTTTTCTTCTTTTTTTGCGAGTTTTTTTCTTAATTCTGTTATCTCATCCAAAAGCGGAAGGTATTTTTTTAAAAAGTTCATCAATCGTATATCTTCTATTGGTATGCATGCAAGAAATGTCATTCCTTCCATCACATCAATTGTTTTTTGTGGAAATATCTTAAACAAAGAGTGCATTAAAGTTTCTTTATTATTGGCAATTACAAAAATCTGTTTTTGAGTTTTAAAACATTCTTCACAGCATATTTCGTATGCTGGTTTTTCTGCGTTTTTATTAAAAGATGAGTGTATCGGCTCTCCTGTCATAAGGTCTTCTGTAAGAATATATCCTTCTCCTCCTGGATAATCTAAAAAATAGTATCCTTTTGTAAGATTTTTAATAATATCTTTAAATGTTTTTTCTAGCATTTTTTTGGTGATGTCCTGCGAAGAAAAATTACTAGGTAAAATTTCATCTGCTAAAATAAATTTCTTTGCTTTTGGAATGTAAAAACCAAAGGCCAGTGTTTTTGCGACCCTTGCTATAGCTAATGCTTTAGTATAATCAAATATAAAAAACACTAATTTGTTTTTATCAGCCATAATCAATATTCTCTTCTTAGTTATTTAACACTTTTTACCAACTACACTCCACATTCCCATCTAATTATCCTGTCTTAACTTCTAATTTTTCATTTTTAGAAATGCTCTAACAACTCTTTCAAAATATGCCGTTTTTCAATATAAAGTTTCAGAATAGCCTGTGCCAAACCAAGCATAAGCGGTCCAATAATAACTCCTTTGATTCCGAATAGTATCGGCCCCCCAAAGAAACCAAATATTATCAGAAGTGGATGAATATCAGACTCCCGTTTAACTAGCATCGGCCGTATGTACAGATCTGGGGCAATTGTCAGGAACAATACTGATAGCACAAAGAAGACAATTCCTCTTGTCATGCTGTCAGGAAGCAAGAATACGTGCCACAAACCTAGTGGAATGTACATTGACCACGGTCCAATAACGGGCAAAAACGACACAACGAACATTATCATTGTCAGAAATGCAACTGCGAACAAGCTCGGCTGGAAAGAAACCCAGTATATCACTCCGAACATAAGTGCAATAATTATTGAAGTAAAGAAGTGTCCGACAAACAAGCCGTAGCAGATTTTGTCAAAAGACTCCATAAGCTCCTGTATGAACCTTTCTTTTTTTGGAATGTTCTTGAGGATGAATTTTTTAATTGCAGGCCCTTCGTAAATGAAGTAGAATGCAGTAATGAAGAATAGCACAACTCTAAGCAGAAGATCAACAAGCCAGGTCGGTCTCATTAGGATTTCTCCCATTTTTCCTGATAATCCTATCATAATCTTTCCGATTTCAGAAGCAATCCTTTCGCTCATTACTCCAAAACCCATAGCATTCAAGCCGTCTTTCAGATTAGAAGCAAATAATCCTGATTGAACTGCAGGCAGGTTGTCAATAAACCAGCGCATTAAATAATTTATACCATAGAAAATTGCAAGAATAATTGGTACTGTTACAATTAGAACTGCAATCAGGGATGAAAATAAATATCGTATGTCTTTTTTTGGTTTTTTCCTGTACATCCATCTGGCAACAGGATACGCAATATACGCAATAGCCAAGCTGAGTAGTAACACATCTGCAAACTCAAATAGTATGTAGCCCGCAGAACCTATTATCGCTATTAAAATTCCAAGACCTATGAACTTCCAGCTTCTTGTTCCCATACATAAAAACGTGTGTTTATATAGTTTAAAAGCTTTTCTTTTGTAATGAAAAAATTGATTGCAACATTGCTGGTTACTGGGCTATTGTTGTTTCTGCTCGTGGCTTCTCTTTTTTTGAGAATTGAGCGTTCTCCTGTTGAGAATTTGGAGGAAGCTACTATGCGATTGACTTTTGAAGGTGAGTTTTCAGTTAATTCGGTTAGTGATGGCAATGGCGAACCTAGAATTACTTGGGCAGCTGTTCAGTCTTTGAATTATCCAGAAGAAAGTAAGTATCTGGAGATTATTGATTTTGGAGCTTCTGAACCGTATGTTGTTGGAGAAGATGAGTTTGGAAATCACTATGTTGTGCTTAATTTTTCTAATCCTGTTTTCGGTATTAACAAATACAAAATCTGGACTACTGTAAGAACTAGCAAGATAACAGTTGCAGATATTACAACATCTTTGGACTCTATACATCAGGATTTCATGAATTCCAATCCTATGACTCAAAGTGACGATCCACTTGTAAAAAATACTGCTGTTGCAGCAACTCAGGAAAGCATCAGTCAATCTGAGAAAGTGAAGCATGTTTCAGAATGGGTTTTCAATAATATTGAGTATGATTTAGCTTTAGAGCACGAGACTTTGGATGCTGTATGGACTTTGCAGAACCAGAGGGGAGTTTGTGTTGAAATGAGCCATACTGCAGAAGCAATGCTCAAGTCTTTAGATATTCCTGCAAGACATGTTTACGGTGCAGCGCCTTACAATTTCCCTTCAGGTTGGCAGGAGCATACTTGGGTTGAAGCTTATATTGGAAAGTGGATTCCACTTGATCCTACTTGGGATGAAACAGAGTATCTGGATCCTGCACATGTGACTTTTGCAAGAGTTCCTGATCAGACTTTTGTTGAAGAGAAGGTGAGTGTTTCTGGTAGGAATATTAAAATGGGTGAGATGGTTCTGCCTGTAATGACTGTGGAAATTCTGAATGAGAAAAGAGGGAAAGAACCGATTTATGTGAAGTTGTTTGGGAAGAAGTTTAAGATTAGGTGAAGTAATTAGTTATCTTCTGTTTCTATTACTCTAAAAATCGGATACGCTCCCACTTCAATTATTGTTTTTAATTTTGCAGTACCAATGTAAAACTTATTTTTTACTCTACTAAAATATATTTGTTTAAAACTCTCATAAAAATTACCATAATTACGTTCTTGCAAGAACTCAATTAGATGGCTTATGTAATAATTAGGATGTTCTTTATTCGTATCAAATGTACTGATATAAACAAAAACTCCTAACCCTGGGTACTCTCTTTTATCACCTACTACAATAAAATTAGAACACATATCCATAGTTTGTATTTTACATTCTTTTGCAAGACCCATCATTGATGTTTCACTCTTCTCAAGAATTTGATCAAAATATTTTTTCAAGTCTTTCTTTTCCAGTAATTTTTTACTTTCTTTGTCTGACTTATTCATAAGGAGCACTTGTGTATAATTATTCCGATCCAAAATCTCAAAATTCACTTCACCAGTTTTTGCTAATTTTAGTTTATCATTTTTCTTATATGTAAATGAATCAAAATCCCATACCACCACTTTTTTAAATTCTTCTTTACTAAGTTGGGGTACTGTAACTTGTTTTTGATAGCTTTTTCCGAATGTTACTGAATTATTTCTTATTAGTTTTTTAAGTACCATTATAATATCTACTTCATACCATCTCAATGCTCCAGCAATATTTATTGCTGCTGTTTCTCCCCTTTCTTTTTTTATTTTTTTTTCTGTGTCGTCTATCTTTTTCTCTCTCTGTTTTAATGAAGTTTCCATTGATTTAATTAATGCAAATCTAATTTCAGAAAGTGTGTATTTTCCTTTTTCTTCTAAAATTTTTCGTAATACTTCTCTTTGAGGCCCTAAGCCAGTCATATTTTCCTCAAATATTTTTGTAAGTTGTTTAACTTTTCCGTTTCGCATACTTCTTTTTACTCTTCCAAACTATAAAAACCTTACAATTTATACCTCAAAATCGCAGCAGCTCCACTCAAACTCTTAATCTGCTGTCCTTCCCGTGTTTCAAGTGAAATAATTTCAAATTTAGAACCAGCATTTTCAGCTAATTCCTCAAATTCTTCAATAAGCGCGTCTTCAGAATCTTCTGAAAGCATTGCAGTTTCTACAGCTCCCTGAGTTAAAGCATTTCTGACTTCTTCTAAACCGTAAATTGCAAGCCCGTCATCCTTGCCCATATGTCCGAGGAACTCATTAACCAGATTTCTTTCTTTAGTAATTTCAGCTTCTGCAAGAATATCTTTTGATTTTTCAAGTAATTCAGTAATTCCCTGCTCGCCAGTATAACCAATATCAAGCACCCCAATAACTTTCTTTTTCAATGATGTTTCAAGATTGCCAACTTCTAAAAATTCTTCTTTTGTAGGGCCTGGTCCGCCAATCAAAATTCCGCGCAAGTCTTTTACTTCTTTGAAACTTGTATTCGCAACATCTGCGACTTTTCTGTAGAATTCCTTGGCCATTCCTTCAATAACTCTCTCGAATCTCTGAGCAGACTGTCCTCCTGCTCGGAATTTACCAGGAATTAGTGAGTTAAACTTTTTTACAATTTCAAAACGCTTTCCTTTGAGCAGAACAACCTCAGCATGCTGTCTTTCAATTACAACAATTCCGTAAGTTTCAACATCCTCCAGCATTTCCTCCATTGCTTCCATTACAAATTTCTGAGAACATCTGTAAAGGTTCATGTTTAGCGGTTTTGGTGGAATAATTGATTCAATAATGAAATCTTCTTTGCCTTCTATTTCTGAAACATTTCCGCAGAAAACAGCCATTCCGTTTTTCGGGGTTCTTTTGAATAATTTAAAATGCTGAAGAATTTTTGTTAAAGCAGTTGTAACATTCTTTCGAGTGGTTGCGCTTTTAATATTGACTGCAGTTCCTTGTTCGTCACCTAGTCTTTGCGCAACTTTGTCAAGATTATAACCATCAGCAATGTAAACAGTGATCAATTCAGTATGACGTCCTCTATATGAAGCCAGTTCTTTCAGCTTCTTTTTGAGATTTCGTGTTTCATCTGTCATTACTTCCTTCACAACTCCACAAACATTTCAACAGGCAATTCACAATTCACTTTCTCGCCTTTTCCTTTTCCAATTACAAACTTACCTGCTCTAGAAGCGCCTTGCAAGTCCAATTTAAAGCTTGTTATAACTTTTTTCAGTTCTGCTTCTTTAGTGTCAATGTATACTGCTTTTACTTCCTTTCCAAGTCCTATTCCATTGCTTTGCTTGAATTGCCTTACAGCAGAAAGCAGTTTCTTGAGTGTTTCACCAGCTTGCTCAATTCTTTCATCACTTTTTCCAACTTCAGGCCATTTTGCAATATGAATGCTCTTTGCTTTTTCAAATTGCTTGAAATACATTTGATAAATTTCTTCAGTAACATACGGCATTATTGGCGCAAACAGTTTCAAGATGTTTGAAGCAACTGTGTAAAGTGTGTATTGTGCTGCTTCTTTTTCGCCTTTAGCATATTTGTCAGGTGAATAAATTCTGTCCTTGACAATTTCCAAGTAGTAATCGCAGAATTCATGCCAGAAGAACTTCTCGCACTCCATTTTAGCTTTGGAATATTCGTATTTGTCAAAGTTTTCAGTTGAAAATTGAACAACTGTGTTTAGTCTGGACAATATCCATTTATCAACAGCTCTGAGTTTTGCAGGTTGTTTGCCAGGTTTGTATTTATCCAATTGCATTATCACAAATTTGCTTGCATTAAACAGCTTTGTGCAGAACTTCTGACCAGTTGCAAGGTCTTTTTCCTGGAATGGCAGATCATCTCCTAGCGAGCTTCCTGCTGCCCAGAATCGCAATGCATCAGCACTGTATTTGTCAATCATTTGATGTGGATCAACAACATTTCCAATAGACTTTGACATTTTCTTTCCTTTTGGATCCAAAGCCCATCCTGAAATCATTACATCTTTCCAAGGGTTCTTTTTGTCATGCATCTGAGCTTTCACTACAGTATTGAAAAGCCAGAAAGTGATAATATCATGAGCCTGCGGTCGCAAACTCATTGGGTAAATTTTGTCGAAAAGCTCTGGATATAGTTCTGCAGCTAATTTTGGAGTAAGAGATGAAGTTGCCCAAGTATCTAGAACATCTTTCTCACCTACAAATTCTTTAGAACCGCACTTGCACGCTTTCTTTGGAGTATCTTTTGTAGGATCAATTGGCAGATCTTTCTCATCTGGCACAATAACTTCTTTGCACTTTTTACAGTACCAAACCGGTATCGGCACCCCGTAAAACCTCTGTCTTGAAATGCACCAGTCCCATTGCAAACCTTCAACCCAATTCAGATAACGATTGACCATATGTTTTGGATACCAGTTCAGAGATTCACCAGCATGCCGTAATTCTTCTTTAATATCAAGATATCTGATAAACCACTGTTTTGAATTAATAATTTCAATTGGAGTTCCGCATCGATCATGAACATTAACTTCGTGCTTTATTGGGTCCTGTTTCACAAGCAGTTTCTCTGTTTTCAAATCTTCAATAATTGCTTTTCTGGCTTCTGGGATTTTCATGCCAGCATATTTTCCAGCTTTGTCAGACATTTTTCCATTAGGTGTAATGCTCATAACAAGTGGAAGGTTGTGTGCTTTGTACCATTCAATATCAGTTTGGTCTCCAAAAGTACAGCACATTACAATACCGGTTCCTTTTTCCATATCCACTTTGTCATCTTCTTTGATTTCAACATTAATATCAAAAAGAGGCACTTTTGCGAATTTGCCAATTAGTTTCTTGTATCTCTTATCATCCGGATGTGCGAAAATCGCAACACAGCTTGATAGAAGTTCAGGTCTGGTTGTTGCAATTACCAAGTCTTTTCCATCTTCTAATTTGAAAATAATATCATTAAATGTGCTATCCAGTTCTTTATCAGTTAGCTCAACTTGCGCAATAGCCATATGACATTTCGGACACCACATTGTTGGCGCTTCTTTCTGGTATTCTCTGCCATCTTTGTATAAATCTATAAATGATTTCTGAGAGATTTTCTGGCTGTGACTGTCAATTGTGGTGTAATGAATATCATAATCTGCAGAAACTCCGATTTTTTTCCAGTCTGCAATATACTTTGGTCTTAGTTCTGTATCCAGTGTTTTCAAGCAGAATTTTCTGAATTCGTCCCTCTCCATGTCAGTATGCCTAACTTTCTTTGTTTTCTCTATTAGCCGTTCTGTTGCAAGGCCATTATCGTCAGTACCGAACGGATAGAACAGGTTATAGCCCTTCATTCGCTTGTAACGGGCAATAAAGTCCATTTGAGAGTATGAGAAAGCGTGTCCTACGTGCATTCTTCCAGAGACTGTTGGGGGTGGTGTGTCGATTGAGTAAATTGGATCCTTACTCTTTGGATCAAAAGAATAGACTTTCTCGTCATCCCACCATTTTGCCCATTTAGGCTCAGAGTCTTTTGAATTGTAATGTTTTGGCAGTTCTTTGGCCATTAGTCCTCCCTTCACAGGAAAAAAACTGTGAAGAAAATAAGCTAGAACCCTTGCAGGGTGTCATACATTTACTACAGTATTTGTGATCATTTTTCTAGCTAGAAATTAATTAGAATAATAGCTTATAAGGTTTTAGTTTGCGCGTTTTTCTGCTTCTGTTTTTATTTCTTTAGGAAGTTTTTCACTCGGTCTTATTAGGCCTGCTTCTTCAGCATATTTTATTGCTTCGTTGTATCTTTTTAAAATAAGACAACAATAACTGTATCTCAGACGCATTTCATAACTAAGATATTCCTTAAAATTTATTTTTTCATAATATTCTGCTGCTTTTTTGTAGTTTTCTATGCGAAAATAGACGCTTGCTATTCTGTAAAAGAATTGGCCCTCAAGTTCCTTTTCTTTATTGTACTCAATACCTTTTTCCAAAGCTTTTATAGCATCTTCTGTTTCTCCTAATTCTCTATGTGCTTTACCCTTATTAGTCCAGAAAAAAGCATTATCTGGTTCTATTTTCACGGCCCTGTTAAAAAGTTTGAGCGCTTCGTTGTATTTTCCAGCTCCGTATTGCTGTGCCCCTTCACGGTTTAGTCTTGTTGCTTCCAATCCACTAGTGCTTTCAACATCATCAAATAGTTCTCTTGGAAAAAGTATTAACTCTTCTTTTTCAGGATCTTCTTTAAATTCAAAAATTGCTTCAAGAATACTTTTCAAACTCATACTTAAACAATAAGAATCAAGTCCTTAATATAACTATTTCTTCTTCTTTTTCTTTCCTTTCCGCTTCCCTTTAACTTTTTCTTGTTTGAAAACAATTGCTTCACATCCAGCACAGGTAATTGTGTACGGTTTTTCCATATTAGTTTCGTCACCGCCTTCTTTTCCGCATTCAGGACATTTGTAAGCGTGTTTCATTGGGCTGTCAGAATCCTTTTTGAATAAAATATATTTGCCAATTCCGCGACTTAGGTAACCAGAAGTAAACTGGCCTCCTCCAAGCATAAATTCTTCAGCCTCTTTTTCAAGACCGGCTAAAGTTATTTTAGAAGTAGTTTTTGCAGGGGCGGTTTCAATTGCCCCGGCATTAGTTTGAGTGTCAGTAGTTTCTACAGTAGTTGTCTCTTCAGTTTGTTCAGCTTCCATTATTTAACCGAAGAGGGCTCCAAGCCCTGCGGATGCTGCTGTGTCTTCTTCTTTCTTCTCTTCTTTCTTTTCTTCAGCTGCTCCACCGCCTGCTGGTGCTGCTGCAGCTGGTGCTGCAACTGCTGCTTCAGAGATTGTCTTTTCGATGTCAACACCGTCAAGTGATGCACAGACCGCTTTAATCATAGCTGCGTCTGCCTTTTCTCCAGTAGAATCAACTACTTTTGAAAGGTTTGCCTCGTTAATCTCCTTTCCTGCAGAGTTCAATAACATTGCGCCGTATATGTATTCCATTTTTTAATCCTCCAAATAAATTTGAGTGGCTATTGTGTAGCGGGAGGGGTTTATAAAGTTTATGGGGATGGTTAGGAAAGGGCTTAGTTAATTTATTTTATATCTTCCTCTATCTTATATCTCTCTTCACCATAAATTTGATTTAATAAATGTTTATAGTAAAGATTTAATTTTTTTTGATCAAATAATATTTCTACTTTTGTTCCATCTCTCTCAATTGTATACCCAATTAATTTTTTTAGTTTATTATCTAATTTAGGATACGCATCTAAAAATTTTTTTGGGTAGTCTCCCCATTTATTCATGTCATCAATTCCTTCTATAATTTCATCTAAAATACTAAAATCAAAAGCATTTGGTGGGTATTTTGGAAAAACTAATTTACCTGAGGCACGCAATTCTAGTAATGTTTTTATTTTATTTTTTAATTCGTTTTGGTCTGTGTGAATTCTATCAACACTAACTATGCCCTTATGTATTCTGTGATAATATATAGTTGGTGAGCCTTTTACTTCAATCCACCATTTTTTATGATGTTGGAAAACAACATTAGTCATATTGCCGATTAAATCTTTCAGTCCATCTAACATATTGTAATGAAATTTCCCATCTTTACCTTTGCATAATCCATGAAATCCCTGTTTTGAAAATGTTGTATCTTCTAATGACCATGATTCTTTCATCAAATCAAAATTTTCTTCTTTAAGCTTTTTTGACATGCTTTCTATTTAGTATTACTATGTTTTAAATATTTGTTTTTCAAAAACTACTTTAATCATAAAGTTATGAGTTAACTGATGAAAACAGCAATCCTATTCTCAGGCGGAAAAGATTCCACAATGGCACTTTACTGGTGTCTTCAGAATGCGTACACTGTAAAGTATCTGGTTTCTGCATTTCCAGCAAATCCTGACAGTATGTTGTTCCACACTTCCAATATTGAGCTAGTTCGTTTAATTGCTGAATCAGTTGGAATTGAGCTAATTGAAGTTCCAATTACTTCACAGGATGATAAAGGAGAAAGTAAAGAACTCAAACAAGCTCTGAAAAAGCTCGACATAGATTCAATAGCAGTCGGTGGTGTTTCTTCAAATTATCAAGGCAAAATATTTGGGAAAATGGCTGAAGAATTAGGAGTAGAGCTGCTTGCACCTTACTGGAATGTTCCTCACGAAGAACTAATTCAGGAAGCAATAGATGCAAACTTCAAAATAATTTTCACAAGTGTTTCTGCAGATGGTCTGGATGAATCCTGGCTTGGCAAAGAACTGAATTCAGGAACTTTTGAAGAGCTCAAAACTCTTTGCGAAAAATTCAGAATTAATATTGGTGGAGAAGGCGGTGAATACTGCACAACCGTTATTGATGGTCCTATTTTCAAAAAGCAAATCAAAATTCTTGAAGCTGAATCTCAATTCTCTGGAATGAGTGGCAAGTATTTGATAAAGAAAGCTGAACTTGCTGAAAAGTAGCAGTTGACACGTTTTCGCTCAGCCCAAAGACTATTAAAGCTCAAATACCACTATTTTTTAGGGGATTAATCTGGACATAATACTAGTCATGCTGCTCTTTGTATACATCGCCCAAGGCATACTTCTGTTTCTCAACCGCTTTTTAGACTCTAAAAAACTGCTTTGGCTGGTTATGGCTGGGTTTGCAGCCTTTATAATCTCCTTAACCAATCACACTCTCTTTGTTTTCCTTCTTGTTTTTTACCTTGTCTTTTTCTCTCGTTCCTGTCGTTTATCTGATTACGGCTTCAGCTATTACTTTACAATGATAGTTGCAATTGGTTTCACTTATGGTGTTGTTCCTGGAATTCTGATTGGTCTTATTCCATTCCTATTAATTCCAGCAATCCGTCCTGATGTGCAGGTAATAGATCTGATAGTTAGCTCAATTCTGATGACTCTTGTTGGAGTTGCTTCCGGTATCTTTGGCTACTTTGCAAAAGACCTTTATCCTGCTTTTATTTCAATTGCAATTATCATGCTTATTGTCTATAACTTTGTTCGCTTCATAGCGCTTTACGGCAAATTCCACATGGCCAAACTTGCTATTTCATTCTTCCTCAATATTGCCCTGAATTACTATCTAATTACAGTTTACCTTCCACTGGTGATGGAACTTGTAGGATTCGTGGTTCCAGTATGAAAATCATAATTAAACCTCTCAGGGGTGAAATCAAATGAAAGATATACTAAGAAGCAAAGCCAAGGAATACAAAGAGAAGTTTGCTATTTGGCGAAAACGCCCAACTAGCACCTTCGAAGAAGTTGCAGACATCTGGACTAAGAAACCTATCTTGGACCATGCCTACAAGGACGCTCTCTACATGTTACAGAGAGACAAGTTCATGTTTAATGAAGTCTGCAATGTACTTATTTCTGGAGTTACAATTCGGAAAGCACACGGTGACAAGAACATTGTCGAGGTTATCGATGCTGAAGATGAGCGCATTAATAGCTATGCTCAAAAACTTCGAAACAGAATAATGGAATACCTTGCTGCAAATTCCGCGCCTAATGTTGCTTCTGCATTGATACTGACAAGTATAATTATCGATTTGGAACGACTTGGGGATTACACAAAAGATCTTGCAAGAATGACTTTGCTAAAACCTGTTGAAATGAAAGGCAAGTATTTTGCTGCAATTTGCAATGTGAAAAACAATATTCTGAAAATGTTTGAGCTAACTGCTAATGCTTTTGAAAATAAGGACAAAGAGAAAGCATCAACAGTAATGCATATGAACAGCGATGTCCGCAAGGCCACTGACGATGTTCTGCTAAAACTGGATACAGACAAGAATCTGGCTGGACATTATGGAGTTGTGTATGCATTCTATATCCGTTTCTTCAGACGGGTTTCAGCTCACTTGGAAAATATTGCTTCAAGTGTTATAGCACCGTTCCCATATTTGGGTTTCAAGAAAGGAATTGAATTTATTAAAAAGAGTGAGGGCGGAAAGAAAAAGAAAGAAGAAAATCCGGAGCCTAAAACAAAGGAAGAAGCAGAAACATAATTAAAATCCGACTTG
This sequence comes from archaeon UBA543, assembly GCA_002502135.1. Taxonomy (GTDB): domain Archaea; phylum Undinarchaeota; class Undinarchaeia; order Undinarchaeales; family UBA543; genus UBA543. The sequence goes on from DAPM01000018.1 coordinate 46,925, forward strand.
CGTACCTTTGAAGTTCTCACCAGCTAGAATTTTGGCAATATTTTCAAGGTTTTTGCCATTTACAATAGCAACTTTAATCTTACTTTTTACAAGAATTTCTGAAGCTTTAGAATCCATTATTGTTGGAGAATTTGCTGTCAAGTGCTCGCTTTCTCCAATTTCCTGTAATTCTCTGAAAGTTAGTTTCTTAAGCGGTTTTGCATTTTCGAATTCATTTGGATCCTTGTCATAAGCAAAATCAACATTAGTTCCTTTTACAACCATTTTAGCTCCCCATGCTTTTGCAATTTCAACAGCAACAGCATCAGTTCTCTGTCTTGGTCTGAAACCACCGGAAATAATAATTTTTCCTGGATATTTTTTTGTTAATTCCATAAATTCCTCTTCTGAGCGTGGAATTTCTGGGCAAGCGTGGTCTCCAAGCGCTGCAACCAATATTGCTGCATTCAAACGAGCTCCAAGTATGCCAATCATATCCAAATGATCTTCATCTGCAGTGAATTCTCGTGCAAGTTTTCCACCTTCTCTTGAGTATTTTCCACCACCAACAACAATAGCAAGTTCGTGATTTTGAGATTGTGTAACCAGAAAAGTCATTGTTTCTCTAATAAAATCGATATCAGCACCACTCTCTGGCATAAAAATTGATCCGCCGAATTTCAGCACAGCTTTCATAGTTCTGAGTTCTTTTTAATGTTCAAGCCTTTAGCGATCTTTACTTTTCGCACCATAAAGCCTGAGAGTCTGTTTCTAACAAGTTTGCTTGGGCATGTCAGAGATCCATCTGTGATCATCTGTTGAAGCTCTTTCTTGTTTTCTTCAAAATCTGGCTTGAACCTTTCTGGGTCCTTCTCTAACAGGGCTTTTCCTGTTCGCTTGATAAACTTCTGTCGTATGTTTCCCATTGTGCTTTTTTAATCAGACAGGGGGTTTATAAAGTATTCGGAGTGGGGATGTATCCTACATACCAAACCTTTTAATAGGGTAGAATGCTGATATTTGACATCAATGAGCAACGAATTAATTGTTTTAAGAGAGAAGTGTCTTGTACGCACAAAAAAGAACTTGAAAGAAGCATTAGGAATACCGGACAGGCGAATAGCGCAGACTGTTTCTGCTATTGGCGAGCTGGAAGAAGCATTATGCGCCTGCTCTGAAAGACTGAAAGACTGGTATTCACTATATTATCCAGAAGCAGCAACCCGAATTAAAAAACAGGAAGCTTTTGCGCGAATTGTTTCTGATAAAAAATTAAGAAGCGAATTTACTGATATTACTCAGGACAGTATTGGTGCTGATTTAGCTCCAAATGATATACATCATATCCGCGCTTTTGCAAAATCTTTAGCTCTATTATATTCTGAAAAAGGCCAGCTTGAAGAGTATCTTGAAAAATTAATGAAAAAAGATTTCAAAAACTTGTATGCTGTTGCTGGAGCACCAGTTGGCGCAAAATTAATTGCTCATTGCGGTGATGCTGCACGGTTAGCAAATCTGCCTTCTTCAACTATTCAGGTTCTTGGCGCTGAGAAAGCATTGTTCAGGCACATGAAAACAGGTGCAAAACCGCCAAAATACGGGATTATTTTGAGTCACAATCTACTTCAGAATGCAAAACACGATGAAAGAGGAAAAGTGGCTCGTGCTATTGCTTCTGTAATCAGCATAGCTGTTAAAGTTGATGTTTTCAGCCAGGAAGATAACACTGAATTCCTTACAAAAAAACTGGAGAACAAGCTTAAGGTTATTGAAAGGCGAAGATTGAAGAAAAGAGGGCTAGAGCCTGGGAAAGAAAAAGGACGTTCCAAACATACTGATTTCAAATCTCCAAAGAAAGGAGGCAAAAAATGAATGAAGAGATTCTGAAACGAATTGGAAAAGACTTTGCAACAATCAATCTTAATCCTGGAAGGAAAGTCTACGGAGAAAAGCTTAACAAGAAAGGCAGTAAGGAGTGCCGATTATGGGATCCATACAGGTCAAAATTGTCAGCAGCACTTCGAAATGGTCTAAAAGAATTCCCATTCAAGAAAGATTCTAAAGTTCTTTATTTGGGAGCAGGGAATGGCACTACTGTTTCACATATTTCAGATATGTGCACTGACGGAATGATTTTCGGAGTGGAGTTTTCACCAAGGGCAATGACAGACTTTTACCAAATGGCTTTGACAAGAAAGAATGTTGCCCCTATTCTGGAAAGTGCTAATCATACAGATGCTTACAAGGACATCATACCAGAAAAAGTTGATATAATTTATGAGGATGTTGCTCAGAAAGCACAGGTTGATATTCTAAAGAAGAATGCTGACGCGTTTTTGAAAAAAGGCGGATATGTTTTCCTGATGATTAAAGCACGATCAATCGATGTAACACGAAGCCCGCAGAAGATTTTCAATGAAGTTGCTAATCACATGTACACTCATTTTAAAGTGATTGAAAGAATTGATCTTGAGCCGTATGAGAAGGATCATATGTGTTTAGTGGGAAAATACGAATTATAATTCTCCTTTGACTTCTTTTTCCAATTCAGAATAAAAATTAACCATGAAATTATGACGCTCTTCAGCAAGTCGTTTTCCCTCGTTTGTAAGCATTTTGTCTTTTAGTTTTGATAATTTCATCTGAAATTCAACAACTGGTGTATGTTCTGAGTTGTCATAACTTTTTTTCAATTCAGGTTCTGCATTAAAGTCTGAATAAAGTTTCTGATTATGCTCTCCTCCAAATGAATAAGTTCTTGCAACTCCAATTGCCCCCAAGACATCCAGTTTGTCAGCATCATAAATCACTTTTGCTTCCAGAGTTTCTGGTACAAGTGTTGGGTCTCTGAATCTGTGAGTTTTAATACAGTGGCAGATTTTTTCAATTTTCTCTGCATGATAATTGTGCTTTTTCAGGATTTCCTCAGCTATTTTAGCGCCTTCAACAGCATGGCAGGTATCTCCAGTTTCAGTAGTATTAGTGTCTATATCTCGTGCAATATCATGCAGAAGAGCAGCTAATTCAACAATTTCCAGATCAGCACCTTCGACTTTACCAATATGAAGTGCATTTTTCAAAACTCGTTCTACATGCATCCAGTCGTGGCTGGGCGATTGCGCTAGCATATGCTTCTTCACTTCTTCACGTATTTGTTCCATTAGAAAACCTTACTTCTTATTTCCAAGTACTAGCTTTTTTGTCCACCAGAAAATTGCTGAAACCATAAATGTCACAACTGCAAGGGAAACAAGTTTCACAACTACCCAACATAGCATAAATCCGCCTCCGTAACCGCCGCCTGCCATTTTTGCTCCAACCATTCCAGTTACCAGGTCTGCATTTCCAAGTTGAGTAATTCCAACAACACCTAGAACAACTAAAACTGCTAGTCCTATTAGGATTTTATTGTCCATAAGACTGACTAGCTATTTTGGATATATAAGGTTTCGTAATGTTTATTAGCTGAGATTCTGAAGCAATTATCATGAGAGAACAGCTTGTAACTGAAACAATTCAGACCCTTGAAGAAAACGGGTTTTCAGTAGCAAGGCAGTTAGTTCCAAGTTGTTTTGATATTCTTGCAAGAAAAGGCAACTCAATTCTGCTTTTGAAAGTTTTGGTAAATGTTGATAGTTTGTATCAGGATCAAGCTGAAGATTTGGTTCGGATTTCTGATGTTCTAGAAGCTTCTCCACTTATTATTGGAATAACCGGATTAGGTGACCATCTTCGGGATCACACAATCTATGAAAGATACGGAATTCCTGCAATTAGTGCTGAAACTTTCCAGGAAACAATAACCGAAGGCAAGCTCCCGTTTGTTTATGCAAAACGAGGCGGGTTTTATGCTCATATTAATGCTGATTTCCTGAAAAAATTAAGAGAAAAAAAGAAACTTTCCTTAGCAGATGTTGCAAGATCTGCAGGACTTTCCAGAACAACTGTTGAAAAGTATGAGAAAGGTGAAGGTGCAGAGCTTGAAAATATTCTCAGAATCCAAGATGCAATTGGTGAATTGATTATTGACCCAATTAATGTTTTTGATTTTGAAGTGAAAAAACTGGAAGAACCTAAAACAGCAGACAGGTTTGAGCAATCTATAACTGGTCAGCTCAGTGATATTGGCTTCAAGACAACCTGCGTTACTAAAGCTTCATTCAGCATGATTGGAAAGCACGGAAAAGATATTCTGCTAACTGGTTTGAAACAACAGCAAATCCAGAAAAAAGCACAGGATATCCACGATACTGCAAATGCTCTAGAACAGCACGGCATGTTTGTTTTCCATAAAAAGAAAGATCCAAGTATTGCTGGAGTGCCGATTTTAGAGAAAAGCGAGCTTGAGGATGTTATTACAAGCCGGGAATTAATTAAAATTCTAAAAGAACTTGAAGAATAATTATTGCACAAACCCCAACAGCACATCCTGAGCCTTTTGTTTTACATTCTCCACATTTTTCTTATCACAATAAACAGCAACATTCCAATAGCTCCACTGCGCTGTTCGCAATGCTTTCAAAAGCGGTGAAATTGCCTCAATTGGTGTTGGCTTTCCTTTGTAAAGAATTTCTGCAGTTGCTTCTGAAGCATATAATGGCGCTGGAATATCCAAAAGAACTTCACCTTGTTTTAAATCACAAACTTCTGTTAATTCTGCTTGCAGTCCTTCAAGTTTTTCAGTTTCCAGATTCAGCAATTTCTTATATCCACTTCCCAAATCCTCTCTTCCAATAACAATTGCTCGCTTGTACAATTTCCTGTGTTCCAGTCTCTGCATTATCTCTCCTGAAAATGTGGTCATTAATCTGAGTCGTGAAATCAACTCAATATCATCCATGTTGTAAAGCTCTTCAACAGAAAACAATCCTTCTTCCAAACACTCAACAATTGCTGCTGAGAGCATTGAATCGCAAATACGAACTGTGTGGTGCTGATAAACTGCAGGATACATCAAGTAACGTGCAAAAACAAGAGCTTCAACAGCTGAAAGTCCGTTTTCCTTCATCCTCAGTTTGCCTCTATGAAGGGTTGCTGTCAGCATCAGTCTATCAAGATCTATAACCCCGTATGCAGCGCCTGTGTAGTAAGCATCACGAACAAGATAATCCATCCGATCCACGTCAATATCACTTGCAACAATTTCGCCAAGTGGTAGTTTTTTGCCAATTGCAATTCCTGCAATTTCATTTGGATTAAAATTGTTCTTTTTCAGAATGTCAGTGATCATGCTGTTTTTTATTAATTTCACTGTTTGAGCTTCATGAACAACATTCACGTGATCGCTAACAGCAGTTTCAGTTGTATGCGAGAATGGGCCATGGCCAATATCGTGCAAAAGAGCTGCCATTTTCACTTTCTGCTGATCTTTTTCAGATAATCCTGCGTATCTTCCAAGTTTTGAAGCAAGATGGTAAGTACCAAGAGAATGTTCAAATCGGGTGTGAGTTGCTGTTGGGTAAACCAGATATCCAAATCCGAGTTGTCTGATCCCGCGCAATCTCTGCATTTCCGGGGTGTCGAGAAGTTCCAAGCTCAAATCATCTATTCCAATTGTGCCGTGGATTGCATCCCGGATTGTCTTCATTAAAAGCAGTTAGGGATTTAGGTTTTTAAAGTAATTGGTGCGGGGGAGAGCTCCGAACGTCCGCCTTGCCGCGGACGATGGCACGAGGGCATTCGACTTCGTCGAAGCCCTGTTTTGAAATTAGTTCAATTTGATTATGGTGCGGGGGGAGAGATTCGAACTCTCGAAAGCACTAAGCTATAGGATCTTAAGTCCTACCCATTTGACCAGGCTCTGGTACCCCCGCAATAACGGTTATATTTTCAAATTTTAAGTGGTAGCCCCGAGCAGTTCCGAACGTCCGCCTTGCCGCGGACGATGGCACGAGGGCATTCGCCTTTGGCGAAGCCCTGTTTTGAAATTGGTTCGGTTTGCTTGAGCTATTTGTTTTTTTATATTTGTTAAGTGGTAGCCCCGAGCAGGTTCGAACTGCTGTCACCAGCTCCAAAGGCTGGTATGCTTGACCACTACACCACGGGGCTAATTTTATATTTGTTAATCTTTGAATTTGAAAATAGTTATCACTACCCACTTAAGAACTTTCTTATAATAAAATATTGAACTTAAAAAGTTCCAGTTCGGGTTATGTTATTCCACTGCACAGGACCTTGTTGCCCTGATAAGTCTAATAACACATTGAAAAACCCTTTAGCCACTATTTTAGCATCTTCAGTGCCGTGCTGGCCCATGTTCTTTACTAAAATACCATCTCTTGTTCTGCTTTTCAAAAGTGACAATTCAAATCTTGCTATGAATGGTTCGCGTTTTAGGAATTTCTTTTTCTCACCACTCAATTTGCCAATATATTTGCTGTAACTAAAGCCTTCAAATACTTCACCTTCTTTGCCTTTTCCTTTCTCAGTTTCTTCTAGTGAAATTCTATCAGCCTTGATCTTGTTGCTTTTGAGAACATTGTTTAGAAGTGAGCCCATTTCATCTTTTTTGATAAGCTCTTCAATGCGCTTGACAGCGCTGCCCTGTTTTGGCACGAAAGTCATGTGAAAATCTTGTCCTTTCATAGTACTAATATAGGTGTAAAGTGTTACTTTTATACCTTATGGTAAAGGTTTCCGTATTTCGATTAGAGCACCGCGCTGTTCGGGACAAGCGCATTAGCACTCATGTTGCTTTAGTAGCACGTGCTTTCGGAGCTGACAGCATTTATTACAGTGGTGACAAGGATTCTGAAATGGAAAAGAGTGTTACTGATATTGCAGAATCGTGGGGCGGACCATTTACTATTGAGCATGTTGACAGTTACAGGAAATTTATCAAGGATTTCAAAGGCGAAAAACTGCATTTGACAATGTATGGTTTGCCGTATAAAACCGAACTGAAGCAACTGGACAAACAGGATAAGCTAATAATTGTTGGTGGTGGGAAAGTGCCCTTTGAAGTGTATGAAATGGCAGATCGAAATATTGCAGTCACAAGCCAACCGCACAGTGAAGTTGCTGCTCTTGGGATCTTTCTGGAGCATTTGAGTGGTGAAAAGAAAGGGTTTAAGAATGCCAAGCAAGTAATAACACCTCAGGACTGCGGAAAGAAAGTTGTTGAAAAATGAGTATTCGTTACAAAATCAAAAAACTGAATGCACAATTTCATCTGAAACATATTTGTATTCATTGTTCTCATCATAAACAAGAAACACGAGACATTCTGCATGATAATCATTGTTTTTGGAATGAGAACTGGAAAAAAGGAAAGCATAATATTCCTCCACTGATGGGTTTTTGGAATTATATTCGTTTGTATATTCTTAAATTGCCAATTAAGATCTGCTTTCATGGGAAAATGTACAAAGGCGCTGAAGTATAAATCACAAACTTGTGGAAAAGAGGTTGTTACTGCTCGAAATATTCTTCACTTAATCTTATTCTCATTGGATGTCCTATCTTTGTAGCTGATTCAGCATCTTCACAACCCTGACTTTTATACCATTTTACAAGTTCTCTTCCTGCTTTGTCTATGTGTGCCGTTGTGAATCCAAATGTTCTATATCCCAAGCAAAAAATAGCATAAAGATAACACAGGTGTAGTTTTTCCCCTATTCTTTTTTGTTGATATTTTAGTGAGATTATTATATCTTCTCCATAATATTCAGTACCCTTTACAATTTCTTCAGCATAACCAAATGCATATCCTTCAATTTTTTGATCTATTATAAGAATGATCACAATTGAATCTTTCTTATTAAAATATTCAATCATTTCGTTTTTTTGAAATTCTATTTCTTTAATACCATATATTTCTTGTTCAAGTTCAATCATTCTATTTAGTACTTCATCTGATAATTTTTCAACAATTTCAATGTTACACTCTTTCTTAATTTGAGAATTAAGTTCTTCCCTCTTTTTTATAAAGAAATTAAGCACATCTGTTCGCTTATCTTTAAATTCTGCTAATTTGACCATATCATAATTTTAGTATATGTTGTATATAATGTTTTCATAGTAGAACGTCGATATTAAAAACTTTATAAACAAACTGGTTCTATATTTTTTCATGAACTCAAATTTTCTTTTGTTGTTCCTTTAACTCCAACAACAATCTTTTTAACTGGTATTTCTTTTCCAGAGTTTTGCGTAGCCTGCTCCACTGCATAGTAAAGGCCGTGACAGCACGGAACCTCCATTATTGCAACAGTAATTGTTTTTGGATTGCTCATTTCTATTATTGACTGGATTTTTTCCTGGTATTCAGAAACATTATCCAGTTTTGGACAGCCAATTGCAATGCTCTTTCCTTTTAGCAGTTTGTTATGCAAATTCGGGTTTGCAAACCCGACACAGTCAGCTGATATTAATAAGTCAGAATTCTGAAAAAAAGGCGCATTTGGGGGAAGCAAATTCAATTGGATTGGCCATTGTTTTAATTGGGATGTCTGTTCCTCGCTACTGATTTGAGTTGAATCAGTATTTTGTTCTCCTCTTAAATCCCTGACCATTGTTCCTGGACATCCGCATGGAAGCTTTTCAGTCTTTTCTTCAAGTGGATTTTCCTCTAGTTCTTGTTTTCCAATTTCTTTCAGATGCTTATTTGTGGCTTCAAAATCAAATTCCTTAGCATCTTTTTCAACAATCTTAATAGCGTCCTGCGGGCAATGCCCAAGACAGTTGCCCAAGCCATCGCAATAAATATCTTTTACAAGTTTCGCTTTTCCATCCACTATCTGCAAAGCACCTTCATGGCAGGCAGGTATGCACAAGCCACAGCCATTGCATTTTTCTTCATCTATTACTACAATACTTCTCTTTACCATAAAGCTTTCAACATCCTTTGCTGTGTTTTTAAGCACCAGCAAGTATTTTTTTGTTCATTGCCTTTGCGTCTGCCCTGTTTCTCAACTCGCCGATTTTTCCCTTGTTCCATCCATTAACTTTCGAGAAAAAACCAGTAACTCGAGTCATGATTTCTATTCTGTCAGAGCCGCATTCTTGGCAAGTTCCAAGTAGTGTTTCTGTCATTTTTTTAACCTCAATAGTCGGTATACAAAAGATACTTATATAGGTTAGAGTTTCTAAAAAGATAGTATGGAAAAGAATTGCACTGTTTACAAAACAATGGATTTTGTAGGAAAGAAGTGGACAATACTGGTTTTGCTGGAATTATACAAGGGCGAGCAAAAGTGGAAACGCTATTCTCATATCAAGAAAAAAATGCAGGACATCACCCCGAAAATTCTTTCTGCAAGATTAAAAGAATTAGAGCAGGAGGGCATGATTAAAAAACGAGTGGATGCGAGAAAGTTTCCAATAAAGTGCGAGTATTCTTTGTCTAAGAGCGGGGATGATTTTGTGAATATAGTAGGTAACATTAAGAAATGGTCTCTGAAATGGAAGATTAAAAACAAGCAGTGTGATAGTAAATTGTGTAAATATTGCAAATTATGATTTGAAAAGCATACGCAATTAAAAACTTTATAAACAACCTGGAAGTAAAACGCGCATATGGTACTTCAGAAGAGCAATATGGTTGTACAGAAATCTTGTTTAAGTCAGGCTAGTTTATACTTAGTTCAAAATAATTAGAATCTGAATATTGCCAGTGCAAAAAACGTATGCAGAATAACAGATATCATAAAAAACCACCAGTAGTAACAATGGAACTTATAGAATTTTTTATACCAGTTATATTTTATTAGTTTTGTTCCTATAAATCTGGTGCCTGGGATGCATCTGCAAGTAAAAAACACTAGCAATAGTCCAATGATGTTTGTAATTCCAAAAACTACAATTAGTTTTGTGCTAATTATTGGGTTTATTAATGTCATTTTTTTATTCCTGAACAATCAATTGTCCAGCCATACCTCCGTGTCCTGATCCGCAATAGGCACTGCAATAAAACCTGAAAGTTCCTGCTTTGTCTGCAACAAACTCGATTATTGTTTCTTTTCCTTTTGCAAGTTTTTCATTTATTTTGAATTCTTTTATTGCAAAACCGTGGGCTACATCTGTGCTAGTTATGCTTATCCTTACAGTCTCGCCTTTATTTACTGTTAATGTGCTAGGGCTGAAACTATACTTTTTTGCAGTTATTGTAAACTCTCTAATGTTTGGTTCTTGGAGTTCTTGAGCAGGTTCTTGTTCTTCTATTGGCTGTTCCTGTACAACGTCCTCTTCTATTTTTTCCTCTACTGGACTTTCAGTTTCCTGCTGATTGGCAGATAAACATCCACTTACCAGTATCATTATAATCAATGTAATTATTGTGATTTTTTTTGGTTTTATTTTAATCATTAATATGACTCCTATAATAAATCCAAATAATATCAAAAACTGCGAATACTGTTATTATCCACCAAATTGCTATTGGCGCACCAGTAAATGCTGAAATTAGAAGTCCAAGAATTGCTGCAGATGACCAGAGAATTTTCAAAGTTAGCATTATCTTGTAACTTTCAATTGTTTTATTGTAATTAAACAAGGAAGCTCCGCCAATACCGACAAGCGCCGCACCTACAAGTCTAGCCATTATCAGTTCTGTTGTCTGAAATCCGAGCAAGCCTAGAATTCTTGCAGGAAAGAAAATTAAAGGAACTGCAAAAATCATGTCTATGCTAAAGTGGATTAAGAACCAGTTTTTCAAAGAGTTTGAGACTTTTTTCATTTCTTCAACCTAGGATTGCGTATAATGCATGAATTATTCCAATAATAATTGCAATACTACCAAATATGTGATGCCATTTCAGTGGTATTTGTGTTATTCCTTTTTTATTCAAAACCGCAATCATTGCAGCAATAATCATTGCCAGCAAAGACAACATTCCGCCAATAAATGCAGGATTCATTTTTAATTACCTCCTTTTGATTTCCACAAACCATGAATATTGCAGTTTGCTTCAGCAAATAACACTTTTCCTTTTTCTTCAAATTCAACTTCAGGTGGATCTCCGGGTTTCAATTCTTTCCACTGGCTTTTTCCTCCTTCAACAAAAATTCCAATTCCTCCAATAAAATGTTTTTCTTCCATTGGATGCGGTACTGAACCAACTTTTACTTTAACTCCAGTTTGTGTTTTCTCAATAATGGGCACGTGTTTTTCATTTCCTTCTTCCTCTATTGTGTGCGCTTTTATCAAGTTCATCGGCTTACCACAGCAAATTAATTCACCGCCTCCCGCATGCAGGACTTTTATAACATTCCTGCAGAGTTTACACATATAAATTTGGTTTTTTTCAGTCATTTTAATCTCTCTTCCGAAAGCTTTAGATGATCTAATTCAACATCCACTAACGCTTCAAAAATTTCCTTAATTCGTTCATTATCAGCTTCTTCAGCAGCTTTTTTGTAGAATTCAATTGCTTTTGCTTCTATAGCATGCGAATCTTCCAGATTCTTGGTGTATTCCTCACTGCATTCTTCTTTTCCTTCAGGAACTTTACCTAATTTCAAAATCTTTTTCCAGATACTTGCGTGCTCTGCTTCAACTTTTCCAAGTGTTTTGAACAGTTTCTGAGCTTCAATGCCTGGTGTTTTCTTTGCAGCGCAGAAGTAGAATTCTGCATTACTTACTTCAACATCAAGAGCATGCTCCACATTTTTCTTGTCAGTTTCAGTTAATGGAACATCGAAATTAACTTCAACATCCTGAATTTTGAAAATAAATTTGCCTTTTGCACCGCAGAACGGGCAATTAGTTGGCGCAGCTGCTCCAATATAAGCATCTCCGCATATTTTGCATCTCCAAAGTTTCACCATTTCAATATTCCTCACACTTTAATTGGTAATAAGCTCGTGCATGGTTACAGGCCGGGCATTTTTCAGGAGGTTTTAATCCATTATGTATATATCCGCACTCTCTGCACATCCAAGTTACTTCTTTATCTTTTTTGAAAATAGTGCCAGCTTCAAGCTCTTTCAAAAGCTTCTTGTATCTTTCTTCATGGTGCTCTTCTGCTTTTGAAATTGATTTTAATCTTTTTGCAATTTTTGTGAATCCTTCCTTCTCAGCGATTTTTGCAAATTCCGGATACATTTCTGTGTTTTCGTAATGCTCTCCAGCAATTGCTGCTTTCAAGTTCTCTGCCGTTGCTCCATAAATTGTTGGGGCTGTTGCTTCCACTTTAATTTCGTCAGAAGATTCTTCTTTTAATTCTTGAATATGTTCAAAAAGACGCTTGGCATGAATTCTTTCATTATCTTCTGTAAGTTTGAAGATTTCTGAAATCTGTTCATAGCCCTCTTTTTTTGCAATTTTTGCATAGTAGTTGTAACGGTTTCTTGCTTGACTCTCGCCAATAAAAGCTTTAGTTAGATTTTCTAATGTTTTTTTCATTTTTTCTTTTACCTCAGTGGTGCTAGTACTAGATTGCTTTTAAGCTTTGCTGAGCAATAAGTTTTTAACTTATTCTGATTAGGTTTTATCAATGAAATGCAATTTCTGCACTAAACCAGCTGTAATAACTCAGCTTTATTCAGGCAGGAGCTTGTGCAAAACACACTTTTTGAAGCTTACAAATGACCGAATCCGGAAAAATATCACTATTAACAAACTCTTCACACCTAAAAACAAAATTGCAATTGAAGTTTCTGGAGATGTGAAATCAATAGTAGTTTGCCAGTTTTTGAAAGAGTTTTCAAAAAGAATGCCGTTTGAGCTGTATGCAGTTACTGGAAATGCTCAGGCAAAGAAAATTTTAAAGAAAATTGGAATTCCAGTTAAAGCAAGGAAGAGCAAAGGCAGTAAATTTGTTACTTCTGAAACTTTGGATGATATTATTGAAGCTAATTTGTTTAATTTGCTAAAAGGAAAATCAAAAACAAGAGAAAGTATAAAGATTTTGAAAGATGTTCCAGCAGAAGAAATAAAGCTTTATGCTAAACTGAATAAGTTTGAGTTTGTTAAAACAGTTAAATCTGAGAAAAAAGGGTTGTTGCAGGCGATTCAAGATAATATCAAGCAAATGGAAAAGAAGCATCCTGGGACTAAGTTTGCAATGAATAAGAGTTTTAAGAATCTAAATAAGATACTTTAATCTTTAGCGAACGAACGAGAGTTCGTGAG
>DAPM01000021.1 GCA_002502135.1 archaeon UBA543
GGAGCGGAGAGATTATGCTTACAAAAGATTGAATGAAATTGAAGGATTATCAGCTGCAAAGCCTGAGGGTGCTTTCTATATTTTCCCTAAGATTGAGAATAATACGTTTAAGGATGATAAAGAGTGGGTGCTTGAGTTGCTGAAGCAGAAACAAGTGTTGACTGTTTTCGGTTCTGGATTTGGAGAAGAGTATGGGAAAGGGCACTTTAGAATTGTTTATTTGCCTGAAATGAAGGTATTAGAGGAAGCTTTTAATAAGATTGAAGAGTTTATGCAAGGGGAAATTTAGTAAAATTATTTATTTCCAGCAACAAATCCATCTGCAAAAACAATATCAATTTCAGACTCGAGTTTGTGCTGTATGCTTGCAGTAGGCACGTTTTTTGGGATCAGGTACACTGGTAAAGACGCTTGAAGTTCTGCCAAAGAAGTGCTAGGAACCCCACACTTAATTGGATTTGCATCAGCAAAATCAATGAGCCGAGCAATCTTTTTACGAGGACTATAAAACAAGTGGCTCATATAATTCTCATCATAACTATACCCAGCCTTGTCAATAATACCTGCCAATTTTCCTATTTCAAACACAAATTTAGTTGTAGCAGAACGAAGCTTGCCAGACCCAAACTCTCGACGGTGTACTATAACATGCTTTCTCACACGTTTTCTCCAGAGAGGAAACATATACTCCTCTAGATGCCGTTCTACAATGAGTGTCTTATTTTTTGGACTGCCAGTTTTTGATTTAATTTTTAATGTTTCATCTTTATTTGGATAAAAAACAGTAGGTCCGACATCAAGATCAGAAAAGAGTTGACTTTTTTCTACCTCACCCTCACTATGAATTGGTTTTATAATGTACGTTTGATATCCTATACGATAATGTGCAATTGCAGAGATTATAAGATCAAGATTCATGAAATTCCCGTGCTTTGAATTAATGAATTGTGTAAGAGGAAAAACCCAACTATCCTTTAGAGGACCATGCAGAATCCAGTTTCTTCCAATATGCTTCTTTAAAAAAGACCGGTTTAAACGAATAGGATTTCCATATAGAAAATATGTAAAATGCTGAACTTCAGCTGCCGTATTCATTTCTTCTTCAAAATCATTGACAAATGGGCGGATAAACTTAACTTCTTTATCATTAAGACGATACCAAAGATGATCCATAATATAAAAAGGATATTCTCCTATTTTAAGTTTCCTAACTCTTCAACAACGGAATTTTCGTCCGCTCCAAAATCCCTTTCTGAATCCCAGCAATTTCAGCATCACTCAAGTGCTTAAACCTCTTCTGCGGTTTCAGATATAATCCAACTGGCTTCAACTGCCCTGGCTTGAAAGTGTCTTTCCGCTTTCCATTTTCAATTTCAAACAACTCCCACATTCCAGTTTCAACAGCAAGTCTTGACAATTCAATTGAGATTGCAGGATCATATCCCCACCCAGGAACGCAAGGCGAAATAACATCAATAAATCTGAAACCTTTCATTGCTTTTGCTTTTTCCAGTTTTGCTTTGAAGTCAGGCAGATAAGCAATACTTGCAGATGCAGAATACGGAATTCCATGAGCAGCGCAGATTTCTACAATAGGTTTCTTCGGCATCACCTTGCCGTGGATCTTGCTTCCAACAGGAGAAGTTGTTGTTTTTGCTAATGGCGGAGTTGCACTTGAACGCTGAACTCCTGTATTCATGTAAGCTTCATTGTCATAGCAGATGTAAATTATGTCCTCATTTCGCTCCATTGCTCCAGACATTGCACCAAAGCCAATATCGTAAGTTGCGCCATCTCCTGCAATTATTACAACTTGAGTATGATCATTGCCCATTGCTCTGAGAGCTCGGACTACGCCTGTTGCAACAGCTGGAGTATTTTCGAAAAGCGAGTGGATGTACGGAGTTTTGAAAGCACTTCGCGGATATTGCGAGGAAATAATTTCAGAACAGCTGGTTGCATTAACAACAATTGTGTCTTTTCCAAGAACATCCAGAACATGCCGGATTATAACTGGCATTGGGCATCCAGCGCATGCAGTATGCCCAGGAGCTAGCAGATAATTATGTTCCAAGCCCCCTAGCTCCCTAGCCCCCAAGCCCCCCTTCAAACCCATTCCTTGCACACCCCCTTTTTCAGTTTTCCAAATAAAATCTTTAGAGAATCAACAGTAACATCTTTTCCGCCCAGTCCGCCAACAAAACTTGAAAGCTGAGGCCTGGATTTGCAGTTTGTAATTGCTTCTGAAACATCTGCATAAACAGGAGGAACTGCGCCCATGCTGTATGCTTTTTCAAAAACACCAACACCCTTTTTTCCATCCAGAGCTTTTGCAATATCTTCAGATGGGAATGGCCTGTAACAGCGGATTCGAAGTACTCCGACTTTCTCGCCAGCTGTTCTGAGCTCATCTGCAGCATCTTTTGCATTTCCTGCTGCACTTCCCATTGAAATCAGAATGTATTCAGCATCTTTGGTATTGTATTCTTCAATCAAACCATTGCCGTATTTCCGACCAAACTGCTTTGCAAATTCATTATGCACGTTCTTGATAGTGGTTTTAGCAGAAAGTAAGTCCTTGTGAAGATCCTGTCTGAAGCCTTGGTAGTATTGCGGAAATGCATAAGCGCCCATTGTAAGCGGATTTTTAGTATCTAATTTGACTGCAGAAACCCTTTTCGGCAAAAACTTCTGCACCTCAGTTATTTCTGGAATATCTAGTGGCTCAACAGAGTGAGTCAAATAGAATCCATCCATACCCAAAATTGCTGGCAAATTAACTGCTTCTGAAATTTTAAAAGCCTGAATTGCAAGATCAACTGCTTCCTGATTATTTTCAGCATAGAACTGCATACAACCAGAATCCCGTTCAGCAATACTGTCCTGCCAGTCATTCCAGATACTGAGTGGTGCGGAAAGTGACCGGTTTCCAACAACAATTAGCATTGGTAATCGCATTCCAGCTGCGCAGAATAATGATTCGTGCATGTATGCAAGTCCTTGAGAAGAAGTTACGGAAATTGCCCTGCCCCCAGCTGCAGAAGCTCCGATTAATGCTGCAATTGAAGAAATTTCAGCTTCAGTATTAACATAAGACTTAAGCTCGCCATTTGCAAAAAATTCTGAAAGATGCTCGCCAATATGAGTACTTGGAGTAATAGGATAGCAAGCTGCAACATCTGGCTCGCAGTTCTTAATTGCTTCTGCAACTGCTATTGAACCTTCTAATGTTTTTTTCATTTCTTCACCTCAAGACTCATTGTTATTGCCTTTGACGGGCATTCCTTAGCACAGATTCCGCATCCCTTGCAGTAATTGTAATCAATAATTGCACCAGTTTTAGGATCAATATTAATGCATCCTTCTGGACAGAAGCTTGCACAAATACCGCACTTTGTACATTTCTTGAAATCAACAGTAGGCCTGTAAGTGCGCCAGCTGCCTGTTTTGTTCTCTACACTGGTTCCTGGTTTTGCATTTGGCGGGTTCATATCTTCTCCTCCTGGTTAAAGGTTGGAGGTTGGGGGTTGGGGGTTGGAGGACTTTTCATTGCTTCACCTCTGCATAACATTCTTCAAGAGCCTTAACATTAGATTCTCCAAAATTATCCTTAACAACCTGCTTGAGAGATTCTAATTTAACAATATCAGTAACTTTTGCAAAGGCGCCAAGCATTGCAGTATTCACAATAGGTTTTTTAAGATGCTTGAGTGCGCTTTTGGTTGCATCAACATAATGGACGCTAGCGGATTTCAAATCAGGACAGGTATGACAGTTTACAACAACATGCCCGCCTTTTTCGAGACCAGAGAGAACATCAACATCCTTAATCAAAGTTGAATCAAGAACAACAACAGTGTTTGGAGTATAAACATTCTGGTAAGACCGGAACGGTTTGTCAGAAATTCTGCAGAACGCCTGCACAGGCGCTCCCCTTCGTTCAACACCAAAGAACGGGAAAGCTCGAGAATATTTGCCTTCATGCCCTGCAGCTACAGCTAGTAGATTAGCAGCAGTAACAGCACCTTGGCCTCCTCGGCCGTGAAAACGAACTTCGTATATCATCAATAGTGTTTATCTAAACACAGTATTTAAGCATTATTAATAGAAAATCTAAAGAAAAGATAGCACTACGGAAATTATATAATAACTGAAAAAACCAACAGATTAGGATCACAATGGGAAAAACACCAACACTTGATGACTTCTTTGGCGAGAAAGCCAGAGAATATGAAGAGAATAAAAATCTAAAGAAACTGCAAATAGAGACAGTACATAGAGCACTTGATCTTCTGGAAGACAATAATCCGAATATAAACATTGAAAAACTGCTAGACATTGGATGTGGAACAGGATGGAGCATGGAGATTATGAAAGAAAGGGGATATACAGATATTCAAGGCGTGGATATTTCAGAAGATATGCTTGCATTTGCACGAGAAAAAGAATTTGAAGTACAGCAAGCAGACATCAGGGAGCGACTTCCGTTTATAGATGAGGAATTCAGGAGCATAATTGCGATTTCAGTAATGAATTTTGTTGAAGAAGGTTGTAAATCAGAAAATGAAATAGAGCAAAGGTATAAGCATGTTGCAGATGAAATTTTTAGAATACTAAAACCTGGAGGAAGAGCAGTGCTTCAGCATTTTAAGAAACCAAAAAATGTAGAAGAACTTATGCTAACACAGTTCAGGCACAAATTCACAGGCGGGGTTATTATTGATGATGAAAATCTGCGAAAAGAGAAACGATTTTTAGTAATTGACAAACCAATATAGCATTAACTTTATAAATCCAAATCAAGAGGATATTTGTAATGAATTACAGAAAAAAAGCAAGTGATGACTTCAGATTTAGTGTAAAATCAGAGAGGCCGGAGGACACAATGACTCCTGAAGAGTTTTACCAGACTGAAGATGGCCAGCATCATGCAACTACGTCAGGAATGCGAAGAGTGCAGACATTGCTAGCAAAGAGATTGGAAGAATTACTGGAAATAACACAGCCAGGCAAACACCTTGAACTCGGCATTTCAGCAGGGTTTTCAGCAGAATATTTCCAAGAAAAAGGGCATAAGGTGGAAGGTATTGATGTTGCTGAAAACATACTTGAAATTACAAAGGAAAAAGGTTTCAAAGCAAATGTGGGTGACATGAGAGACCTGAAAAACATTTACAAAGAAGGAGAATTTGACACAGTAAGTTCAATATCGGCGCTCCAGTGGCTTAAAGGCGATGCAAAAGATTTGAAAAAAGTTGCTGAAGGCATATATCATGTTCTAAAACCAAATGGAAAAGCAGGAATTCAATTTTATCCAAAAGACAATATTGAACTTGATACAGTTAAAAAAGCATTTGCAGATCACTTTGATGGCGGAGTGGTTATAGACAATCCAGAAAATCCTAGAAAGAGAAGGATTTACGTAATTTTAAAAAAAAATAAGTTTAAATACCACTAGTAATTAGCACAACTCATGAAAACCAAAGCACTCATGATTATTGCAATACTACTAAGCGCTATTTTTATAGCAGGCTGTATAGAAGCTCCGCAAGAAACTCCAGACACAGGAGCTGTTACAGAAGGAGATGGACAAGTGGAAGATGTTCCTGATGAAATTGAAGCAGAGCCGGAACAGGAACCAGCAGGAACTGAGTGCTCAACTGATCCTGACTGCAAAGATGATGATTATTGCACAACTGATGCTTGTGTAAATGGAAATTGCTTTAACACTTTGATAACCGGATGTTTGCAAAAAAGAGAAGCAGAGCCACGCTTCCTGGAAGTAAATCTAGGAGAAGATGAGTGGATTAAGATGTATGCAGAGAACTGGAAAGTTTATGAGTGGACAATTCGGGATGTGAATGACACTGTTTACTACATGTTCCCAGACTTTACAAAATTGAATGGTTATGTCACACTCCACAGCAGAAATGGGCTTGCAACAGCTGCAGACTGGTACTTATATAAGGAAGATTTCTGGAACCCAGGAGACACTCTGTTCTTGAAGAACAAGAAGGGCGAAATTATTGACCAGATAACTGGGGAGTAGAGTAGCTGATAATATTCTGAGTAGTTTAATGGGAATGTGGAGTGTAGTAAATTAGAATGTGGAAAGGATAGCGCAGAGGACAGGATTTGAACCTGCAATCCCAGAGGGACTCGCTTTCGAGGCGAGCGCAATACCGAATTATGCGACCTCTGCAAAAGTTTAGCTAAAACTTGCTTAATTTAAATTCGCAGAAAACATCGAAAACAGTACTCCCAGGAGATGAAATAACACCCCGGACCATTCCGTCTTCTACCCACAATGCAATAGTTTTCACGCTAACATCCCTAAGGCACATATCCTGCAGAATATTAACATGATTATCTCTCAAAACTTTTTCAGAAGCTTCCCAATTATTGTCAGCCTTTCTCTCCCACAAAGACCCGCCGTCCCTACTTCCACCAATCATCACAGCCATTATTTCATTAGAACCTGTGACATACATCTTGGAAATCATACTCGCAAGAGCACCTTGTGCAAGTGAAGGGTTTTCAATATGCAAAAGCGCTCCTTTATGATTTCTCTTGTCATACAAAATAACAATAACGCAATAAGATGCAGATTTTTCAAGAAGAACGGCATTTTCCTTGCGCATTATTGGATTGTCCTTAGCCATATCCTTTCGTGACATCTCCTCCCTTTTTTTCTTCCCAAGAATATGAAGTTTTGATTCCAATTTTCTAAATTCTTTAGGATCTTCAGATTCTAGGAGAATGTCCCATTTGTTAAATGTCATACTAAAACTATAAACTAACTCTTTAATAAACTTAACCAGAACTATTTCTTCTTCTTTGCTCGTAATCGTGGGTAGTGGCACTCTCTGCATTTGGCCTTCCCCAATCTAATTCTCCGCTTATCAATACGGTTTCTTGCCTGACATTTCATGCAAATGTACATGTTCTGGAACAATCGTGCATTTGCTTCTGGGAATTTTGCCATTTTAGTATCGAATAGATAATTAATTGTGTTTATAAAGTTTATCATGTTGGTTCGGGCGTTGGGCCTTAGGCGTTGGGCCTTAGATCCTATTATATTAATACTAAAGCCTAACGCCAGCTCAATCAACTCTGTTAACTCAAAACGCCTAACGCCTGATTAAACTGTTACATGCCTACTTGAATATCTCTGAGCCAGAATACTGTGTGAAGCATGCACAACTGCTTTGTTAACTTTAGCTTCATCCCAGCCCCAGTGCAGAAGCGAGTGCTTCACCTGAACGGAATTATAGCCGCCTTTCATGTTTTGATAAACATACCTGTAAAGATCCAACATACCAACAACTTCACCCACTAGCTGCTCATTATGACCAGCGTGAATCAATGTTTTTTTAATATCTGAAAGAGCTGTTCCAAGTCTTAGCTGATGCTTCACAAGCTCCTTAATCTGCTCTTTGTTCTCCAGCATAATCTGATACTTGCGATTTCTTAAAATACGATGCACAGAATATCCACCTGCTGCTGCAAGAGAAGCTACAGACCCGCCTATTGCAAGCTTTGCAAAAGAGTCCATTACTACCGGCAGTGCCATGGATAATTAGTGGTTTCCGGCTTATTTATGCCTTTTTGTCCAAGCAGGCCTTGACAAAATGCACAAACAGCGGTGCTGGCGACTCAACCCTGGACTTGAATTCAGGATGACCCTGTGTTGCAATAAAGAACGGATGTTTTGGTAGTTCCAGAATTTCCATTATTGGAGACTTTGGAGCTTTGCCAGAGAACTTCAAACCATTTTTCTCAAGAACTTCAATATATTCTGGATTCAACTCATACCTATGCCTGTGCCTCTCATGAATCAGGGTATCTCCGTAAATTTTGTGAGCAAGTGTGCCTTTTTCAATTTTACATGGACAGGAACCGAGCCGCATTGTAGCGCCCATATTTATTCCTTCATATTGGTCAGGCAGAATGCAGATTATCGGATGCTTTGCATTTTTCTCAATTTCCACAGAATTTGCGCCTTTCAAATTGCAGGCTTTTCTAGCAAAACCAACAGCTGCCATCTGGAAACCATAGCAAAGACCTAAGAACGGAAGTTTGTTCTTTCGAGCATAATTAATTGCAGTGATTTTTCCTTCTGCACCTCTTGAGCCGAAACCACCAGGCACAAGCAAACCATCAACCTTGTCCAGAATCTTCACTTTCTTCTTGTCTGTTTCAAAATCAGTTGTTTCAATCCACTCAATCTCAACTTCGCAGTTGTTAACAGCTCCTGCATGCTTGAATGCCTCTAAAATACTAACATAGGAATCTGAAAGTGCTGTATATTTTCCAGCCATTGCAATTTTGACTGTTTTCTTTGGCTTAATCATTCTTTTAACAATTTTGCGCCATGCACTAAGGTTCACAGCTTTTTTGCGCTTCAATCCGAACTTTTTCATAAGCTTGCGGTCCAATCCTTCTTTTTGCAGAAGCAATGGAACCTCATACAAACTCTTGCAGTCGGGATCTGAAATCACATTCTCAGCCTGAACATTACAGAAGTTTGCAATTTTCTCTTGAGTTTTCTTATGCAATCTTGATTCTGATCTTGCAACAATAAAGTCAGGCTGTATTCCAGCTTCCTGTAGTCTCTGCACACTGTGCTGAGTTGGCTTGGTTTTCTGTTCTCCAACCACACTCAGAACTGGAACTAAAGTAACGTGAAGGAATGCAACATTCTTATCGCCTTCTGTCAGGTGCAGATGTCGTACTGCTTCTAGGAAAGGCATGCTTTCAATATCCCCAACAGTTCCACCGAGCTCTACAATGCAAATGTCAAAACCTTTTGCAGCCTTGTGGATTTGGTCGCGAATTTCTCTTGTAACATGAGGAATAATTTGAACAGTTTTTCCAAGGTATTCTCCTTTTCGCTCCTTGTCAATTACTGCTTTGTACGCCTTGCCAGTTGTGATATTGTTATTGCGTGAGAGGTTTATATTGAGAAAACGCTCGTAATTTCCAAGATCCATGTCGCATTCTCCGCCGTCATCCAGAACAAAAACCTCGCCGTGTTCAAATGGATTCATGGTTCCGGCATCAACATTAATGTAGGGATCAATCTTTACAATAGTAACTTTAAAACCAGCAGCTTGTAGAAGACGTCCGATAGAAGAAGAGACAATACCCTTACCAAGGCCGGATATTACTCCGCCGGTAGTGATAATGTATTTGGTTTGCATACTGATACGAGGTTAAGGGGGTATAAAAAGGTTATTGATGCATATTACTTAACAGAATAAACTGAAAGAAAAATAACAATATACCATAATGTTGCAACTAGCCAGGACAGGTAACAGTTGGTCTTGCACAAATTAAAAACTGCTTTTACAGATTGCTTGGTTCCCATTGCTTTGACTTTTCTATATACACCGAATTCAATATAACCAGTAAGGAAAAGAATTGCAACTGAAAGAATAAGCTTGAAAGTGAATACAAGACCATCGCTTGGAAAATAACTACCCAAAATCGACAAGGAAATTCCTGAAACAGCAAGAGCAGCAATGCTTGTCCAAACAATATTCATAGTTGATCTGCTTATTTTGAAAACAGATTCCAGAAGAGCTGATTCAGATAATGCTTTTTTGAAAAGAAGTGCAAGGACAGTTGCTCCACTGACCCCTCCAATTAAACCTGCAAAATGCAAAACTTTCATGAACTCCAATATCATTGTCCCAAAAAAAGCTTACTCCCGTATATTTAAATACCTTTGCAAGATAAACAAAATTAATGAACCATTCAACAAAAACAGGATTCAGTTTTGGAATCACAACAGCAGTGATTACTACGCTTGGATTAATGGTTGGACTGAATTCTGGAACAAATTCTCAGCTTGCAGTTATTGGCGGAATTTTAACAATTGCAATTGCAGATGCGTTTTCTGATGCACTTGGCATTCACATTTCTGAAGAATCAGAAGGAAAACACACTGTAAAAGAGATCTGGCAATCAACTGGAGCAACTTTCCTAACTAAAATGGTTTTTGGACTGACGTTCCTCGTTCCTGTTCTATTTCTTCAGCTTTCAACAGCAGTTATAGTAAGTATTGCCTGGGGGATGTTGATTATCGGGGTTTTCAGCTACTATCTTGCAAAACAACAGAAAATAAATGCATGGCGAGTAATTCTTGAACACTTGCTGATAATGTCAGCTGTTATAGCAATAACTCATTATCTTGGTATTTGGATTAAAACAATGTTTGCCTAAAGCTTCATTCTTTTTAAAAGCAAGGAATTGGTAACAACACTAATAGAACTGAATGCCATTGCTGCTCCAGCTAATATTGGTGAAAGAAGCCATCCAGTGAATGGATAAAGAATTCCTGCTGCTGCTGGTATTCCGAGAGTGTTATAGAATAGTGCCCAGAACATGTTTTGCTTGATTTTTCGCATTGTTATTTGGCTCAACTTGATTGAATTTGGAACATCAAGCAAGTCATTCTGCATTAAAACAATATTTCCAGTCTCCATTGCAACATCTGTGCCAGACCCAAGGGCAATTCCGATATCAGCCTGCGCAATAGCTGGAGCGTCATTAATACCGTCCCCGACCATAGCAACTCTTCCTTTTTCCTGCAATTTCTTAACATAACCAAGCTTGTCTTTTGGAAGAACTTCAGCAAAAACATTTGTGATTCCAACACTGCTTGCTATTGCTTTTGCAGTAAGCTCATTATCACCAGTAATCATGTAAACTTCAGCTCCAAGGTCTTGAAGAGCTTTTACAGCCTGTTTTGAAGTTTCCCTGAGTGTGTCTGCAACACAAATTAATCCAAGAACTGTTTTTGAATCAGAAAGAACCATTACAGTCTTTCCTTGTGATTCTAGTTCTGTAATTTTAGTGAGGTGCTCTGAAATATCAACTTTATTTACCTGCATGAGCTTCTTGTTTCCAAGTAAATATTTCTGAGAGTTTATTGTTCCTGTAACTCCGTGTCCTGGAACTGCCTTGAACCAAGAAACCTTGCCCAATACCATATTGTTTGCTTTCTTGACAATTGCATCTGCAAGAGGGTGCTCTGACGCTTTTTCAAGAGACGCTGCGATTTTCAAGACATCCTTGCCAAAGGAGATAATATCAGTAACTTCTGGCTTTCCTTTTGTAATAGTGCCGGTTTTATCAAGTATTACATAATCGAGCTTGTGTGCGGTTTCAAGAGCCTCTCCGCCTTTGATAAGTATGCCATTCTGCGCACCTTTACCTGATCCTACCATTATTGCAGTTGGAGTGGCAAGACCTAAAGAACATGGACAAGCAATAACCAGAACTGCAACAGAGGCAATTAATGCAAATGATAGTTCAGCAGAGAAGATGAAGAACCATGCAATAAAGGTGAGTATTGAAATTAAAATCACAATAGGCACGAAATATTTGGAAACAGTGTCAGCAAATCTCTGAATAGGTGCTTTCTGGCCCTGTGCATCGTCGATGAGCTTGATTATTCTTGAAAGAGTTGTGTTAGCCCCGACTTTAGTTGCTTTGAAAGTGAATGAACCGTGTTTGTTTATTGTTGCAGACAAAACTTCAGACCCTTTTTTCTTTTCAATTGGAATACTTTCGCCAGTAACCATACTCTCGTCAACAGAGGAAGTTCCTTCAATTATAATACCATCAACCGGAACCCGCTCTCCTGGCTTGACCATTATTATATCTCCGACCTTCACATCATCAATTGGAATGCTCACAAACTTGCCATTTCGCTGGACATTGGCGGTTTTCGGGCTTAACTGCATCAGCTTCTTAATTGCTTCAGAAGTTCTTCCCTTTGCAATTGACTCTAAATACTTGCCCATAATCACAAGTGTTATCAAAATTGCAGATGTTTCGAAATACTGACCAGAACCAGGACTGAAAAGCACAAGATAAACACTGAAAAAGTATGCAGCACTTGTTCCAAGAGCAATTAGCGAGTCCATGTTTGCGCTTTTGTTCTTGAGTGCAGACCAGGTGCCTTTATAGAACTGCCAGCCCACAATGAATTGAACAGGAGTTGCAAGCACCCACAAGATATAATCATTATACGGGATCATAATTCCCATCCACATGAAAACCATTCCAATAATAAAAGCAGGAATTGCGAAAATCAAACTGAACAGAAATCGTTTTTTGAAGTAATTCACTTCCTTTTGCTGGAAATTTGAGTCTTTGAGTGTGTCAGCTTCTGTTAAAACTTCAGCTGAAAACCCAATTCCTTTTATTAATTCAATTAATTTAGCATCGCCAATCAACGCAGAATCGTGCTCAACAATTGCTTTTGCTGTTCCGAAATTTACACTAACTTTTGAAACACCTTTTTCTTTGTTTAATGTTGTTTCAATATTCGCAGCACAGCTTGCGCAGTGCATTCCAGTTACTTGGAGTGTTGTTTTAGTCAAGATTAACCACCACAACCGCAGCTTGACTTTCCGCATGACCCAGTTCCACCACAGCTTCCGTCGCAAGTGCTGGTAGGAGCTGACTGTTTATTAAGGCTTTCTGCTGTTTCAGAACTTAGGATTGTTGCAGGGTATTCTTCAAAAACTTCAAGCGAAAGCATTTCAGTTTTTGTTGTTATTCGTTCATCATATTTCACTTCAAAATTCTCTGGAAAACTGAATTTTACAAATGCAATTCCAGGAAGTGTTTTCAGCTCGCTTGTAATAAGAGGAGCATGTCCTGGGCATGGAATATCAACTTTCATGTTCAGAGTTGACAAATCAGAATCTGCAACACCAACTAAAGCTCCAGTTGGACTTAAATTAGCAAGCATTGGGAACACAAAGAAGAATAACACAAGGTTTATTCCGACTGTTATCCCATACATTGTAAACAGATATCCTTTTTTGCGTTTAATTCCCTTAATTGAAAGCAATTTGTTCTTTCTTAAGTAAATTACAGAGGAAACTGTTGCAAATCCAATTGAAATCAGAATCAGGAAATGGAAAATATACCGATTCATCAGCAATGGCCTGAAAATACTCATTGCAACTGTTGCCCCAATTACAGATGCTATAATGAAGCCAATACAGCCAATATGCGGGATAAGGCCGTAAGCCAGCGCCTGTTTCCAGGTCTGCTCTTTCTTTTCAGAAGAATATCCAAGTTCACTGAGTTTAGAAAGAATATTCTTCTGATTGGTCTGGTCTGAATAGTATTCAACAGTGACCTGATTTTCAAGCAGGTCAGCATTTGCGCTTGTGACTCCTTTCATAGAGCCAACTCCCTGCTCTATTTTCTTAACACAGCTTTCACAGTGCATTCCTTTTACTGGTAAATTAATTTTTTTCATTTTTTAACCTAAAGTGCATTCACTAAGTCTTGCAAGCTCACTCAGTGATTGTGTTCCCGAATACTGCTCCCCATTTATGATCCAGGTTGGGTAGCCAGATACTCCAGCATCCCTGCAGTCTTGTTTTCGTGTGTCGCAATTTACATAATCAACTTTCTTGAACGACTTTCCAAACAAGACTTTTTGATCTTTGCAGTGAGAGCACCAGTCAGTGCCGTACATTTTAATTCCCTTGTTTGTCAGACAGTTTGCAAGATTGTCATACTCGCCTGGTCCAGTTGCTGACTTGAACAAGCCGTAGCTTGACAATCCGATTATCAGGCCGACAATGACCAAAGTTGTTATTGTCTTGGTTTTCATGAAATAGTAGTGTTTGAAACAGCTTATATCCTATTGGATGAAACTAGTTTCAGTCCGCGAATACTTGAATTGGTTAAATTTGCGAATTGGTTCTTAACTGGCGCTCCGGACTGTAGCGCATACGACATGAAGCCCCGTTCGCTTCGCGAAGGGGCTTAAGCCCTTTACTTCAAATTGGTTCGGTCTGGTTGAGTCAGGCTCACGAACTTGCGTTCGTTCGCTATTTCGCCCTAGCTAAGCCAAGAATCTTAATTAATTCACATCTTTTGCACAATTCATTCATAGTCGGCTCTTTGCAGACTGCGCAGTGCTGTCGAGTTTCAAGTTTTTCAGTTTTCAAGTTTTCTTTCTTCGCCCCCTCGCTCCTTCGCCCCGTCACCCCCAATTTTATTTGTTCTTGGAGCTTTGGTAATATTTTCAAAAAGTTTCGAACAAGTTTCTCTTTGGTCCCTGGTTCTTTCTTTTCCAATTCTGCAATAAATTCCCGGGCATCGCTTCTGAAAGCTCCATGCGAGCAGGGACAAGGATCATAGAGTACTGGGAATTTTTTTGCTTTAGAATATTTTCTGATTTCGTCATTGGTGCAGAAGAATAACGGCTTGATTCTGTGAACAAATTTCTTATTAGGACAGTTTCTTTTTGGCCCGAATCCGAGCATTAATTCTGGATTGCCTGTAAAGAGATTCATTAAAAGAGTTTCAGCTTCATCATCAAGATTGTGACCAGTTACAAGTTTTGTCCCGCCTTGCTCTCGTGATTTCTTGTTTAAGAGCCAGCGTTTTATTACTCCGCAAATCATGCAATTATTCAGTTTCTTTTTGGATTGAATTCCCATTCGGATATGACAAATTGAACAACCGAATTCTTTCCGAATATTTACAATATTTAATTTGATTTTCTGCTCTTTGCAGAATTTCTTGGCGTTTTCCAGATTATCATCAGACCATTTCCCAATAAGCAGATCAATTATCAGGCCTTCAACATTGTATCCGAATTTCTTGAGAAGGTAGAGAACAACTGTTGAATCCTTTCCACCAGAGCAAGCAACAATAATCTTGTCTTTTTTAGTTGCTAATTTATAATCCTTGACAGTGTTTCTCACTTTGGTTTCAAAATCGTTCATAAAATCCATTTTAGTGTTTTAGAATAACAATATTAGACATTCCCCTGCGCTTTCGCTCAATCAGATTCCTGCCTTCCAGCTTGTCCAAAAGTCTGGTTACTTTCACTTTATTGAATCCTGATTTTTCAACCAGCTCTGTCTGGAAAATTGATCCTTGTGCATCTATTAATTTTTCAAAAACAGTCTTTTCATCAATGGAAAGTGTTGTGAGAACTTTATTGAAATCCTGTTGGGGAAGTGTTTGTTCTGGTTTTGGCTTGAAAACCATTTTGTCAAGCTGTTCTGAAAACACTAGATATAGACCAATTAGAATGATAACACCCATTAAAATCAAACTGATGTTTGTATGAACATTTATTGACTGCCACATTGGACAGGATTCGCCATGAGAGCAGGTAACATTTACAATATTTGTCAAAGCTCTGTTGAAAAGCAGAGTAACTAGACCAATGACTCCTGCAAGACCGAGTACAATAAAACCTACAATACGGTTTTCCATAAAATTCAATTGAAAAGTTTGTATTTAAAGGTAGTGGATTAGGAAGCCAACCCGGCTTTCTTCATAATTTCTTCAGCACGCTTGACTGTTTGCTCGGATTCTACTCCTTTCTGAAATTCAGATTGGTACTCCTTATATCTTGCAAGAATTTCAGTTTCAGCAGCGTTTTTGATTTTTTCTTCATCAACAAAACCTTCAGAATCCATATTGATCCCCATTTCAGTTGGAGAAGTTACCCAAGCTGATTCTTCTGGATCCAGACGAGTAAGCAGCTCTTTTAAAATTTCAAAATTCTCAACATCACGGTTGTAATTCACTGACTCTTCTCCAGTTTTCTTTTTGTAATAAGGATCAATCATATTGTAATCTCCAAGGTCAGCAGTTGCAGCTTCGTATGCAAGGTTGACTGGATGTGTTAATGGAAGATTCCAGATTGGGAATGTTTCATATTTTGCATATTTAGAGAAATTTTTAGCTTTGTAATCATGATATAACTGAATCATGCAAATTCCCATTTTTCCAGAACCGCCGCCAGGGCCAGTAATTGCAACTAATCGTTCTTTGAAATTGGGTTTTGGTTCTTTTCCAAACCCTTGGTCACTTAATATGTGATCAATGTCTTTTGGATAATTCGCTATTCTATTGAAAATATTATTAGGAATTCCCTGTTCATCAAGCTGTTTTTTGAGAATGTCTGCTTTTTCCTCTTTGTTGTAGATTGTAATTGCAACACTAGAGACCTTCAAGCCGCGCTCTTCAATGTTTTTCAAGTCTTCGAAAACCTGTTTGTTGTAGACCATGCCAGTGTCGCTGTAAAGCCGTTCCCTTTCAAGGTCAGGAGCGCTGATACAATACACAAGCTCAAGATTTTCAGAAATTTTCTCAAGAACTTGGAGTTTGGTGTCTGGCTCGTAGCCGGGGAGAACTCTGGATGCATGGAAGTCTGTGCAGAGCTTTCCGCCGATTTCTAAATAGAAACGGTTCTCAGATGTTTTTAATCGTTTTAGGATTTCTTCAGATTGAGCTTGTACGTATTTTTGGGTGTTGAATGATTTAGGCATTTTTTATTATTTCTCCAACAATTCTTTCAGCAGCTTTGCCGTCCCACAACTCAGGAACGCCAGGCTCAGGAGCAGTCCCATTTAAGAAAGTATCAACAGCTGAAAGGATTTTTCCTCGGTCCTGACCAACAACCACGCTTCCGCCAACTTCAACTGTTACAGGGCGCTCTGTTTCTCCCCTGAGAGTTACGCAAGGCACTTTTAGAATTGTAGATTCTTCCTGAATCCCACCAGAATCTGTAAGGATTATTTTAGCATTTGAATTAAGTTTCAAAAAGTCCAGATAGCCCAGCGGCTCAGTAAGCTGTAGTGAATTCAGTTTTTCTGTTAATCCAAACTGCTCAACCATTTTCTTTGTGCGCGGGTGGATTGGAAAAACAATTTTGATGTTCTTGGAAATTTCTGCAAGAGTGTCCAGTAATCCTTCCAGAACTTCCTTTTTATCAACATTTCCAGGTCTGTGCATTGTCAGAACAGCGTAATTCTTTGCTTCCAGATTCAAAGCTTCCAAAACTTTAGATGACTCTGCTTTCTCCAGTGAATTCAGCAAAGTGTCAATCATTACATTGCCAACAAAATGAACACCTTCAGTAATTCCTTCTTTTTTCAGATTCTCATTAGCAGAATGTTCTGTTGTGAAAAGCAGATTTGAAAGCTTGTCAACTACAATCCGATTGATTTCTTCAGGCATTTGCCAGTTGAAACTGCGCAAACCAGCTTCAATATGAGCCAGCTTGATGTGCAATTTAGAAGCAACAATTGCTCCTGCAAGTGCAGAATTGCAGTCACCAACTACTAAAACCAAGTCCGGCTTCTGATCAATCATTACTTTTTCAAGCTCTACCATCATTTCTGCTGTTTGCTGAGATTGCGAACCTGCCCCGACACCTAAATTAACATCAGGTTTTGGAATTCCAAGTTCATCAAAAAAGAGTTTGGACATATTTTCGTCATAATGCTGGCCAGTGTGAACCAGAAAATGAGTTACATCTTCATGTGCCTTCAGAGCATCTGCTATAGGCGCAATTTTCATGAAATTCGGCCTTGCCCCCACTACTGACAAAATTTTCATTACTAAACTGAGTTGGTTGGAGTATAAAAAAGTTGGGGAGAACATCCTAAATAAACTCACAAAAGTTAACGAAATTTTATAAAGAGTAAACGCTCTCGCTAAAAAAGAAAAGGTACTGGAGTCTGATAACAGACCCAGCTGAGAACCAGAATGGACCGCCCAAGTCAATCAACTTGTAGGTTAAACCAATATATAAATTTGCCGGGGTGCTGGAACCTGGTAACATGCCCAGTTGAGGACTGGGGGTGGACCACCCACGTCCTATGCAGGTTCAAATCCTGTCCCCGGCGTTATGGTCCATTAAGAATACCACCGATTTCTAATACACAAACTATTAAATACTAAATTTTGATGTCCAAGGTATGATTAAAGTAGGAGTGATAGGAGCTGGAAAGTGGGGAAGGAATCACGTTAGGGTTTATTCTGGAATACAGAACTGCGAGCTGGCTGGAATAGCTGATATTAACCCAGCTACTGAGTCACTTGCTAGTGAATTTAATACTAAATTTTATTCAGATTACAAGGAAATGTTAGGCGATGTTGATGCTGTTTCAATAGTTGTTCCAACTGATTTGCATTATGAAATTGTGAAGGAATGTATTGAAGCAGGGAAGCATGTTCTTGTTGAAAAACCGCTAACTAAAACTTCAGAAAGATCTGCAGAACTGCGAAAACTTGCAGAAGAAAAAGGAGTTTACTTGACTGTGGGCTACCTTTTTAGATTCAATGCAGCTGTTCAGGAATTGAAGAAAAGACTTGCGGAGATTGGAGATATTCAGTACATCACAGCACGATATATGCACTCTAACAAACCGCCAAGGAAGGACATGGGTGTTGTTTTCAATTTCGGAGTTCACTTAATTGATATGCTAAGCTTTGTTTTGGAGAAGGAACCGCAGAAACTCTTCTGCAAATCCAAAAGATTCTTGTCGCAGGATCGCGAAGATGCGGCAATTGCAACTTTGGATTATGGAAACTTCATGGCAGAACTTGAAATGAGCTGGCTCCATCCGCTTAAGAAACGGGATTTGTGGGTAATTGGTTCCAAGAAAAAGATTTATGTTGATTTGCTAGAACAAATAATGACAATTTACCCAATTCAAGTTGATTATGCTGGAAACAAAATCGAGCCTGAGCAGACTATTGAAATTCACAAAAACGAACCGCTGAAAGACGAACTAACAGCTTTTGTAACTTCAGTTGAAAGCAAAGACTTTTCAGCAAACACTACTTACAACACTACAAAACTCTGCGAACTCTGTTTAAAATCAGCAGAGCAAGGCATAGAGGTTTCAAATGAATAAAACGTATACTAATGTAAAAATAGGAGAGAACAGCGAGCTCGGCGGAAACAATGAAATCGGAGTGCCAGCTAGAGGAAGGAAAGAAGGAGAACTTGAAACTGTTATTGGGAATAATGCAGTTATTAGGTCTAATACTGTTATTTATGCTGGAAATAAGATTGGAAACAATCTGCAAACCGGTCACGGGGTAATGATTCGAGAAGAAAATGAAATTGGAGATGATGTTAGTATTGGAACAAATTCTGTAATAGAACATCATGTTAAAATCGGAAATAAAGTCAGAATTCACTCCAGTGTTTTTATACCGGAATACACTGTTTTAGAAGAAGGCGCCTGGATTGGACCAAAAGTTGCAATTACAAATGCAAGATTTCC
>DAPM01000015.1 GCA_002502135.1 archaeon UBA543
CCAGAAATTGTGTTTGGATACTTCTACGGCGAGACCAACAAGTTCTACAGCTCTGGTGCTGCAATGACTGTTGATGAGGAATATACAATAAAAGGAAATGCAACATACGCTTATAACACAACTCAGGAGCTTAACGGAACATGGAGTGTTGTTAGCTCTGTTAGCGATTCAATTGTTTCCTCATCCAGCTTCTCTATGAACTTTTCAGCAAACAGCTTGTCTGCACCATCAGCAGGAACACATGTTTACAATTTGTCTGTTGTTGGACCTAATGGAAGCACACGCTGGGAAACTACAAGCATAGTAATGACAAGCGGAACTTCTGAATCCACTCCAGCTTCAGGCGGAGGCGGAGCCGGAGGATCTGGTGTAGACTACTCACTTTCAGTAACCAGTTATGACAGCCAGGTAAGTGTCATCCAGGGAGAATCTGCAAGCACAAGCTTCACAGTAAAGAACAACGGTCTGAAATCACTAGAGGATGTCAAGCTTGAAGTTGTTGGAGTTCCAAGTTCATGGTACACAATTTCAATTGCTTCTTCAGATGACAGCACAGCAGATCTTTCAGCTGCAAAATCCGTAACATTTACAATAAAGTTCACACCTCCTGCAGATGCTGAGCCAAAATCATACACACTCACTCTAAAAGCAAAGGACACCGACGGACTCGCAATTGCAGAGAAGAAAGTTACTTTCAAGGTTACAAAGGTCTGGGACACAGCAAAGATTTCAGATCTAAGCAAAGAAATTGAGGATATTAAGAAGGATTACTCAGAAGTCAAGGGCGATGTTAAAGTTCTAGAAGCAAAAGGTATTGACACAACTGTAATGGAGACTGATCTCGAAGCCATAGGAACCGCTATCCAGAACGCAATTGCCAAATATAATGCTGGTGAATACACTGAATCTGAGCGCTACTATAATGAAGCTGATGACTTAATTGAGAAGATCAAATCTGCAATGGCTGCTACAAGCATGCCTGACAGTAAGATTGCAGCACTCTTGAGTGGTCTATCACTTGGTGCAGTTTCAATCCTGATAATACTCGTGCTTGTCGGTGGATTTGTCGGATTTATTGTCTGGTACAAACTCTTCCGTGTGATTCCAGTTTCCGAAATCAAAAAGGATCCTGATTTGTTTGTAGAAGGAGCACGAATTGAAGGTGTTGTCAAGAGTATTACAGAAACAAAGAAAGGTAAAGTATTCCTGATACAAGATCATACTGACAAATTGCATGTCCGTTATCCGTACTACACAACTGTTGAGCAGGGCAACCTGATTAGAGCTGTTGGTTCTGTAAAGACTTACAAAGATGTTCCTTACATGGATGCTGCTAACCTACACAGAGTTTCTGTAAAGCACTTCGGCGGGTTCATGAAAGACAAAGGTGGTTTGCATAAACCTAAAGGGAACTTCCTTGGCAAGTTTTTTAGAAGAAAATAGGGTTTCGTGTTAGAATAATTTCTTCATTAGCTCGTCTGCTCTCTCAGCAGTTTCAGCTTCTACAGTAATTCTTACAATCGGCTCTGTACCGCTAGGCCGAACCAGCACCCAAGCGTCTTTAAAATCAGCACGCACGCCATCGATTTCAATAATTCGTTCTGAACCTTCCATGGTTCGGACTTTTTCATACAGTTCATTGCACATTTTCTCTTTATTTTCATCACTGCACTCTACTTTTTTCCGCAAAGTAACATAATTACCGAGCTCTGCAGTTAACTCAGACATGCTTTTCTGGCTTTTCTCTAGTATTTCAAGCACTTTTAAGGATGCAAGGACAGCATCAGGACACCAATTCGCTTTTGGGAAGATAAAACAACCACTTGGCTCACCCCCGAACACAGCATCAGTGTTTCTCATCTCCTGAGCAACAAAAACATCACCAATTTTAGTCATACTTACTTGTCCACCAGCGTTCAAAATAGCTTCTTCAACTAATCTGGATGTATCTACAGGAATAACAATATTACCAGACTCTTTTTCAAGCTCGTGAATCGCCAGAATCGCCAGCAATTTATCCTTTTTAACAAAATTTCCTTTTTCATCAACTATTGCAAGCCTGTCAGAATCGCCATCATGCGCAATACCAATTTCAGAATTGGTTTCAACAACTAATTTCTTCAGTTCTGAAAGATTTTCCTCACTTGGTTCGCTCTTTCTGCCAGGTTTCGCACCTTCAGCTGTACTGAAAATCTTTGAAACTTCTCCAAATTGCGAAAGCAGGCCTGGAGAAACAGCGCAAGCAGCACCATTTCCGCAATCCAGAGCAATTTTATGTTTATTTTTCAGCTCAACAAACCCTGTAATTGCTTTTGAGTAGTCTGAAATAATGTCAATACTGGTGGATGAATGAATATTTTCCCACGACGCCCCGCTTTCACTCTGCCCCGCTGCCCCATTAACCAATTTCTCCAGTTCTTCCTCCATTTCCTTGCTATAAGCACTAGAATCTCCCTGCCAAAACTTCATTCCATTGTATTCAGGCGGATTATGGGAAGCTGTAATAATCACTCCAGCATTCATTCCAAGTTTTTTTGTAGCGAATGCAAGTGCAGGTGTAGGTGCAAGTCCAGTTCTGATAGTTTCAACACCAGTACTTTCAAGACCGCTAGCAAGCGCGTTCTCCAAAATTTCTGAAGTTGCTCGAGCATCTCTTGCAATTAGCACTTTTCCCTGCTTCAAATAAGTTCCAAGAGCAGTTCCAACTGAGAGTGCCATCCCTGGAGTTATCTTCTCGCCATAAATTCCTCTGATTCCTGAGCTTCCGAAAAGCTTTGTCATACACTGAAACTACATTAGAGTGCTTAAAAGTGTTATTCAAAATATTTTTTAGGGGTAAATATTATAAACTACAGTAAACACAGTAATCTTGTGATTAAAAATGGCTGATGATGTACAACCACAACCTGAAACTAAAGAATTTAAAAACGATATCCTTGCTGTTGAGAAGCATGCAGGTGATATTGTTAAGGGAATCAAACACAAAATAGCTCACAATATGTTCGCATGGCGCCACAGGGATTTTATGCACGCTGTTGCAAAAGTTGATAAATTACTCATTAAACAAACAGGATTAATAAAAAAAGTAAAAGGGCCGATTGACAAGAAAACAGCTGATGAATATTCTGAAATCGGTGCAGTACAAGCTGATATGGATGGAGAATTTATTATAATCACCAATACCGTTACTTCTCTTGTTCGCGGTTTTATGGAGTATTATGAAAACCGAAAGGAATTCTTTGAAGATTACTTGACTCTTGGCGATGAAACAATTGCAAAAGCCCCAGATGGAGAAAAACTCAAGAACTATGTTGCAAAAATGAAGAGTGAGTGGACTGCAGTTCAGTCAGATATCGACAAATTCTTAGGTCATGCTTCTGGAATTGCAAAGGAAAGCTTTCCCCAAGGTGCTCTGCCTCTTATAACACTTGATACCCAAAAACTTGCAGAGGATGAAGGATTTAAAGGATGGGAACGCCGAAGAAGACACATAAAGAAAGGAGCAAAAGCTGCTGGATCAGAGTAACTTCAAATTATTTATCTTGAAGCGACAGAAAAAGGACTGCTTCAAGATTAACCCAGGAAATAAAACCCCGACCTAAAGTCGGGGGTTGTATGGCTGGGTTTTATATAGAACTACCACTATCTACCAGCTATGCAACCTGGATCAACAGCAGTACTGCTTGCGGATTTTCCTGGACAAACTCCTGGCACTCCGCTTATTGAAATTTACGGTGAAACCCTTCTAGAGCGGACTTTCTACAAAGCACAGGAGTTTTTCAACAAGATTTTCATAGTTGCAAGCTCAATCAGGCAGAAATCAGACATAGAGCGCAAGATTTCAGGTGCTGATGTTGTGCTAAATATCAAAAACAAAGGACTTTTAGGGGATATCTTGGCAGGATTAAAAGCCTGCACAACTGAATATACATTTATTGGCACCTGCAACATGCCATTCCTTAATAAAAAAGCACTTGCCCATATTTTTTCAAAACAATCAACTGCTCAAGCAGTTGTTCCAAGGTATGTGAACAACAAAATCGAGCCCCTGCACGCTCTTTACAAAACCCGTCCTGCAATAAAAGCTCTGCAGGATGCAATCTATGATGAGAAAACAGAAGCAAATCAATTTATCCAAAATATCCCATTTGTCAATTTCATGCCTGTTGGAGAGCTCTCAGAAATTGATAAGAAACTCGAAACATTCTTAAAAGTGCGTTCTGAAGCAGAATTGTCGCTTGTTAAGGACCGCTTTAAGAAAAAAGTAATGAAAAAGCGTTTGGAAAAAGCAAATAAACTCACTTCCAAGATAGTTAAAGAAGGTGAATCAGCTTCAACTGCATATTACAAAGTCCCTGGCACTGAAGAAGAGCATAATGTCACTTTCAATAAGCGGAAAAACAGTTGGGGATGCGATTGCAAGTACTATACAATGAAGGCCTGCTACTGCTCGCACATCCTGGCTGTTCAAAAACTCAGAAAAAATGATTAAAGACTTTGCTGTAAAAGGGGAAATACGAGAATTTCTTAAAAAACCTATTGGAAAACTTATTTCAGAATCAGAATTTTCAAAATTAAAGCTTCCGAACCTAATTACAGTTGGTGATATTGTTTCTGAAACCGCTATCAGGCACGGCTTTAAACCAGAATTAATAATTTTCGACAATAAAGTCAAGAGAAAACCAGTTGACAAGGCAATTTCCAAAATTTTGAAGAAATACAATCCACTTTCTTTCAAATGCAAGAACCCTGCAGGTGTTTTATCACTGGATTCATGGAAAACAGTTGAAAATGCATTGTCAGATCAGTCACCTGCGCGTATTGAAGTCACTGGTGAAGAGGATTTGCTTGCTCTTGCCTGTTTGTTCCTTGCTCCAGAAGGCTACAACCTAGTCTACGGCCAGCCCGACAAAGGTATAGTGCTTGTTAAAATCACTGAACAGCTCAAACAGCAATATATTTTCAAAATATCTGCCTCTCTTGGGCAAACTTTCATGCAAAATTTGAGTGGCAAAACCGTTATTGTGCACGACTCCGACACAGATGGCTGCACTTCAGGAGCAATTTTCACTTATTATCTCCGACAAAAAGGTCTGGAGGCAATACCTCTTGTTACCCGTGATGCTGTAATCCACGATAATGTCCAGCGCCAAATCGCTAAGCTGCAACCGGATAATCTGATAATCCTCGACCTCGGTGTTGAAGCGCATGAATATATCCGAAGCAAATCTCGCCATATGAAAATAATGGTTGTGGATCATCATCATTTGCGCGAAAACACAGATTTCGGCCGAGCCCTGATAATAAATCCACATCTTTTCAATATTCCAGAGATTCTGAACCCTGCAACAGCTCATTTATCCTATATAATCTGCCAGGTTTTGGATTGGGCCTCAGCTTTAGGTTCAATTGCAGACAAAGCTCATCCTTCTTGTCAGGAATTTCTGAAAAAAACAAGTAAAAAATACAATGCAGATTTTGAAATCATCAAAAATTACACAAATGCAGCTGATGTTCTGCGGAATTCAGAATATATTGTAACCGCTATCTTGCAAGCCAAAAAACCACAGGATTTAATGAAAAATGCAAAGCTAGTTGCTTATGAAAAGGAATTCAGCACTGAAGTTGACCGTTTGCTCCAAATGCACAAGGAAAAAGCACATTTCTACAAGGATGCAAAGCTGGTAGTGTATGATATTGAAACAAAATACTCACTCAGGGGTGGAATTTCCAATAAATTACAGCAATTGTATAAGGGTTGGACAGTAATAATTGGTGAAGAACAGGGAAAGTCTTATGCAATGAGCCTGCGCACTTCCAGTGATTCTGTAAATCTGGTAAAAACAATAGCTTCTGCTATATCAAAACTCAGAAACGCTACTGGCGGAGGGCATGCAAAAGCGTCAGGCTGCAAGGTATTGCTAAAAGACCGTGAACGGTTTATAGAAACCTTTATAAAACTTGTAAAAGAGAGTAGTATTTAGTATGAAAAAACACATCTGGAAAGTGTTTGAATTCTCTGGCTGGTTCATAACCCTAATTGGAGTTATATTCGGTCTTCTGTACGCAAGCATCAACATTGAAGCAGAAATTGTAGGCGGTTTAGTGCTTGCTGTTGCAGGAATAATTCTTATTTTAGTAGGCGAGTTCCTGATTGAAAAAAGTGATAAATCCAAGTATAAAATGGTGTGGCACGCTCTCTCAATTGGTGGAGCTTTCGCGCTTGTAGTCGGCTTGATTTGGCTGATAATACAGTTTTTTACAATTTACGAGTCCTGGTTCAGCGTTGTTCTATTGCTGGCTGTTGGAGTCGGGCTAATCCTTGTTGGGGAGGCTGTAAAAATCAAAAAATGAAGAGAAAAACACTGCTTATCATAGTGGTTTTGATAGTCCTTTTACTGACTGTCAGCAGTGTTTATGCTGCCACAAGGGCAAAGCCAACACAAGAAAAAACTGGTGTTGGCAGACGCTTTTTTGACGGGATTGTATGCTTTCTGAAGTGCGGATGGCCTGCATGGATCCTAATCTTACTTCCTCCTGTTGCAGTCTGGTTCTACACACGTTTCATACATGTGTTCTAGACTGAAAAAAGGTTTAAATACAGGCGGAGATATAATAACTACTCATATTTGAGGTGAAATAAAAATGACAAAAGCTATTATTGGATTTAAAGACAAAGTACTAAAACAGCGAGGAGCTGTTGATACTTTGGAAATGTTACTTTATGATGCTGGAGATTTCAAGCACTATGGAGAACTCTATGATGATGCTGAAAACTTCCTTGTAGCAGCCGAGGAAATCTATGCTGACGGAAAAATTGATCCTAATGAATTTGAGAAACTCATCCACACTTTTGAAAAAACCAGGAAAATGGATTTGATTACTTCCCTTCTTGGTTCTGTTGCTTACTCTTTTAATAAAGAAAAGTTTAAGAAAGTAGGTGACATCCCTTCTGAAGGGCTTGCAGTTATAACTGCTAATTTAATGAGATACTTTTTCATGAGAATGTGTGAAATGGCAGACGAAGCAGGCTTAATTGATTCTGCTACTTTCTACCGTGCATGGAAAGCTAAACGCGGTATGAAAGACATGTTCGGCAAAGGTTTGGATAAGGAAAAAGTAGAACCTATAAAGATAAAGAAAGCAGAATTAGGCCAGCGTTCAGAGCGGCACACTTTGTCCTTTTTCATGAGTGAAACAAGACGTGGGGCGCTTGTTGGCGGTCTTAATGAGAAAGATTGCAGAACCCACATAATTAATATGTGTAAAAGCTTCAAAACTACTTCAGATGTTCTTGATGCAGTTCTTGATTTAGGTAAAAAACCATTTGTAACAACTGTTGAAGGTGGCAAAGGTGGTCAGAAATTTGATTTCACCAGATTCTTAGTTGGTTTGAATAGTTTTATTCAGCATAAAAAGGAATTGAAAGGTATTGAGAGGCCATTACAAGTGTTTATTGGGCAATTGATTTATGTAATTGTTTCCAGATTTGCATTCCACTTCCATGTTGCAGAGATCTCTGCCGAGAGCCCAAGTCATCTTGACAGGCGTGATGTGAGAATGGCTCTTGAAGGTTTCTTTGACTTGACAAAGGATCAAATAAAGGGAAAGAACGAGGAACTTGAAGTTGTTACAACTTCCACAAAAAAGTAATTTAACATTCCAGAGAGGGTTTAAACCCCCCTCTCAAACTATTTTTTCTAAAACCGTTATCTAGCTAAGTGTTGCACTACAATGTAGTGGGTGGTGGGCATATGATAGAATGTAGTTGGGTGGGAGTGTAGTGAATTAGAGTGTGGATGTTGTTACCTACTACACTCCACACTCCATATTCTGCACTCTACACTTGACATATGTCACTCACGCAAGCTTTTTAAACTATATTATACATACTGTAAAGTGTTGCACTACAAGTCAGACTCGCCTCGGACAATGTGTAGGCCTTGATATTGGTTACTCCACAAGCCTCAAACCTTCGGTTTGAGACGATGGCGGTAGGGCGTTCGCTTCGCGAAGCCCTGTTTTGAATTGGACAAATTTGCCCGCCTTGTAGTTGTTTGGGTTACGCGAAATGGTGTATAAGAAGTACGTCACCAGGAAGGGAAAGAGGCACGGGCCTTATTATTACGAGAGTGTTCGCCAGCCAAATGGAACTATCAAAGCTGTTTATTTAGGAACTGAATTACCTACTAAGCGCAAAATCGCTAAGAAGCGCAGTGTTGCACTACGCAGTTCGGAGCGTCGGAGCGTAGGTGCGTCGGAGCGTGGAACACACTTCAAATTACTAAAAACCAGCCATAAACTATCATTTTCAATTCATCCAAAGTTTTTGATACTATTTGCAGTAGTAATCCTGCTTTCATTTGGTGCATACTTTGGATTAGAGTATTATAATTACGATTCAGGTCTTGGGCCAACTGGATTTACAGCAATTCCTCTAAGTGAACAGAGTTTTGATGCTGAAATCCTTGAAAAAACAGTTAATATTTATCAGTCACAACCGGAAGTAAGCAAGCCAGTTGAGTGGATTCAGCGTGTTAAAGTGCCAGCTGGAGAAAAAGCTATCTCAGATTTAGCTCCAGACGGAGTTGTAATTGAATCTGTTGACCTTGTAGGCCCGAAAGTAACTGGTATGCTCGCCACAAAAGATGCAGAACTTGAATATGATATCAAATTTTTAACCCCAGCGCCTCAAAAACAGGAAACAGTTCCGCTTGTTGTTGATAATCTTCTTGTAAAACAAGTTACAGTTTCTTCTGATGCTCCTGTTCACTACTACAACACACTCTCTAGCACCGATATTCCTGAAGAACGCAGTTACTCATTTGAATTATTCAAACTTCAGGGGCAATGGTCTAGTATTCAAAAGAATGTCCGTATTTATTCTTTAAGCAATGGACAGCGTTCTGAAGTTACTAAAGATCCTGATTACAATGTCAAGCTAGTTGACACTGATCTTAATGGTGAAACCGACACCTTGCAATGGACTGTTCCTCGTCTGTCTGAAGAGGAATTTGAAATTGAAGTTGAAATTATTGTCCTGAATGTGCAGTCCTATCCTGATCTTGGAGGCAACTGGACAGTTCCTTTCAATACAACTGGAACAGAATTTCTGAATATTACAAAAGATGAAGTAACTTTCAATGATGTAAGTTTTGTTCACTTGAAATGTGGCGATGAATTTATTGATCCAGTAATTCAAGGCCCAAGTGTGGTTGTAGATAATTGGAACTGCGATAATCAAATTGCAGAAATAGAGCACATTGTAAATATTGCAGGCGATCACGAACAACACTTCCAGTTCGGAACTGCAGAAGACTTTGCTCACAATGCATTTCCTTGTTTCCTGAATGCAAATTGCGCAGATTGTGTTGCAGAACTTGGATGCAATTGGTGTGATGAGGTGCCTCCAACTGGGTTATGTGAAGTTGTTGGTACGTTGGATCTTTGTAATGATGTATGCGGCGGCTTTGGAGGAACTTGTGTAGGCTCTTGCGGCGGAGGCACTGACACCTGCACTAAAACAACAGATGAAGTTTTACAGGAGGACCACATTAACTGCACAACATTCACAGTCGAGACTGAAGTCACTGTTGCGTCTAATGGTTTTAATATTGCTGCAACTGGGGACACTGATGTTTCTGGAACTCTTATTGTAAATGGCACTTCAACACTTGCATCAGCAACAGTAACTGTTGCACTTGGCGGCACTTTATTCCTCAACAACACTGCTACTTTGAATTTCACAGATGCGGAAGGATCTGGATTTGCAGTTGCAAGTGCAGGAACTTTAAATATTTCAGGAACAGAAGGCACTCCTGTTAGAATACAGACTAATTCAACAACTCTTCCTCCTATAAATTACTGGCAATTTGCAGGAAATACAATGACTATTATTGCAAACTCCAGCAATTTCAGTTTCTTTGATGTAATGGATACTGGGATAATCAATATTAATAATTCCTATTTTGA
This sequence comes from archaeon UBA543, assembly GCA_002502135.1. Taxonomy (GTDB): domain Archaea; phylum Undinarchaeota; class Undinarchaeia; order Undinarchaeales; family UBA543; genus UBA543. Next base: position 9,973 of record DAPM01000015.1, read on the forward strand.
AAATTCAAGTGCAGACTCAGTTTATATTGGAGCCTTGGATGGAGTAATTGGTTTTGCAAATAATACTATCAAAGGTGCGCAGGCTAATGGTCTTGATCTTTCAAAAACAGTTACAATATTTGATAATATCACAATTTTGAATTCATCCAGTCCTGATGTTAATCTTGCTGCTGGAGGAATTATTGCAGAGTTCAATAATTCTCAATTTGAAGGTGTAACTAATGTAGGTTTTGCTGTTATTTCAGCAAACCATAATGATACTGCTAATGATTATCACATCTGGGCAACTACTTCTCTACCATTAACTAAATCTCTTATAACTAATGACTTTATTGCAAGTGATAATGTTTTTCTTGATTCAGGAATTTTTGTAATAGATGAAACAGCTGATTGCCTGAATCTCACAGTGGATCTTGCCAGCGGAGGGCCTACAGATAATTCTCCAATCAATATCACTGGAGAGAAAACACTTTCAGTTTATGGAAATCTGACTTTGCACAATGCCAATATTTCAATTGAAAATGGAACAATTGCAAACACTACTCTTAATGGAACAACCTTCACCCTCAATGCAACAAATGTCACAGTGTTCTCAGTTGGCACCCTTAATGCAACATATGCATCTTACAACAACACCAGCACTTATGTGAATATCACAAATACAACTCCATCTGGAACTGCAATACTTCTGAATATAAGTTATGCAAATGCAAGTGTCACTCCTGATGATGAGAGTGGACTGGCTTTATACCATTATACTAATTCCACATCTAGCTGGTCATCTATATCAGATTCTCTGACTTCTGGTGTTAATACTTCTGATAAGAAGGTGTGGGTAACTGGAGTAACAGAATTCAGCACATTCGGTCCATTTGGAGATCCGTGTAATGTAGTCGGACATACTACTCTTACTGGTGATCTTAATTGTGTCGCCTTAATGATAATGAGCACTTCTGCATCTCTTGATACTGCTGGGTATGATGTGCAAGTTGGTGACACTATTAGTGCCTATGGTAATCTTAATGTAACTGGTGGATCTGCTGTGAATGTTGGTGGAACTGCTAGTGTATATGCTTCTGGTGGAACCACTAATACTACACTTAATATTTCTGGTGGGTCTTCATTTACTACTTGTATTCTTGATGGTGATGCTTCAACTCTTGTTCAAATTGATGGAGCCTCTACTTTGAAGTTTTCAGATTCTACCACTTGTCTTTCTGATGCTGGTATTTTATCAAATGCTGATTTCGAATTAAACATAACAGGCAGTGAAGGCAGTATGGCGACCATCACAACAAATGCATCCGGAGTTCCTGCAAACGCCTACTGGAACTTTGAAGCAGTTAGTCTTACAGTCAATGCAGAGTATGTGAATCTCAGTTATTATGATACAGCAATGATTGGAAATCTCAATATTAATAATTCAAATTTTGAAAATGCAGAAACTGCTGGTCTTACATTTTTGGCTGCTATACTTGGCACTTCTAATTTTAACAATAACAATATAAATCACAGTGGTACAGTTGGTATTTCTGATCTTGTTGGATATACGATATTCAATAATACAACAATCTACGATTCTGGTTCTGTTGATGTGAGTTTTGCCCCTCTTGGTGGCAGTGCAAACATGCAGTTTAATAATTCAGAATTCAGTAGTGTGGATGTTGTTTTTGCCGGTGCTGGTGATAGTGGCGGTCTTGTTTCAATGAATCATAATGACACTGCTTTTGATTTCTATATCTGGGGTCCTGTTTCTCCTGATAGTCTTCCAGTAGATTTTATGGAAACAGCGCCAACGCCACTTGATAATATTTATGTCCGTACTGGTGTTTTTGATATTAACGGCGCAACATCCTGCAGTAATATGACAGTTTATGCTGGAACTGGGCTAGCCCCACCAACAACTCTGACTATTAGTGGTGGAAACATTCTTACAATGACAGGAAACCTCACACTTCATAATGCTAATGTAACTTTAGGGGCAACAACCGGTACAATAAAAGATGCAGTTCTTAATGGAACAAATTTCACAATGACTGGAACTATTATTGATATCTCTCATTATGGAACTGCCTTGCCTGCAACATTTGGTTCTGTTTCAAACTTCAGCAACTTTGTGAACTTCACAAATACAGTCGGTGTAGCTGGAAATCCTAATGTAACACTTCTGAATATTTCTTATCTTGACAGCGACGTTCAAATGGGCGAGCCTAACCTGACAATTTTCAGGTACAACACAACCAACTGGGAAATCCAGAACAGTACAGTCAATACTACAAACAACTGGCTGTATGTGGATTCTGGCATCACAGCTTTCAGTCCATTTGGTGGATTCAGCAACAACTCTGTTCCTACTCACAGTGCTGCGAATCTCACATCCATGCCAACAAGCAACAACAAGACCAATGAGAATCTTACCTGCACAAATGTGAGCACTACTGATTCTGACGGAGACACTGTTACAAATATTTTCAACTGGTACAACAACGGCACTTCTATAATGAATTTGTATATGCCATTTGATAGCAATAATAACACAACCACTCTAGATTATTCCAGCAGACAGAATACTGGGACTGTAACCGGTGCTGTATGGTACCCTCTTGGAAAAACTGGAGGAACGTATTATTTTGATGGTGCTGATGATCGTATTGAAGTAGCATATAATGCCTCTCTTGATCTTGGGGATAGTAGTTTCGGATTTGCATTCTGGATGAATCATACTTCTGTAAATGCAAATGATGCTGTTATATCAAAGGCAGACGGGAATCCTGTACAAGAGGGAAAGACTGGCTGGCGTGTCTGGACAAGGAAAAATGGAAAAGGTATTGTCTTCCATATGGCTGATGGGACAAATAATGAATCCAAAAACATAATTGACTCAAACTGCTCCGATGATACATGGCACCATGTTGCTCTTGTTTATGACAACGATAATGATATCCTCTATGGTTATTATGACGGAGCTCTAGATAAGGTTCAAACTGCTGCCTTTAATTATGGATTAGGAAACAATACTATGGGTGCTCCTGATGGCTCAAATGTTCTAAGAATCGGTCTAAACTCATTTAATCTCCTGTCAGATTATGCAGGTCATATTGATGATGTGCGAATTTATACAAGAAATGTAACAGCTGAACAAGTTCTGCAAATTTATGACGAAACCAAGAACGGAATAACCACCAACTCTACAATAGCCTCCAATGAAACAGTTTCAACAGATGTCTGGCAGTGCGAAGTAACTCCGAATGATCGTTCCGACAATGGGACCACTACCAACAACACTGACGCTCTTACAGTCCTAATTGAAGCTGCTGCAAACAACGCCCCAGGTCTCCCAGCGCAATGGTCTGTTGACGAAGTTCTTGCAAATGACTCAACTCCAATAACAAGCAGACGTCCAGTTCTTGTCTGGAACAACTCAACTGATACTGACGGTGATGCTTTAACTTACGAGCTTGTTATTGATAATGATGCTGACTTTAGCAGTCCTGAAGTAAATGTTAGTGGTCTTGACAACACAACTCTTGACAACAGT
>DAPM01000020.1:0-2594 GCA_002502135.1 archaeon UBA543
TAAAATCCATAAGGATCGCCATCAACAAAAGCAACAACTGGCAGTTTGAGTTTGTCGCTCATAATTTTGATGAATCGCCTTACACCCCTTGGGAACATACCTTCCCCAGTTATCAACAAGCAGTTCAGTTTCTTGTAAATCTTTTCCTGAATAAGACGGGACATCATAGCATCGTTCTCTATTGCAAGAATGAAATCTGCTTTATGATTGATTACTTCAACATCCTCAACAAAACCAGGAATAGCCCATCCACCTCGGCCAAGTTTTGAACAATCAAATGTGTCGCCTGCTTGCGAAAGAGTGATGTCTCCGTAAATTGAACCTCTTGCTTTAGCTTCAATGTGTAGGCGTTCCCTAAGCAGACCAAGAGATGCTTCAATATCATTCAGAGTTGTTCCTGATTCAGTATCATCATCAAAAGTGTTTTCCTTGGAATTTGGTAATGAGTGTTTCAGGTTGTAATACAACTCACGTTTTCCAACTGTTCGATCCATGCCAATATATTCCTTGCACGCTGCTGCTATCAGCATTGACTGCATGAATTTGCGGGTGTGAGCAACATTCAAAAACCGTCTGCTTCCGCGCTTGTCACCTAGCCGAAGAACACTAGCTTTCTCATCAAATGAAATATTATTTTTAGCTCGAATTGGTAATGTGAATTCTGGTGGGGATTCTGTTTTAATTTCATTGGCAATTGTGTGTCCAAAATCTTCCAAAGTCTTTATGGACTGAGCTGCCATCTTGTCTTCTCTTTTCTTTGCATCTTTTTTTGCTGCCATTATTCTTCACCTTCCTTTTCTGGGGTTTTCGGAGTTTCTTCAATTGTTTCTTCTTCGTCCTCTTCTTCAAACTCTTCACCAAAGCGCTCAAGCACGATTTTGTGCAGTTTTTTCTCAAGTTCTTCAACTTTGGCACCGCATAAATTTGAAATTGCTTTTGCTGTTTCAGGAACATAACGCTCAAACATCTTTTTCTTTGCATCCCGTTCTGCAGCTCTTCGCTTTCCAGAAAGATATTTTTGCAGAATTCTGCCAATTTGCATGAGTGCAAACCTGACTTCAGTTGTGATTTCCTCTTCAGATGCAACTGCCTGTTTTCCAGCTGAAGTATAAGGAACATGAGTTGAAACCAAGTTTATGAAAATTGTAACTGAAGAATTTTCAATATCAACGAATTTGTATCTTCGCCAGTCAATTGAATTCATTGATTTACTAAGTGCGCAAGATCCAGCATCGAACAAAAGAGGTGCTCGGTTTGCAAAACGCATTATCTCAAGCCTCTTTCCGTCAGGAGTTTCTCTGCCTGCATTTCCACCATAAGCAATAGCTGCTTCAACAAGGAAAGGGATTCCACCTTTGTAAGTTGTTGGGGATCGTGTTAAGGATTCAAGCAGTTCTGGATTAACTAAATTTTTCAGAGCAGCTTTAATTGTTTCTTCACCAATTGGAATTAAACCAGAACTTGGAGGTGCCATGAATTTGACTTTCTTAATTGCCAACCTTAGTTCTTCAGCTTCTCCCCATTCCATTCTCTTTGGGCTTTTTCGCATATCGAATTCAGGTTTTCCGTCTTTAGTACGTTCCTCGTCAATGATTTTTTTGATTTCCAAGACTTTCTGTCCGCTTACACGAGATAAGTCAGTAGACAAGAAAGATGAAATTTGCCTGGATTTGGATTTGTGTGACATGTCAAGAAGATCGTGTGATTCCAGACCTTCGGGGTGAGGCTTAATTTCAGTTGGTCGTTTTGGAATTTTGTCGCTGACTCGCTCGAAAAGAACTTTTCCCCCTTCTGGATCTTTAAAGAAAATCTGTGCGTGTGGGTTTGAAGCAGCTGTCCAGCGTAGGTATTCGAATGGCCCTTTCTGACCCTTAGTGTAATTTACACCCTTGAACTGGCATTCGACTATTGTTCCTCTCCATGTGTCGTCGTAAACCTCTTTATCCATGATTCTTGGAGAATTGGTCTTTATATCGAGTTCAACCTTGGCATTAACCACTTTTCCCTTGCCAGTGCCAGATTTGACGCGGGTAGGCTGTCCTGTGGTGATTTGTGAGAACAAAACTGCTCCAGAAACACCTAAACCCTGCTGTCCACGGAGCTGAATGTTCCTGTGGAATTTCGTTCCTGTGAGAAGTGAACCAAATACGTGTTCCAAGTGCTTTTCTGGGATTCCTGGACCATTATCCTCTATTAGGACTTTGTAGTGTTCGTCACCTAGTTGGACTATTTCGACTTTGATGTCAGGCAGAATTCCAGATTCCTCGCAAGCATCAAGAGAGTTTGAGACTAGTTCGTGGATTACAGTTGTTAGAGATTTGATTTTCCCAACATAACCTAGATATTGGCGGTTCTTCCTAAAGAACTCACTAATTGGAACACTTCCAAACTCTTTAAAGAGTGATTCTGCACTTACTGTTTTTTCTGGGGCCATTTGATTATGATTTGAGTAATTTAATTGATTCCTGCTCAAGCATCTTGTACACTGAGCCGTGTTTTGAGCCTGATGCAAGCATGTCAACTGCACGAGCAGCAAGATGAACCTGCTCTACAGAGCCGATGATGCACACGGTTTTGCCGTAAATTACCATATG
>DAPM01000020.1:2968-24722 GCA_002502135.1 archaeon UBA543
GCTTCTGATTCTTATGAGAGAGTTTTTAGATTTTCCAGCATACTGAGTCAGAGTTATGATTTTGAATTCCTTGTCTGGATCCAACAGTTCCAATGCAAGTTCAGGTTCGAAACCGCGACCAATTGCTTTCACTACATCACGCGCACGCCATAGTGAAAGGGGATCGTCGTTATCTTTTCCTGCGGTTATGATTACTTCGCAGGTCTCCTTGTCAAGTTCTATTTGCGTATTTGTGGAGTTTTCTACGAGTTTTTTGATTTTTTCCTGATCAGCTAGTAAAAGATCGAGCCTCTCCTCAGGAATTTTAACATATTCAGCCAATTTAACCACAACTTGTTAAATAAAGTTTTGACGCGGGGGTTTATATAGTTAACCCAGTTGCAGGGTTGCGGTTTTGGGTTGAAAATGTTAGTTTCAAAAACAAAAATCAAGCTCTAGTTATTGCTTTCTTTATCTCCAAATCACTAGTTTCAACACCATGTTTATTGAAAAACTTAGCCAAAACACCACAATCCCTGTTCAATAATTCCTCTCCGCGAATGTGCTCTTTCAACATTGACTGCCCAAAATCAATTAGAACTGGTTTGTCATCCTTTAACAAAATATTGAACTCACTCATATCACCGTGCACTAAGCCAGCGGTCTGGTAAAGAGTGTGTAGAGAGTCCACAACACCTTTGTAAACACTTTGAATATCTTCAGGAACATAATCCTTCAATTCAGGAGCAGGTTCTTCATCCCCAATAAAACCCATCACAAGCACATTTTTGTGCACTGCAATTGGTTTCGGACATGGAACACCAGCTTTGTAAGCGCGCTTCAGATTCTGGAATTCCTTTTTAGCCCAAACTAAAATAATATCATATTTCGCTTGCCTTACATCAAAACGAGGGTCACCTTCAAGATACGGCATCATTTTCCGGAATGAAGAAGTTTCAATTCTGTAAATCTTTACAGCACGTTTCTCTTCGCCCAAATAAGCTCTGTAAACATTTGCTTCTTTTCCAACAGCAATTGGCCCGCCGAGTTTGTCAATGTGTCCCTGGCGCATTAGCTTGTGGAGAACATCCATAGTATTTGCATCGAATACACCATCCTCTAGCTTTCGTTCAATTTTTTTTGTTCGTTTGTCAATTGCCATTAATCAAAAATATGTAGAAGTAGTATTTATACCATCAGGTCTTGTTCTGTCATAAACCCGCGCTTTAACAACTGAGCAACCTGATTTTTCTTGTATTTATATAAATAATCGCCTTTCTCATTGGTTTGAACAACCCATTTTTGCACAAGAACAACATCACCAAGCCTTACTCGCAATTTATACCGAATCTTTCCAGGAATTCTGCACATTCTAGTGTGGCCGTCAATACATTTTACTAAAAGTTTTGAGCCGAAATTTTCTTCAATAACACCAAGAACTTCATTTTTCCAATCTTTTGGGATGCGGACACGGACAACGTATTCACCTTGTGGTTGTACACCTGGTTTTCGACCAAATCTTGGCGCAGTTGCTGTGTTTGTTTTTCCAGGAGAAGTTGGTTTTGGAGTTGTGTCTTTGCCTTTTGGAACCTCTTTGCTCTGGGCTCCGCTGGTTGTTGGGTTAGAAGATTCCAGCCCACGATCTTGTCCAGCTTCCTTCTTTTCTCCAGGAACTTTGTCTTGCATAGCGCTTTACTTCTTTGAGCTGTATATTAAGCTTTTCCCTGGTCTTGCGCGCAACAAATGAATGCGGATTTAGAAGCAGGTAATTCAGAACAGAGCCGAAATTGTGAGGTTTTCTGACAGTTGATCCTTTTTCAAAATCAATGAAGTAAATGCGGGGGCACCGTGAAACCGTGGAGCCGGAGCGCCGTTCGGTGCCCCGGTGCCCCGGTGCCCCGGATACACGCACAATAATATGCTTGTCCGCCCGGCTCAATTCCCCATGGTCAATTCCAGCTTTGTCAAGCTTCTCTGCCTGCTTTAAAATTTTCAGAACAGTCTGTTTTGTCTGAGTTTTGCTAGCTGTTTCAATAAAATCTGGATATCTTTTTCCGTAAATGAATTGCATTGCAACACAATGGTGGGTTGAATTGTAGAGTTTTGGGCCGATTCTAATTCTGTTGGCAGTTTTCAGAACATTTGCTTCTTTCAATAATCTTTCAGGAGAGCCGATTTTTAGTGCAGCAATTTTATTTCCAATCTTCACTTTGAAAACAAAACCGCGCCAGCCTTTTGCAACAAAAGAGATTATTTTCGAAACTCCTAGTTTCTTTAATTCAGAATCAATTGGAAAATCTACTTTCTCTTTAACAATTTCAAGATTGTCAATCATGTAACAATCCCTGCAATAAACACTACAAACAGAACCAACGGAATAAAGTACCGAATCAAATAAATTATCCAATGCGGCATGTTTAATCTGGTATGTTTGTTCACAGCATTAATGAATTTCTTAGAGCTCCAGAACCAGGAAACAGTAATTGTGAAAATCAGAGCAACAATAGGAAGTGTGAGTGAGCCAATTACATAATCAATTCCATCCAGGAACGGTTTTCCAAGAACTGAAAATCCAACTGAGCTGTAACTGAGAACAGATGGAATACCGACAGCAAGAGCAATTCCGTAAACAATTCCAGTAGCTTTTCTTCGATTCATTCCATACTCGTCAATAAGTGAAGAAACACATCCTTCTCCAATTGAAATTGCTGAAGTTAATCCAGTTAGGAATAGGAGCAGAAAGAAGATTGCACCAAAAACCTGGCCAAATGGAATTAGTGAAAATACTTTTGGAAGAGCAACAAATGCAAGCTCAGGGCCTTGAGCAGGACTTATCCCAAGTGAAAAGACAAGAGGGAAAATAATCAGACCGGCAATTATTGCAATCAAAGTATCGCTGATAGTGATTGTAATTGCTGTAAGCGGAATATCCAGTTTTCTGTTAGCATAGCTTGCGTATGTCAGAAGAAGTCCGAAACCGACACCAATTGAAAAGAAGGCTTGACTGAAAGCGAAGATCCAGATTTTGGGATCGGTAAGAACTGAGAAATTTGGAGTTAAGAAAAATTTGACACCAGCCATTGCATTTGGAAGTGTTAATGCCCGGACAAGCAGAATTACCAGGAAAATGAAAACAAGTGGCATTGTATAATTGCACAATTTTTCGATACCTTTTTTGATTCCAAGAGAATCAACAACAAACAGAATTGCAATGCAGGCCAGGAAGAATACTATTGGCAGAAGCGAACTACTGAAACTGGAAAATGTTCCATATCCAGTAAATGAAAATACAAAATACGCGAAAATCCAGCCAACAATTACAACATAGTAGCTCAGGATTGCTAGCAGGATAAACATGAAAAACCAGCCAAGGAATTTTGTTCTTGCGCCAAGTTTTTTGAAAAAATGCAGGATTGATGTTTTGAATTCCCAGCCAGCTGCAAATTCAAGAAGAACTACTGGAAAAGCAACTAGAACTACTGCAATCAGATAAGGAATTAGAAAAGCTCCGCCACCATTCTTGCCTGCAAGATATGGAAATCGCCAGATGTTTCCGATCCCAACTGCAGAAGCAATTACTGCGAATATGAATCCTATTTTTGACCATTCTTCGCGTGGTTTTTTGGGAAGCGGTTTAACCATAGTCAGAGCTAGGGGCTAAAGGGTATAAAAAGATAATGTTTGAAGTTGGAAGTTTGATGTCCGATGTCTAATTACATCTAACCTCAAACATCAAACCTAATACAGCATTTCTTCTAGGTCAGTTTCACCAAGATTAATTGTAATAGGTGCCTGGCCAGGTGCTCTTCGGACAACAGTCATCGGAACAACACGCTTTTTGAACTCTGCAACAGCGATTTCAGTAGGATCTGACTCATCAGTTTTTATTAGAAAAGGAGCTCCCATTGAAAGCTGTAAAGCTCGAGCGCCGATAATTCTTGCGCGTTCAAATCGTGTAAGTTTGTTTGCTGTGTACATTTTAGTATTATAATGGATTATTAAGGGTTATATAAAGGTTACTTAAAGCGAGAAGTACTGAGCATGTGGAGTTCCCTGGATTTTGATTATGTGCGCATCTTCAATATAGCCCAATTCTTTAGCCTTGCCAACAACTCTCTCGCCAACCAGATTTGCAATATGACAGTTCTTTAATTTCTCTTCAAGTTGTTCAAGCAGAATTATTTCCCCGCCATAATATCCTTCATTAACATGAATGTGCAATTCACCTTCTTCAAATGTTTTGCCAAGAAGTTCCTTATCGCACGCAGCTAAGACAACTGTTCCTTCAAGTGATTTTTGAATTTTTATTGAAACCATTTTTTGTTATATTAGGTAAGTTTGATGTTTGACGTCTGAGGTTTGAGGTTTCGAAACTTCTAACTTCTGACCTCCAACATCTAACTTCCAACTATTTGTTTTCCTCCAAAAACTTTTCAATTTCAGCAACTTTCGGCATTAGAGTTGCGAAATTATCTCCTTCCGGCTTTGACTTCCAGGCACTCCAATCTGCAAGCAGAACAAACAGATTTGCCTGAGAACCAACACCATTCATTACAACTGCATATCCGTTCTGCCTCAGACTCTTGAAAGCATTGATTGGAACTTTAGTAAGTGTATCAGCTTCAATACTTGACCACAAAAACTCCTGATTCTCTTTTGGAACCTTCTCAAAATAGTTCTTGTAGGTGCCTTTTGCAATTATTTGTTCAAACTTTTTAGTTCTCATATTTTTCGAATAGGATATTTTGCTGAGCAAGCTCTGCACTTTATCCAAGGAACACCATCAACCATTCTTAATTCAGTATCTGGTTTCTTGCACTCTTTGCAGATTACAAACTCATTAGCATAGGTTTCCAGCTTCTGGTTCAAAAACGCATTATTTTTAGCTGTATTAAGTCTCAGTCTGTGTGCTTCCAGTTCGCCTCTTGCACCTGTTTCCAGAGCAAGATATTTCTGCATATGCGCAGGATCTCTCTCGAACTTTCTTGCAACATCTGTAAAATTCTTGATTAAAGTCTGGCTACCTTCAATAAATGATTCGAATTTTGGCATTTCAAAACGGACCTCTTCTGCAGGCTCAGTCTTGCTAGGCAGGCCTTCCCTTGCCCGTTCTAGTAATTTTTTATATTCATCTTCAGTTGTCATTGTTTTATACTAACCTCAATATTCCTTTCTTTGGCTCGAAAACATCCCCTTTACTCATCAAGTTTCGAACCGCTGACATCACAAGATTCTCATCCAGGTCCTTTAAAACCTTTATCAAAGACTCTAATTCAACTCCAGAGCCCTTGTCAAGCTCTTCCAGCTTCTTAAACACAAGTTCTTCGACTTTTTCAGTTTGCACAGCAGGAGCGCTTGCACTTGATTTTGCATTCAGTTCAACCCGCCTGAGCATTTCCCAATTAATATCAACTTTCGTCATTGCTCTTGGAAGAACATAAACTTCGCCTTGATACTCATTAATATCGCCAAGAATATCCAAAATATCGCCAATTTTCAAATCTTCAATCTCTGAAATCCTGTCCTTGAATAATTTAACATTAATTGTCTCTGTAGAATCATCAATGGTTGCACTTGCAAACGATCCTGTGTCTGAAACAAATTTGTCAACAACAGTTCCAAGAACCCTCACTTTTGAAATGATAGTCCCATCAGATGTTGCAACTGAACCGCCGTATCCAGATTCATTAGGTGTGTACTTCCCAGAAATAATATCACGAATCCACAACTTGACAGCAGTATCCGTCATTAAACAATCACCACCAGCAATTCAACAATGATGGATAATAGAAATGCGGTGATAGTGCATAGAGCTATTGGAGGAAGTGCTGGTATTGCACCCTTCTTGCTGTTCATGAGTATTGAGTAAACAGCAATTATTCCGAAAAACGCACCAAACAGAACTGCAAGTCCTGAAAAGAGTGAGTGTCTTAGTGCTGAAACTGCAAAAATTATTGGAAATGCAATGTCGCCTGTTCCAAGCATCATGAATCTTCTTGCGCCGGATTTGTCTTTTCCAGGTGATGCGGTGTCAACATGCTCGTTGAAACCTTGCATTTTGTCAGGAACAACTAAGGATAGCGGAACATTTTTGGATAGAAGGCTCTTGAAAAGCTTGACCATGTGTCCGGTTTTGTACACAGCAATATAATCGTAAACAGACAAGATAAGAAGAATTGCAATAACAGCAACAACTGGAACCATCAAACCAATACTTGCACCAATTCCGGCAATTGCAAGTGTCATTGTAAAATTCTGGGTGAACACAGTAGGTTTCCAGAACCGCAAAACCACTAGCGCAAGGGCTAGTACAATTGAAAGCCAGTCGAACATGAAAGTGCTTAGCACTTCCACACTTCCAATGAATATTAGTGCACCAAGCATTAGCTTGAAAAAGAAATTGCCTTTCAAAAACTTGAGAAGAACAATAAGAACTGCAGTTGCAATCATAAATGCTATCACAAAACCACCAATAGATGGCCCAACTGCAAGAGTTTCTGCAAACTCTGGCAGTTTCAAATTCAGGAAGCCTGTAAGCATCCCGATGATCTGTGCAAGCATGAACAGACCTGAACCTATTGCGAACATTCTGACATTGAACTCAATTGGCATTTTAAGATTTTTGGAGGAATCCTGGTTTGGGCTCATATAAATCACCTTTCTCCTTTAGTTTTTTGATAAGGTCAGCTGCTGCAATGTTGTCAATACCTCGCTCCTTAGCATTGATTAAGATATCTTCTTCTGGTACTGCTTTCCCGACTTTTTGGGAAAGTTCGTCAATTATAGTAAGCATGGTGTAGATTTTACTACGCTGAGCCGAGCTTGTACCGGAAACAATTCTGTCAATATCAATTTTTCCAGTTTCAGGTTCAGTTCCGATTTCTTTTAATGAATACTCAAGTAGCCTTATAGCTCTTTGTGCATCCTCAGGAAGAACTTTATCACTGAGCCGAACTTTTGCACTGGCTTCAGAAATCCTGACAAGAGCCTCAAGCTGTCGTGGAGTAAGTGGAACAGTAGTTGTTCCTGTTTCCCCAACATATTTTGTTCTCCAGCTCACATAAAAGTTTTTGATAAGATCCTTAGCTTCTTTGGAAAGTTTTGGCTTGATATTAACTTTAGCATATGCAATATATTTCTTCATCGTTTCTTCAGAAACAACAGGTTTGATACTTTTAGGATCCTTGATGGAACTTAGAACATGCTCTGATAATGTTTCATCTCGTTCTTTTGATGGAATATCCTGAATCGCAAACATCAAATCGAACCTGCTTAGGATAACTGGAGAAAGATTGATCTGCTCTGCAAGCAATTTGTATCTGTCGAATCTGCCGTATTTTGGGTTAGCAGCTGCAAGAACAGAAGTATTTGCACGCAAAGTTGTGACAATACCTGCTTTTGCAATAGAAATTGTTCCCTGCTCCATTGCCTCCAGCATAGCACTTCGATCATCAGAAGTCATTTTGTCAAACTCATCAACAGATGCAATTCCATTATTTGCAAGAATAAGTGCCCCTGCCTCAAGCATCCATCCGCCTGCAAACTCGTCGCGGACAACAGCTGCAGTCAGCCCTACTCCTGACGCTTTCTTTCCTGAAACAAATCTTCCTTTTGGAGCTAGCCGTGATACATACCACAATAACTGGGATTTTGCAACACCAGGATCTCCAACCAGGAACAAGTGGATGTTTCCTCTTAATTTTGTGCCGTCCTCGTGAACTTTGTTCACTCCTCCGAAAAGCTGGAGCAGAATTGCTTCTTTGATAAATTCATATCCGTAAATTGACGGTGCAAGAGAACTGATAAGCTTTTTATAAATCTGCTTGTCCTTTGCAAGTTTCTTGATATTTTTTATATCATCATCTGAAAGCTCTACTTGTTCAAACTCTTTTTCAACAGCAATAACATAATTTGCATCAAGATACAAATCAAAACGGTTAGTCTGTGTGCCAGATCTTGTTATAATCGGAGACTTTCTGAGAATTCCGTAAATCTTAACACGGTTTCCAGGAGTGGTTTTCTTCCGCTCAATTGGGGTTACAAGATCTTCAGCCAGATGAATGTAGAGCTGAGTAGGCTGTTCTCCACCCTCAATTTCTTCTGGTGGTTCCTGAATCCCAACTCTCTGAGCATTTACAAGATCAACTCTCAGCATCTTGAATTTTCCGCGTCGTCCGCATGTTGGGTTGTCGCAGGCGTATGGAAGCTGCATTGATTTTCCGAATTGAGGAACAACAATTTCTTTCTGGCAGTCAGGGCACTGGAAAACAGCGCGAACTGCTTCTGGTCTGACATCAGTAGCACTTTTCACAACACCATCAATGGCAATAAAATTCTCAATGTTTTCAGAACGCAGATTCCGGATAGGAATGTGGTGCTGTTTTGGGATGTTCTCAACCCTGACATTAATGTTGTATTCACCCTCAATACCTAAATCCAGTTCTGTAATCGCATCCTTTGCAGCTTTCAAAGTCTCATTTGGATCATTCAAAAGTGCATCTGAAAGGTCAGTATCAAACTTGTCAAGAGTGTTATAATCAACAAGAATCGACCTTTTTTCAGGATATTCGCGAGCTACGCTCAACAGATCGTTATAATACGTTTCCCTGAAGAACTGGACGAATTTTTCTATTGAGTCTTGCATCTTGTCACTCCATTGGCTGTGTCATCTACCCTGTGTTTCAGACTTTATAAAATTTGGTTAACCCGAAAGAGTTAATCAAACCACCTTTATTCTTCGCAATTCTGTAATCAGCTTCTGCACTCCGCGATCAAGATCGATTCTCTTTTTCGCACCTGTGCAAACAATCTTTCCAGAACGGAAGAGCAGGAACACCACTTTAGGGTCGAATACTCTGAACACTAGTCCTGGGAATTGTTCTGGCTCGAATTCAGCATTCTGAAGAGCAAAAGCAATTCTGTCAAGATTCAATTCAACACACAAGTCAGAGCTTGCTACAATATTCTGAATTGTTATTGTTGGAGGTCCGCGAATCTTAATACCTGTGCTGCGAATCAGTTTGATTGTTTTGTCAATAGCAATTTTGATGAACTTTGGAGCTTTGGCTCCTGTGCACACCATTTTTCCAGAACTGAATACAAGTATTGCAGATTTCGGATCCTCAAGTCTCAATACAAGACCTGGGAACTGTTCTGGTTCGTACTCTGCACTTGGCAGAGATGCAGCAAGTTTGTCCAAATCAATTTCAGCGTCAACAGAAATTGAAGCTACAACATTCTCGATGCGGATTTTCGGTTTGAAACCGCGAACCATTTTCCTGACTTTAGGCTTAGTTTTTGGCTTAGCCTTAGCTTTAGTTAGTGATTTTTTCACTATAGGCTTAGCCATAGGCTTAGCCTTAGCTTTAGTTTGTAATGTTTTCTTTTGTGCCATTCTACCCACCCCTGGGCTTTAGATTACGATTCTCTTTATATAGTATATAAAGAGGGTATTATTAATCATTAAGGCCCTTTATAAAGGCTTTGGAGAAGCTAGATTTCAAGTGGAACGCTAGTTTTTGATTTTATTAAGAAGCTCAAGAGCAAGGTCTGTATCGAAAACAACAAACAAATGAACACCATGCGCACCAGCTTCTTTGAATTCCTGGCAAAGTTTTGAGAAAAGTTCAATTGAATTTTTTCGAACCTCTGTTTCATCTGCACCTTTCAAAACAGTTTTAATGCTGTCAGGAACTGGAATTTTGAATTTTTCCTCACATTTCACAGCCCAGTCATAATATGTAATAGGCCGGATTCCTGGAATAATTGGAATAGTGCATCCGGCTTCTCTGGCTTTTTCAACAAAATTCTTGTAAATAGCAGGATCAAAAATCATTTGGGTGACTGCATATTCAGCTCCTGCGTCCTGTTTTGCTTTCAAGTGCTTAACTGCTGTTTCAATATCATTTTCTTCGGGATGAGCTGCAACGCCGATGCAGAAATTGGTTTTACTGCCGTTTCGGAAATCTTCTGCATCAAAACCTTTTCTGGAAAGATATTTTCCCTGATTCATGTTGTTCATCTGCTCAACTAGCTGGTAAGCATAGTCATATTCACCAGAATGTTTTGAAGAATCACTTTTTACACCAGGAGCAGAGTCAGGTAAATCGCCACGAAGAGCCAGAATATTATTAATTTTGAAATGAGAATGATCTAGAAGATCGTTTTCAATGCAGGAGCATTTTTTGTCAATGCAGGTGAAGTGGGCAATTACATCCAATCCTGCTTGTTCCTGAATGAAATATGAAATCGGGAGCGTGCCACCCCTTAAACTGCCTCCAGCGCCTCTTGTAATACTTACAAAATCTAGTCCAGCTTCTTTCAGTTTCTTGGAATCCTCTACAATTTTGTCAATTGAAGTGCCGTTTCTTGGAGGAACCAGCTCTGCTGATACTGTGAATCCGTTTTTGAGTATTTCTGTTATTTTAGGCATTTTAGTGAAATTGACTTTGTTCAGAGATATATATTTATTTTGATAGTAGTTTGCTCAGAAGCTCTACAGCTCCTACTGCATCTTTTGAGTAAGTTGCTCCGATTTGCTCTGCATAATCTTCTGTCACAACAGCTCCGCCAATCATTACAGGAGCACTGATGTTGCTGGTTTTCAGAGCTTTAATTACTTCAGGCATGTTTGTTACTGTTGTTGTCATTAAAGCTGAGAGCGCAATTACATCTGGATTTGTTTCTTTTGCTTTTTCAACAATTATGTTTGCATCAACGTCAACACCAAGATCAATTACTTTGTAGTTGTTAGCTTCTAGCAGGGCAATTACAATGCTTTTTCCAATATCATGAACATCATTTTTAACTGTAGCAAATAGAATTGTGCCTTTTTCAGAACTTTCTCCTTTTAATTCCTGCTTTAATCTGGCAAGTGCTTTTTTCATTGCTGCTGCTGACATCATAACCTGCGGAAGGAACACTTCACCTGTGTTAAATTTGGTTCCGATTTCCCTTAGAGAAGCAATTAGCTTGTCGCTGATTTTCATTGAATCCATTCCAGATGAGAGTGCTGTTTCAACAGCAGGAATTATATCTTCGTCATTTCCTTCAATAACATCCCAGTGCAGGCGTTCTTCAATTGAAAGTTCGGCTGGTTTTTCCTCAACTTCTTTGAAATCTGCATTTGCTTTAATATACTCAGAAACGCCAGCATCCTCGCCAGTCAGAACTTTTTCAGCAAGCTCAGTTGGCTCAATTGATAATTGAGTTGGATTGTAGATTACTGCATTCAAACCATTTTCTTTAGCCAGTTTCAGGAATGAAGCATTTAGAAGTGGTCGGTTTGGCAAGCCGTGGGAAATATTTGAAACACCAAGAATTGTTTTTACTCCAAGCTCGTTCACCATTTTAACTGCTTTTAGTGTTTCTACTGCCTGATTTTGCTCTGCAGAAACAGTTCTAGTAAGACAGTCGATTAAGATATCTTCTTTAGGAATGAATTTGGAGCCGAATTCAACAATCTTTTTTGTAATTTCAAATCGTTCTTCTGCTGTTTTTGGCATTCCATTTTCATCAATTGTGAGTCCGATTACAGAAGCTCCATATTTCTTGGCAAGAGCAAATACTTTTTCCATTTTTTCAGGCTCGCCAGTTGTTGAATTGATAAGTGGTTTGCCGTCACTCTTCTTTAAAGCAAGTTCTAGAGCTTCAAGATCTGGAGTGTCAATGCAAAGAGGTGCATCTGTTGTATTTTGAACAGTTTCAATAACTTTTGAAAGTAGATTTGTATCAGCGCCAACAATACTTGCATTTACATCAAGAACATTTGCACCTTCGCGGACTTGCGAAAGCGCTTCCCTGCGGACAATATTTGTTTTCCCAGATGTTAATTCGTCTTTCAAGTTTTTCCTGTTGCTAGGATTGATTCTTTCTCCAATTATTGTGAAATTATCTAATTCAATTGTTTTAGTCCGGCTGGACAAAGTTGCTGGATTAGAAATATTTCTTTCAAGAGGTTTAGAGTCTTTTACTGCTTCTGCAACTGCTTTCAAATGCTCTGGGCTAGTTCCGCAACAGCCTCCAACAATACTGGCTCCTGCAGATACCATCTTTTTTGCAAATTCAGCTATTGTTTCTGGAGTTTCATTGAAAACGCTCTTTCCATCCACGATTTTCGGCATGCCTGCATTCGGTTTTATAGAGAATGGAAGTTTTGATTTCTTTGCAAATCTTTCAGCAATTTTCTGCATTTCTTCAAGAGAAACACCGCAATTAGCACCTACAACACTTGCGCCAGCAGAAGTTAGAACAGAAATTGCTGTTTCAACATCAGTTCCTGTGATTGTCCTGCCTCCTGGTTCAAAAGCCATTGTACAGATTATTGGAACATTCAGAGTTTCCTTGGCAGCGATTGCAGCTGCTTTAGCTTCTCGCAAGTCTGTGAAAGTTTCTATTAGAATTAAGTCAACACCTTCGAGCAGAGCAATTTGCTCCTTGAAATTTTCATAAGCAGTATCAAAATTCAGTTCTCCGAGTGGCTGCAGATATTTTCCAGATGGCCCAATACCACCAGCAACCAGGCAATTTGTCTGTTTTGCTAATCTAACTGCTTCCTTGTTAATTTGCTCAAAATGTTCTTCAAGTCCGAGTTCTTTTACTCGAAGTCTGTTTCCCTGGAAAGTGTTAGTTGTTATAATGTCGCATCCTGCTTGTTCGTATGCTTTGTAAAGTTCTAAAACAGCATCAGGATTTTTGATATTCAGCTCGGCCAAGTGCATTCCCTTGAGATAGCCTCTGGATTCGCAGAAAGTGCCGTACGCGCCATTCAAAATATGAACCTTCTCCCCCAAATCCATGCTAGACACTTCTCAATCAAATATATAAATCAAACGGAATACAGTTTGTTGAGGGAAATGGATACAGTAGAATTAACTAAGAAGCTTGTGGAGATTAACAGTGTTACTGGAAGTGAGGGTGAAGTTTGTGAATTTGTTAAAAATTATCTGGAAGAAAATGGGATTAAAGTTGAAAAAAATCAAGTTGATGATAAACGATACAATATTATTGCTCGAACCGGAAGCGGTGAGAAGAAACTGATTCTGTGCAGTCATTTTGATACAGTTCCTCCACACATTCCGCTGAGCGGGAAGGATGGGAAATTGTATGGCAGAGGTACTTGTGATGCAAAATGCCATATTGCAAGTTCGTTGAATATTTTAATTGAATTATCTAAAACAAAACTTAATGGAGAATTGATATTTGTTGGAGTTACAGCAGAAGAAGTTGGCGGAGATGATGGTGCTAAAAAAGTTGTTGAAGAACTTGGACTGAAAGCAGATGCAGCAATAATACTTGAACCAATGGATCTTCGGCTTGCAATTGCGCAAGTAGGAGTAATTTGGGCTGATCTTGAAATGACAGGGAAGGAAATGCATGTTACTCAAATGAATGATGAAGCAAATGTAGTTGGAGAAATGGCAAAACTTGTTGCAAAACTGCATGAGGAATTCCCGAAAAAGTTCAACCAGGACTCGCTTGTTGGAAAACCACAGTTTCAAGTAACTGTTTTCAAAGGAGGAGAAACCACGAATGTTCTGGCAGGAAAGTGTATTGCAAAACTAGACTGCAGACATACACCAAATGAAACAAAGGAGCAGATTTACGAATTTATTGATGAGTGTATTAATTTAAGCAATTTGAAAGTAAAGCCGGAAGTGAAGGAAACTGCATACAGACCAGTTCTTGAAACCAATAAGGAGAACGACATTGTTAAAACATTCACAAAAATAAAACCTGACATAGAATTGTTCGGATACGAAGCTGTGACTGATGCAAATTACTTTAGTGATGTTGGGATCCCTTCAGTTATTTTCGGCTGCGGTAAAATGGATGTTGCTCACACAAGAGACGAGCATGTTGTTATAGATGATATTAAAAAAGAAGAGGAAATTCTGAAAAAAGTTTGCGAAGATTTCCTTAATTAGTTTGTCTTTGATCTTCTGGATAGTTTGCTTCAATAAAATAACTCAAATACATAACATCTTCTCCAGTTCTGAAATGTCGTTTTAGAATTCCTTCCTCAACAAAACCAGTCTTTTTTGCCAAGCCAATCATTGCTGCATTATTAACTCTGACAAGTGTGAGAATTTTTCTGAAACTATTAGCTGTTGCATATTCCTTTACTTTTTCTATGAGAGCGCCCCCAACGCCCTTGCCATGCTGGCCTTTTGCAACTGCAAGTGAGAGCGTCATACCAATACCATTTTTCAAATCAGTGAATCCAATATAACCAACAATTTTCCCCTCATCTTCTGCTACAAAGAAATTAATGTAAGAACTGTTCTGTACAATCGACTCTTTTGTATAAAGATCGCCAAGACAATCTTTAACACTATTCTGCACTGCAATTACAGCTTCTGCATCTTCTGGTTTGAATTCTCTAATATTCATTCTCTTTCTGACTTGAACGCTCCTTCTCCCCAAGCAGCAAGATATTCTTTCTGCCTTTTTGATAATTCATCCATTTTAATTCCAGATTCATCTAGTTTTGTTTTTGCAATTGAAACATCAATTTCACTTGGAAGCGGAATAACGCCTGCTTTAAGTTTGCCTTTGTTGTCAACCAAATGTTTGGCTGCTAGTGCCTGGTTTGCAAAACTCATATCCATAACTTCTGCTGGATGTCCTTCTGCAGCTACCAAGTTTGCTAATCTGCCTTCTCCGATCAGATAAATCTTTTTGCCATCTAGAATGTATTCATCCAAATCCCTTCTTACTTTTTTCTTGGAACTTGCAGATTCTTCCAGTTCTTTTACCATAACTTCAACATTAAAATGGCCTGCGTTTCCGAGAACTGCTCCATTTTTCATTGATTTCATGTGTTCAACTGTGATAACATCTGTGTTTCCAGTGGAAGTAATGAAAAAGTTTCCGAGTTTTGCAGCTTCATCCATTGGCATTACTCTGAAACCATCCATGTGAGCTTCTAATGCTTTGATTGCATCGATTTCAGTAACAATAACATTTGCACCCATTCCTCTTGCGCGCATTGCAATTCCTCTTGAGCACCAGCCGTATCCGCCTACAACAAAAGTACTGCCTGCAATCATTCGGTTTGCAGATCTTAGCACTCCGTCCATTGTGCTCTGTCCAGTTCCGTAGCGGTTGTCGAACATGTGTTTTGTCATTGAGTCGTTTACACTGACTAATGGGAATTTGAGAGCTCCGTCTTTCTCCATATTTCTGAAGCGGATTATGCCTGTAGTTGTTTCCTCTGTTCCGCCAATAACGTGTTCAAGAAGTTCCGGCCTGTTCTGATGAATTTCAATAATAAGTTCTCCACCATCGCTGATGCAGATATTTGGTTTCATGTCAAGGATTTTTGCAAGATATCCCTTGTAAACCTCGTAAGTTTCTCCTCTTTTTGCATGGCACTCAATTTCGTCCTGAAGTGCTTCTGCAATATTATCATCTGTAGAAAGTGGGTTTGAAGAATATAATCCTACATTTGCGCCTCCTGCTTTTAGAGTGCGCATTAGAACTGCTGTTTCTTTAGTAACGTGTAGGCAGCAGCCTATAGTAAGTCCTTCGAAAGGTTTGGTTTTCTCAAACTCTTCGCGAAGTTTCATGAGCACAGGCATGTTCTGCTCTGCAAGCTCAATATCAAGTTTTCCTTGTTCTGCTGAAGTAAGTTCTGCCATTTGAATCCCTTAGAACTAGCAAATTAAAGCTGTATAAGTAGTTTATGCTTCTTTTACGTCCTCGTTGTCGTAATGTTGTAGTGAAAGTAGATCATACTTTTCTAGCTTCTCTCTGCCTTTCAAAAAGTCTAATTCAACTACAAAGCACATTCCAACAACAACTCCACCAACTTTTTCAACAAGATTTGCTGTTGCTTGTATTGTTCCACCAGTTGCGAGCAGGTCGTCAACTAGCAAGACTTTCTGACCGGTTTTTACAGTATCTTCGTGCATTTCGATTTTGTCAGTGCCGTATTCGAGTTCGTATTCCTCGAAAAGTGTTTTGCTTGGCAATTTGCCAGGTTTTCGCACAATTGAAAACGGTTTTCCCATTGCATATGCCAATGCTGCTCCGAAAATAAAACCTCGAGCTTCAATTCCTACAATAACATCAATTTCCTTGTCCTTGTAGTGATTTGCAAATGTGTCTACGCAGTGCTTGAAACATTCTGGGTTTTCCAAAATAGTTGTAATATCGTAGAACAGAATCCCTTCTTTAGGGAAGTTTGGTACTTTTCTTATGTTTGCATCGATATCCATAAAATCTTTAAAGAGTGGATGTATTTAATTTTAACTGGAGAACAGAATGGCAAATGCAGATATTGGAATTATAGGAGGCACTGGAGTTTATGACCAGTCGCTTTTAGAAAATATTGAGCAGATCAATATTGAGACTCCGTACGGCAAGCCGTCGGATGTTGCTACAGTTGGGACTTTTGCTGGAGTTAAAGTTGCGTTTATACCACGTCATGGCCCAAAGCACACAATACCTCCGCACATGATTAATTACAGAGCTAATATTCACGCTTTCAAAGAATTAGGAGTTAAGTGGATTCTTGCTCCGCAGGCTGTTGGTTCTCTGCAGGAGAATTACAGGCCAGGAGAGCTGGTTTTTGCTGACCAATTTATTGATAGGACTTGGGGAAGGCCGAAAACTTTCTACGACGGTCCGAAAGTCTGCCATATTTCAGTTGCAGAACCGTTTTGCAAAGACTTGAGGAAAATGCTTGCAGACAAGGCAAGGGAATTGGAATACGGAATGCACGATAATGGAACTTATGTTTGCATTCAGGGGCCTCGCTTTTCAACTAAAGCAGAATCTAAAGTGTTTCAGCAGTGGAACGGGCACGTTATTGGAATGACTGCAGTTCCTGAATGTGTACTGGCTCGCGAAGCTGAGATTTGTTATGCTTCAATTGGAATGGTTACGGATTATGATGTTTGGAAAGAGCATGCTGTTTCTATTGAAGAGATTTTGAAAGTAATGGGAGAGAATGAAGGGAAAGTTAAAAATCTGATTAAAGAGATTATTCCGAAGATTCCAGAAGTTCTTGGAGAGCGGAAGTGCGAATGTGCTACTGCTTTGCAGGGTGCGTTGATTGGCGGAGAAGAGTGAAATTCTATATTGAAACCTACGGCTGTTCAAGAAATCAAGCAGATTCTGAAGCAATAGCAGGCGCGCTTGCTGAAGAGCATGAGCAAGTTGCTGAAGCTGAAGAAGCAGATATTGTTGTTGTAAACACTTGTATTGTCAAAACTCCAACAGAAAACAAGGTTTTGAAAGCTTTAAAGAAATATTCTGATAAAAAATTGATTGTAGCAGGGTGTATGCCTGCGGCGCAGCTGGATAAAGTTAAAGAAGCTGCGCCAGGGTGTGAGGTTTGGGGTGTGGGGTGTGAGGAAGATTTAGCAAGTCCTCGAATCAGAACTAACCCGATTGTCAGTATTATCCCAATTTCATCTGGCTGTTTAGGAGAATGTTCTTATTGCTGTGTCAGATTTGCGCGCGGGAAACTGAAAAGCTATTCTCCAGAGAAAATAGTTGGAGCAGTTGAGAAGTCTGTTTCTGAAGGATGCAAAGAAATCTGGATTACTGCGCAGGACACTGGCGCTTATGGGAAAGATATTGGAACAAGTTTGCCAGCGCTTTTGGAGAAAATTTGTGAAGTTTCTGGCGATTTCAGGGTTCGGATTGGTATGATGAATCCAAATCATGCTGTGAAAATGCTACCATCACTTGTTAAAGCTTTGCAGAATGAGAAAATGTTTAAATTTTTGCATTTGCCAGTGCAGTCTGGAAGTAATGAAGTTCTGAAGAAGATGAACCGCTACTACACTGTTTCTGAGTATAAGGAAATTATTGAGTTTGTCAGGAAAGAAATTCCGCAGATTATGATTGCAACAGATGTTATTACAGGATTCCCAGGAGAAACTGATGCCCAATTTGAAGAAACTGTAGAGCTGATGAAAGCAATAGAGCCAGATATCATCAATGTTTCGCGGTATGGCGCAAGGCCTGGAACTCCAGCTGCGGAAATGGAACAACACCAGGAGATTGTTAAAAAAGAACGGAGCAGGGAAATGGTGCGAGTAATGAAAGAAATTGGATTGAAAAGGAAAAGAGAGTGGCTTGATTGGGAAGGAGAAGTTATGATTGAGACTCTTGGTTCTAAAAATGATTATATTGCTCGGAATTTTGCATATCAGCCAGTGATTTTGAAGGGAAAACATGAACTAGGCGATAAAGTTAATGTTAAAATTAGTAACGCAACTGAGAATTATTTGCTTCCTTAATCACCAATCTGGCATATCTTCAAAAGCAGGCGAATAGTCTTGGAAAGCAGCTCTCTGATACAAGCCATCTCCACCAGTAACTTCTTGAAGATAACCGCTTGCCATAAGATCATCAAAAGCAGATTCAGCTTCTTCCCTTGGGATTTTCGCGTAATCAGTTTTTTCAAAAATCTCCTCTTTCTTGAAAGTCATACTGCTCTGTGTTTCAAATTCTTTTATAATTTCCATTAGCTCTTTCTTGTAATCGCGGTGACCAGCAAAAGTGTCCTCTTTAGCCTTGTCTCTCTTCAACTCTGTGCCTGGAAGCTCGTCAATCATAAACTATAAATGTGCACGCAAGGTTTTAAGTTTTATGCAGGGGGGAGATTGCACAATTGTCGGCGCAGGACCGGTTGGATTGTTTCTTGCGCGTCAATTGAAAGATTTTGATGTACGAATTATTGAAGAGCATAACGAAGTTGGTAAACCTGTGCAATGTACTGGGCTGATAAGTGCTAATATTGATAAATTGTACAAAATGCCTGAGAATTGCATTTTGAATAAGGTTAAAGGCGCAAGAATCCACTCTCCATCTGGAAAAGTGGTTGAACTGGCTCGTCCAGAGGATCAGGCGTATGTGATTGACCGCTCGATTTTTGACAAGTCACTTGCTGAGGGGCTGAATATTGAATACGGAAAGCAGGTGAGCAGTATTGATTTTAATTCTAAAGTAATTGTTGGAGCTGATGGACCGAACTCGCGGGTTGCTGAGTTGTCAGGATTCCCAGTGCTTGGTGAGAGGATTGCTGGAATGCAATATGAAATTCCAATTGGAAATTATAATACTGATTTTGTTGAAATGTATTTTGGAAATACTGTTGCACCTGGATTTTTTGCGTGGATTGTGCCTGCTGGTGAGAGACTGCGTGTTGGGTTATGCGCCAGACAGAATTTGAAAGAGCACATGAATAAATTTTTGAAAAGTAAGTTTCCAAATGCAGAAATTCTTGCAACTCAAGCTGGAGTAATACCATTATCACTTAGAAAGAGTTTTGTGAAAGGAAATGTTGCACTGGTTGGAGATTCTGCTGGACAGGTAAAAGCAACAACAGGCGGAGGAATTGTAATGGGTTTCAAGTCTGCGCTTCATCTTGCAAAAGCTGTAAAGGAAGGAAATATTCAGAACTATGAAAAATATTGGAAAGAGGAGCTAAAGCGAGATTTCAGCTTGAATAATCGGATTAGAAGAGCAGTTAGAAGAGTTTCTGATGAGGATATGGAAAAGATTTGGAGAATTTTGCTAAGAGATGATGTGAAAAAGTTGATGCTGGAATATGGAGATATGGATCATCCTACTAAATTGCTGAAAGGAATTTTGAAAAATCCGCAGTTGTTGAAGTATTTGCTTTATTTTAGGTATTTGTGCCGTTAGACGCCGTATCTTCTCTGGCGTTCTGAAAATTCTACCATAGCTTTCTGGAAATCCTTTTTCTGCACATCAGGCCAGAATTTATCTACGAAAAACAATTCAGCATAAGCGCCCTGCCAAAGCAGGAAATTGCTAACCCTCTGCTCTCCTGAGCTTCTGAAAATTATATCAGGTTCCGGCACATCAGGCTGGTAAAGATTATTAGAGATGGCTTCTTCAGTAATTTCAGAATTGGAATTATTCAATTTCTTTACTGCATCAACAATCTCACTTCTGCCAGAATATGCTAAAGCAATATTGAAAACCTTTTTGTCATAGTGTTTTGTAACTTCCATTGCTTGGTTTGCAGCTTCTTGAACCTTTTTCGGTAGTAAATCAATTCTTCCGAGCACTTGAACCTTCACTTCATTTTTGTGAGTTCGCTCATCCTCTGCAATTTTGGAGAAGTGGTGGGAATATAATCGTGCTAATGCTTCCAATTGGCTCTTTGCTCTATTGAAATTTTCAATTGAAAGACCGTAACCAGTTATGTATTTGGTAGGATAAGTCTCAATAAACCATTGTACTAACTCTTCAATAATTTCAATGCCTTTCTTGTGCCCTTCCCATGGAAGCATTCCGTTTTGTTTCGCCCATCTCCTGCATCCATCAGGGATGATTGCTAAGTGATTTGGATAGGTTGTCATTTTTGTTTGTTGGGTCTTGGTGTCTTCTTCCTTCGGCGCCCCGGCTCCCCTTCGCTCCGGTGCCCCTTCTTAAATATTTTATCGTGAAGCCCTGTGAATTTAAGTGTTGTGTACACAAGACTGATGAATCCAAGTCCGACAAGTGCGTAGATGCTGTAGAGCAGGAGGATTCCTTTTTTCTCAACATTGATAGTGATACTTCCTTTTCCGATTATGAAATCAGCGCGCTTGACATTGACAGTGAGTGTGTGAGCTCCGCTTCTTGCGAAAAATGGAATATCAAGAGAAGCTGTAATAAGCTTGATTTTTTCAGGGTTGAAGAGTGAAATTTCTTCTAAATCAAACTGAACCCACCCATTGTTTGTGAACTCTGCAGACAATTCAAGTTGGTCAAGAGCTTTCAAACCACTGTTCTTAAGGTAAAATTCCAAATAAGTGGTGTTGCCAGCAGATGCTACAATGGATTCTTCCAGCAGAACCTCGATAGTTGATTGTGAAGGCACTGGTGTTTCAATATAAGTTGCTTCTTCAGTTACAACTAGGACTTCTTGCACTCCGCCACCAAGATCGTGGATATGCGCCATAATTCCAGGTGCGCACAAGTCTTTTGGAGTAAGTTCTTTGCCGTAACCAGATCCTGGTATTGAGAATCCGATTCCATTGCTGCACTTTTCAGAAATTCTCGAGAACGGATCTCCGAAATTAACACTTTCAATTGTTATTTCCGAACTTTCCAGTGTGCACGGAACTCCGTGAACTTTAACATATCTGAAAACATTGCTAACTTGAACTGTTTTTGAGATTGTTTCACCGCAAACACCATCTCTGCAGGTTGGAGTAGAGTCAATTAAGTGCCACAATTCTCCGCTTGTAGAAACATAAGTGTTGATTGTGCCGTCGCACTGCTTGCCTTCTGGCACGATTTCGAGATGAAGAGTTGTTAGCAGTCTTGGATTTGTTGGTATGAATGAGATTTCGCGGTCTGGGAATAAATCATTTGAAGGATCTGAATCCTCGATTCCAAGACAGTTAGGATGGCTGTATTCTGCAGGATCTCCTTTAATTGTGACAAAGCTCCCAGATGGGAGGATATCTGCAGATAAGACATTGGGAACCTGGCAAACTGTTTCTTTTTCAGCAGAGTCGCCGAATTTGCAGAAGTTTGTAGTTTCAAAACCGTGCTTAAGACCGTAGTTTTCTCCAAGGATTTGCACATACTCATTCACATTGTGTCTGTCAAGGATGTTTTTTGTAATTCTTTCGTAAACACGATCCCTGGCTTCATCAGAATCCTCAAAATCTTTGTAATAATTCTTGAAAATATCTGAATTGTTGTAAACACTGCGAATTGCGTGCTGATTGAACCACTGGCTATTATTAGTCTGAACAAAATCTACAGTGTCGAGGAGTAGGAGGTAGGCTGAAAG
>DAPM01000016.1 GCA_002502135.1 archaeon UBA543
CTGCATCCCATTCTGCAAGAACAACTCCACTGCCATTTAGGTTGTAAGGTGCTTGGAAGAGTGTGTCGACGTCAATTAAGTCACGGGAATCTATATTATTAACAAGCAGAGGTGGTGGAGAGTTTTCAACCCATTCCACAATATCCTGCTCTGCAAGATTTTCAATTTGGTTTTCTTCAACATCAACAAGCCAGATGTTCCCGGCTTCCGGCTCTTCAGCAATGTCTCCGTAATTGCTGAGCTGGCTTCTAATTTCAGCATCAGAAGCATCTTCGAAAACAACTACTGCAACTTTGAAGCTTCCGTCTTCGTTCTCAGTCCAGGAGCCAGGACCCTCCTCCTGAAGATTTGAAGATAGTTTGTCAGCAGATGAGAGTTCTGTAGTGAAAGTAAGGCCGTTGTCATTAAGATAGTCTTCTGCTCCTGGTTCCAGATGAGCAATCCATGAATTATCAGGAATATATGTTAAGAGCGTGACTCCATTGTCTGTGAGGATTTGTTTCTCAGCTTCAGTAGGAATATGATCAAGTTGTATCAAACGCCTTGGAGAATCTTCAATATCCTGCTCGCTCAGCACTTTGTCAGACTGCACTGCCTGTTCTGGATCAAGTTCTCCTGATTCCAGATGAATTGGAGGAGCTTCAGTGACAGTATCCTCAAGACTGCAGGTTAGGAAAACTGTGCTTAGGATGAGAAAGATAAGTATTAATTTTTTCATATTACTTCCAGTAGGTATTCTTCTTCTGATGCTTTGAATATTCCAGTGAGAGTTACTTGGCCAGGTTCAATATCACAAGTTACTTCACAGTTGTTTCCATCGCATTTCTTGTTTTCAAGAATTATTGCTCCAGTTTCTCCTACAAAAGCGAGATTGCAGGAGACTGTATTGCAGCAAGGATCATTGTCAAGACACATCCCAGTTGTCATTGCACATTTCCACTTTTCAAGAGTTCCTGTGATTGTTACTGTAGTTCCTGAAAGCTCTGCAGAATTCTTAATAGTTTTGTCTGGAGTAAGGGTGGAACTAAGGCATGCGCTGAAGAGAATTAAAACTATGATTAGTGCCAGAGTAACCCATCTCATAGTTATAAACTGTGTAGACTGGAGTATATAAAATTTTTCAGGAACCCTTAAGCTTATTAAGGCTGGACAAACTATTGGAAAATATGTTCGGACACTTCAGAATTAATTGGAGCAAGCTTTCAAATATGCATAAGGCTGTTGGGGTTGCAGGACTTGCTCTGCTGTTTGTTTATCTGGTTATTGCGTTTTTCTGGGGAGGGTTCAGGACTGTACTTTTTAGAGGATTGTGGCTACCCATCAGCTTTTTGGCACGGATTTCAATGATATTTGCACTGATTCCTCTGTATTTGAACTGGCTTTCCAGTGATTATTTCCAGGAAAGAAAGGGAACTTCTTACAAGAATGCAATTACTAATGGTTTTACAGGACTTTGGGTGTGTGTTGAGTGGGTACGGGTTTCGATAATGGTTTATATGGAACAAGCAGGGTTTCTTCTGCTGTTAGGAAAACTGTTCATGAGTTTGTTGATATTGATTTATGCTGTGATAATTATTAAAAAATCGTGGAGGGGTGAGAGGATTACACATATTATTGGAAGAGCCAGAGAGATTTCATATATTGCAATAATGATCACACCGATTATGTACAATGTTGCAGAATTTAGTTTTGTAACGATTCTTGCAATAATAATGCTGTTCCCTGTTTTCTATGGAGTTGTGGAGTTTATTGACTTTACAATTTTGCCGCCACCAGCTTATGAGAAAAAGAGAAAGAGTAGGAAACTATTCTGACTACTTAGAGCAACTGATTTTGATAACATCGCCGTCTTTCAGCTCGTGATCTGCTCCAAGTTTCATTTTGGTTTTTGCATTGACTCCGCAAATGAACTTGTCGCCAATGTCGGTGTGGATTTTATATGCTAATTGTTTTGCAGTTGTGCCTTTAGGAACCAAATGAACATCGGGAAGTGGATTTCCATTTTTGTCTGTGTATTTGTTCTCATCTTCTACTGGGAAAACCGCTATCAGGTCCAGCATTTCAAAAGCTGCTTTATCTAATGCCTGTTGAACGCCTGTGCCATTGAATTTCTTGAGAACATTGCCTTTAATGAACGTCAAACCCTTTTTCTGCTCATCTGAAAGCCCTTCTTCAAATGTGAAATCTGTTTCTCCAGGATAATATTTAATCAAATTCTTTTCAGCTGCTCTGCGAAGTGCTAATTCAGAGTCTGCAGAAGTTGGAATTGTCATGTTTCCTGTTTCTTCAAGTGGTTTCAGGTTCTTTTCAGCCTCCTGGATGTCGCATTTGTTAGCGCAGAGTAGGATTGGCTTTGAAATTTCTCGCATTTTAGTTGCAAATTGTTTTAATCCTGCTTCATCCCAGTTTGCAGGCTCGTTAATATTGAGTTCAGAGTCTTTTGCTGCCTTGATTATCATTGATTCTGTTACTCCAAGCCCTGAAAACCGCTCTGCAAGCCCTTTGGCAACATCTTTTTTCATTTGCTGGATTTCGCGAGTGAGTTTTTGCCAGTCTTTTTTCAGGAGCGAGAGGAACCAGAGATCTATTTCCTCTTCCAGGAAAGCAACATCTTCAACTGGATTGTGCTCGCCTGGGTTGCAGGGTTTTCCTTCTGCATCTGTTGCTCCTGCTGAGTCAATTATGTGAAGGAGTGCATCTGCTTGGCGTAGGTCGTCTAAGAATTGGTTTCCAAGTCCTTTTCCTTCGTGAGCACCTTTTACTAATCCTGCAACATCGAGCAGGTCAATTGGGACTAATCTTGTGCCATTGTGGCAGGAGCCGTGATTTGGTTTGCATTCTACTCCAAGTTCCTTGCAGGCGCATTTGACTCTGACAAAACCAACTCCTCTGTTCGCTTTTATTGTTGTGAATGGGTAATTTGCAATTTCAGCACCTGCCATAGTGGATGCATTAAAGAAAGTTGATTTTCCGCAATTTGGTTTGCCTACTAGGCCGATTATTCTGGTCATTATTCAAATCTTGATTAAAACAAGTATATAATATTATAGATAGGAGAAGCTACTCCCGATATTCCTTCTTATCATTATATTCTTTAGAATTAATTTTGATAATCGGATTGTTAGACCCATCTAATTTTATGAGCAGATCCTCCTTCTCAAGTTTTTTTAGAATAGTTTCAAGACCGATTTTAAATGTATCTTCATATAAATCAACAAGAGGGGATCCAGACTTTTTAGCAAAAGAATTTATTGCTGTTTGCACAGCACTGCGCCTAAGACCAGGGCCGAAAGAAGGAATCATTTTGCTCATAAGCCCGCGTTCTCCGATAAACTTGTCAGAAATCTCAGCACAATGGATAAATTTAGGAGCCTTATCTTTTGTTTCTTTCTCCTCTTTTGCTATTTTTTCTAATTTTAGTTTCTCCTGCTTTTCAAATAAACGCTTGATTTTATTTAATTTTCCAGTATCAATAGTTAGTTTTGGCCCAGGTTGCACAATATCAGAGCGGAAAAGAACCTTTTGAAAATCTTTGCGCCTGATTTTTGTTTTTTCCATGAATGGATGGGTAACGTCAGCTTTCAGTTTTTCAATGCGCATTGAAAAAACTTCAGAATCAGCTGTTTTGAAAAATTTATGTGAAGCGGGACTTCTAGCAAACGCTTTCTTTAACCAAGGCCAGGAAACTAAAGCGTTTTCTTTTAATAATTCAAAATAATCAACAGTATCCTTAAGTTTCTCAGTCTTAATTTTTACAGATGGGGTTCTTGATTTTGAAAATGTTTTTTCTTTTGGAAGGTGGCTTTCGATAAGGAAGGAACGGGACTTGGGTTCTTTTCTATGAATAGCCTGAAATTTCTTCTGCATAATCTGAAACTTACGATAATTTAACAGAACAATTCCTTTAGTCTCATATTTGATAAGTTCACTTGAGTAAAGTTTTTTTATGAAGTTTTCAAGATCAAGACCAGTTTCTGACTCCAGATCAGCCCATAGATTTTCCTTTTCCTTTTTGAAAAGTTCAAGACGTTTTTTAATAAAAAGCAATTTATGATTAGGTCCTGCTTCAGCTGAAAGATATTTTAGTATAGGCCACACAACTGAAGTGTGTTCCAGTAAAGAAAAGAAATCCGCATAGATTTTCTCTGCTTTAATTCCTCCTGCAAAAAGCTTTTTAAGATTTTGAAAAATATCGTCTTTTAATACATATTTGTAACCATATTTAGGGTGTAGTTCTCCATGATGTTCAATAGAACCATGAGATACAAAATCATATAATCGCCTCACATCATCATGACGTTTACTATAATGCTTTCCAAACTCTTTTGAAGTAAATGGCCGGTTTTTCTGATTCCCAAGTCCTGGGCGGTAGAAGATTGCTTCAAAAAAAGGGTAGAGCACAGTCGAAGCCATATGTTTGCTTTTGGTTGCTTTGCGTAGATATTCTAGTACCTCTTTTTGTTTGTCATCAAGCATCATTGCACTACCGCAATCTATTTATTAACAGGAGTATATAATATCTGTCATGAGACTGCCAATTTGCGGGGCCTGTTTGGAATCTGAGAAGCTTTGCGAAGCATGTTCGGAGCGGCTCAAGAATAATGAAATAAAACATTCGGATGTTGAGCTAGCAAGGGCAATGACAAAAGTTTCAGAGCAACATCCTCAATTGGAAAAAGCAGAATTTTTGAAAACGCATGCAGTTGATGATGTTTTTGTAGTTGAAGTTCCTAAAGGAAGTGCTGGGCAGATAATCGGTAGGAAGGGAGCCTTAATTAAAGAATTGTGTACCCATATGGGCAAGAGGATTAAGGTTGTTGAGGAGACTAATGAGAAAAGGGATTTTGTTGAGAAAGTGCTTAATCCTGCTAAGATGAAAGGGCTGACTGTTGGTGACAATAGTTTCAAGATTTATGTTGATAAAATGGATGAAAAACGAGTTGGGAATAAAGAGCCATTTGAGAAGATTTTTTCTGAGATTATGAATGGGAAAGTTGAGATTGTATTTGGGTAAACAGACTCAGCTTATTTAATTCTGATAACATACCGATTTAAAAGTGACCCTGCTTTTCGGAATTGACCTGTGTGATCCTCCAAGAATTGATTAATAGATCTGGTAACAAGAACACTTAAGTAGTGTTTGTGATATTTGGGAGAACCATACTTAGAAACTGCATAAGATAATAGATCATTCCTCTGAACTTGGTCAGATGTTTCAAAACATTTCTCAAGTTTTTGAACAAGATTTTTGATAATGTATCTTGGCGTAATTTTTTGTTTCTTAAGCTCGCCCTTATTTCCCTTTCGCACAAGCGTAACATATCTACCCTTCCAATTCCGAACGAAATCCGGATTTTCATCCAAGAATTGGTGCATGGCTGCTGTTACTGCAGTTTCAATTACACTCAGATGGAATTTCCCATCCAAGGGGTTCCCTTCATATTTGCTAACTGTTTTTTGTTTAATTTTGTTACGACGTATCTGATCATGATCTTTGGATTCCTTTCTGAACATTATTTTTATTTTTGGGACTAATTGAGTAAACACCCTATGGCCAAGAACTTTTTCATAATCTATTTTATCATCCTGCCCTTTCTTGGATATATCGGGTTTATCATCTGCGTCTGATTCTAGTTTCTTAGCTACTTTTGCGAGTTTCTTGTCAAGTTCTTCATCCATCTCGGCAATTTTTTTATTATAATAGTGTATCAGCTTCTTGGAAACTTTAGTCAATTCAAACTCTGTCCCAATTTCTTTAAAACGGTTTTTAAATTCTTCAACAGCATCATCATCTCTTTTATCCAGTTTTTCAACTGCTTTATCAAAATCTTTATCCGCTTCATCAGGCGCTCCAGCTTTTTTGAAAAAGCCTAATTCAAGAGCTAATCGGATATAAGGATCTAGACGACGCTCAAGAGTTTGTCTCACAGTCAAAGAAAGAGAACCTTCAATATCCCGGTATATGAACGGTTCAGAAAAATCATAAAATTTTAATAAGCAACTGTAAAGGAATGAGAGAACCGGTGGCCTGAGTTTTCTTCCAAAACTTCGTCTTAAAGTATCAAATCTGGCTAAATATCTCTCCTGAAGTTTATCACAAAGATTCCGGTACTCTTCCCTTTTCAAATCATCATATAACTGAATAAATTGTTCACGCGCATTCATAATAATTAATTAAACAGCATCACATATAAAACCTATGGTAGCCGAAAGTTATTTTATACCCAATAACGTAAGTTTTTACAATGAGAATAGCAATCTTAAACAAAGACGACTGCCATCCTGAGAAGTGTGGCGATTACTTGTGCGAAAGAGTTTGTCCTGTTAATAGAACTGGCAAGGAATGTATTGTCAAAGGCGATAATGGAAAGGCCTTCATAAATGTGGAACTGTGCACAGGATGTGGTATTTGCGTGCATAAATGTCCGTTTGATGCGATTACTATTGTTAATTTACCAGAGAAGCTGAAGGAACAGTGTGTTCACCAGTTTGGAGATAAGAATGGATTTAAACTGTTCAGGGAAGCGATTCCAATTCCAGGGCAGGTTGTTGGTCTGCTTGGGCAGAATGGAACAGGTAAAACAACTGCTTTGCAGATTATTGAAGGGGATTTGAAAGCGAATTTGGGACAGGATCACGAGGCTACTAAAGAAGAATTGTCGAAATTCTTTGCAGGGTCTGAATTGCAGGGTTATTTTGCTAATATTGATAAGAAAAAAATGTCTTACAAGCCTCAGTATGTTGAGCGGATTCCGAAAGAATTCAAAGGAAAAGTCAAAGCATTGCTAAAGAAGATAGATAAAAACAACCAGCTCAGCAAAATTGCCAAACAGCTCGGTATTGAGAATGTTTTGGACAGTGATATTTCAAAAATATCTGGCGGAGAACTGCAGAAAACTGCAATTGCTGCTTGCTTGTTAAGAGATGCTGATATTTACTTTTTTGATGAACCGTCATCTTATTTGGATATTCGAGAGAGGCTGAAAATCGCCAAGATTATTAGAAAATTAGCTGAAAAAAAGCTGGTTTTGGTAATTGAGCACGACTTGATAATTCTGGATTACCTGGCAGACCTTGGTCATATTTTCTATGGAAAACCAGGAGCATACGGTATTGTCAGCCAGCCGAAATCAATTAAAGAAGGAGTGAATTCTTATTTGGAAGGGTTCCTTAAGGAAGAAAATGTGCAGTTCAGGGAAACTCCGCTGAAATTTGTTGTTAAAACTCATAGTGATTCAAAAAAGATCCACAAAATCGTTGAATTCAAGGGACTGGAAAAGAAATTCAAGAATTTTGAATTGAAAATTGACGAGGGATGGATTCACGAAAAGGAATTGATAGGTGTTTTAGGTCCAAATGCAACTGGAAAAACTACTTTTATGAAAATGCTGGCTGGAGAATTGAAATCAGATGCTGGAGAAGTGAGTTCAAAGCTGAAGATTTCATATAAACCGCAGTATATTAAGCCAGATGAAGATGTTATGGTGCTAGTTGCTTTGAAAGGAGCTAGTCAAAAGATGATTTCAGATCTTGGGCTGGATAAATTGATGAACAGGACACTTGGGGAGCTGTCTGGAGGGGAATTGCAGAGAGTTGCTATTGTGAAATGTTTGTCGCAAGATGCTGATTTGTACTTGCTGGATGAGCCTTCAGCTCATTTGGATGTTGAGCAGAGAGTTAATGCTGCTAATGTTATTCGGCACAGTATTGAGGACAGGGAAAAGAGTGCGATTGTTATTGATCACGATATTATGCTTTTGGATTATTTGTCAGACAGGCTAATGGTTTTCACAGGCGAGCCTGGCAAAAAAGGTGAGGGGAAAGGGCCATTTGAAATGGGTGAAGGCATGAATTTGTTCCTGAAGGATTTGGATATTACTTTTAGAAGAGAAGGAACAACTGGAAGGCCGAGGGCTAATAAGCCTGATAGTGTTAAGGATAGGGAGCAGAAGAAGAAAGGGGAATATTATTATTTGAAATAACTACTTTTTAGAATAGTTCCACTTCATTCCAATTAAAATTATATTAAAACAAACACCAGCAATATTTGCTCCAATAACAATTAGATCTTTTATATGAATACCGTACAAAAGCCATAAGAACATACCAAATAAGAGGAGGAAATACATTCCATAGGAGATGTCATCCATCTTTTTGGTTTTGAAACTTTTAAAAATCTGTGGCAAAAATCCAGATAAGGTGATTATTGCTGCTGCAATTCCGACAATATACCAAAACATTTTATTCGTCCCCTTTTATTTCAGCAAGAACAGCATCTAAATCACAGTCTATTTTAGAACCAAGCTGGATTGGAAATGGATCTTCAGTATCTTCATAAGACGGAATAAGATGAACATGGGTGTGCGGAACTTCCTCACCCATTACAAGCAAAAACACGTACTTAGCGCTTAGTTTTTCTTTTAAGCTTTTTGCGAGCTTTTGGCTTAGGCCGAACAGCTCTTTTACTTCGTTTTCTGGCATGTCCAGAAATGTTTCGTAATGGCTTTTTGGTATTACGAGTGCGTGGCCTTTTGCTGCTGGTCGTATGTCCAGAAACGCGAGAAACTTTTCGTCCTCGTGAATTTTTTTGCTTGGTATTTCGTTTTTTGCTATTTTGCAGAATATGCACTCTTGGTTTTCCATTTTTACCTCTTTTTTTAGCTATTGGCTTTTTGCTTTTAGCTTTTGGTTTAATTAGGAATGAGTCGAAGATTGACTCAAATGATTTTGCTTTAGGGGTTGTTGGCTTGCTTGGCTTTTTAATTACTTTTTTAGGCTTCTGCTTTGCCAGCTTAGCCATTTTATCAAACAGTTTATCTTTTTCTATTATTAATTTCTTTCCGCGGTTTGAAACTTTGACAACTCCATACCATTTTAGGACTTGGGTTTCAGAAACAGCTGCAGCAGGTGATAATTTCACTTTGTCCATGTGTTTGATGCAGTAGGCCCGGATGTCATCATCATACACTACATGCAGAGACTTGCGCTTTTTCTCGCGGAATAGAGCATCCAAGATAACAATAGTGTTCGTTCCCGGCTCTCCTATAACTTTGAGAATTGTTTTTGGTAGCATTTTTAGACTGTTCCACCCTAGAATTTGGGTAAGAAGACCTGGTTTAAATACGTTTTTAGAAAGAAAATAATTATAAAGGGACAATGATATTCAAAAGTACTTATTGGGCCCGTAGATCAGCCATCGGCTCCGTCTTCTCACGGAGGCCGAGAGGCCGCTGCGTGGCTCTTATCCGCTTGGTTAAGTGTAAAAAACTCGTATGCCAAGCGTCATTGGAATTGGGCCCGTAGATCAGTCCGGTAGATCGCTACCCTGGCATGGTAGAGGCCTCGTGTTCGAATCACGACGGGTCCACTTTTTATTCCCTTTGCAAAAGCTTTGCCTTTTTAGAACCAGCATAATAAACGATTTTTGCAAGCCTGCCTTTACCAAAACCACGCATATATTTCAGGAAAACTCCTGCAAATAGAAGCAACCCTGAACCTATCAGGAATTTTGTTGCAAGAACTTCTTTGAATACCAGAACTGCAGTTAAGAATCCGAAAATAGTTGTTCCGAGTATCAACATAATATTCATGGTCTGTGATTTTATGCGCATTAATGCATAATTGAAACAGATATACCCTAATCCTGTTCCGAAACCGAGAAGCGCAACCCAATGCCATGAAGTTGATAATGACCCAAAGCCGTAAATAACTGGGAATGGAGCGAGGAAGAGTGATGCAAATAGGAACATCCAGAAAGTGCTTTTGAAAGTGTATTCGGCCCCTTGTTTGCGCATATACACAAGCATTAGGGCATAAAGCACGACTTCTACAAAAATCAAGCTAACACCAGCTTGTGTTTGGAATCCCATTGGATTTAGAACTGCAATTGCAATTGCTCCTAGAATAAGAGCTATGATATCGGACGCTCGTATGCCGTCTTTTAGGAAGTGTCCACCTAAAACCAGTACGAAGAAGGGGAATAGTGCATCAAGAATGTATACTTGTGGAATTGTGAGGTAAAGGAATGCTGTGTTGAACATTGACATTGCAGTACCGATTAATAGTCCGAGTATCAGATAATAGCTTGCCTCTTTTTTATTTAATTTGAAAATTCCTTTTCCGAATATACCGCCGATAACTGCTAACAGCACTGCTGCAAGGAAAACACGCAAGAAATTGACAGTCATAATCGGCACGGCTCCGTCTATAAGGTTGATCCACATGCCCACGCTTCCAATAGCGATTGCACCCAGAAGGGCTACAATATACCGTCTCATTAGAAAAGCATTGAAATTTGGATTTAAATAATTTGTTGTTGGGGAGAAAGTGACCAAAATAGAAATAAAATATATGCCCCAGACTGGATACCCGAACGAAAATAGATGCCCCGGCTGGGATTCGAACCCAGGTCCCTGCCTCGAGAAGGCAGGATGATTGACCGGACTACACCACCAGGGCAACTCTAAAAATCTAACTCTATTCCCTTTTAAAGTTTTGGTAGGTTTGGTAATAGGAAAGAGTATAAATAAGTTAAAAACAATTGAAAAATATGGATGGGAATACGTATCACACACATATGACAAGTGCTGAGTTTTCAGTATATTGTCCTACCTTGACAAAAGCAGTTGAATTAACTAAGGAAGGGTTGGATGGAAATAAATTGAAGGTAATTGGCAAAGCAAACAAAGCAGGAAATAGTGGTGAATTAAGAATAAAAAATAATACAGCAAAAGGAAGTGTTTTAATAAAATTCCGCATAGGAAAGAAAAAAAGACGCAAAAATGGAGAAATAGACGAAGATGAAGTAATCGCTGGAAATGAAAAAATTTGCTTGTCTGTTAAGAGATTAGAAAAAGGATCTAAGGAAAGAACTGAAATTTTGAAGAAGTGTAAAGAAAAGGAACTGAAAGGAGAAAGAACATATGATGGGACAATATTTGCTTTTGAAGAGTTCAGGGGATTTTTGCCAAAAAATATCATAGATAAAATGGAAAATATGAAAGACGCTTATTATAAAACAATAAAAGATGACCATTTGGGTGTTCTAGTAAGCATTGTTTATGAAACTATTAAGGGAATAAAATATTACGTTCCTCCGGTTATAGATGAGAAAAAGAAAGATTAAACTAATCTTTTTTGTACATACTTCTCTTTTTTCTTAGGCATTATCTTCTGTTTTATTGTGTCCCAGATTCCCTGGAAAAATTTGCGGGTCCCATATGCAAATAAAGAAAACCCAATTGTGAATACAATTATTCTGCCTGCAAAACTGTTTGAAAGCTGTACCAGGATGTCTTTGAAAGTAACCAAGTTAATGTCTTTTGCAAAAAATCCTGTGAACATGACTGAAAGTCCAAGCAAAACATAGATAATTCCGCGCACCCTGTCGCCTGCCTGGCTTGCCTGCTCGTAGAAAACAACAATATTTTTTTGAGTGGTTTCAAAACCAGTTGAAACTGCTTTTCGCAAACTGCTAATTTGTTTTGCAGTGTCCTCGTCTTTTACAAAAACAGCAACAGGCTCTTCATCCTGTGTCTCGAGGATCGCTTCAGCTTCTTCCAGCTTCTCATCAACTTCATCCTCTATAGCTTCTCCGATTTCTTCAAGCTGATCTTCAATAAATTCCTTTCTTTCTTTTTCAGTTGCATTTTTTGAAAGTTTTTCAGAAGATTTTGCGGATTTTTTAGCACGCCGAGTTTCTTTTGCGATTTCGCTCTTTTCCTTTTGAGAATGTGCATCCAGCACAGATTCAATATCATGATGCTCGTTCTTTTTTCTCATGGTTCTGTTCTCACAATTGTTCTAGGGAATGGGATAGTGTCACGGATATGGGGAAGCTTGCAAATCCACTGCAGGCATCGTTCTACTCCGAATCCGAAACCAGCATGAGGAACTGCTCCGAAACGA
Source organism: archaeon UBA543 (assembly GCA_002502135.1). Lineage (GTDB taxonomy): Archaea > Undinarchaeota > Undinarchaeia > Undinarchaeales > UBA543 > UBA543. The sequence continues at coordinate 11,908 of DAPM01000016.1, forward strand.
CGGGTATCAAAGTACCAATCATAAGTTTTGGTGTCTTCTTTGTCTCGTTTGAGTTTTGCTTTCATTTCAGAGATGTCCAAACTTCGCTGAGAGCCACCAATTAGTTCTGTTCCGATTTCTGAAGCATACAAGTCCATCCCAAGAGCAAGTTTAGGATCTTTTGGATCTGCAGACTTGTAAAATGCCATTACATCTGCAGGGAAGTGGGTTACAAAGAACGGCTTGTCATAATGCTTTGCAATTGCAGCGCCTTCAACAGGGCGGATATCGTCACCGTCCTTGAATTTTACCTTGTCTTTTTTGAGAATTTGAACAGCGTCCTTGTATTTCAGGTGCGGAAATGGCGGTTTTATCTTGAGCAGGTCTTTAGGATCTCTGCCAAGCTCTTTTAGATCATCTGGATGCTCTTCTGCAACACGCTTGCAGATATGGGAGATTAATCCTTCGCCATGTTTTATTATTTCTTCCAGCCCGCCCCAGCCAATTTCCATTTCAGCATGCCAATATTCGGTCAAGTGCCTGCTTGTTTTCGATTTCTCAGCTCGGAAACTTGGTGCAATGCAGTAGATTTTTTCCAGTGATGGTATTAATGCTTCTGCGTAGAGCTGCCAAGACTGGGCAAGGAACACTGGTTTTCCGAAATAATCCACTTTAAATTGGGAAGAACCGCCTTCGCATGCTGTTGGTGTGAAAATTGGAGCTTGAACTTCGTAAAATCCCTGATCTCTGAAGTATTCGTGAATTGCTGCGAACATTGTGGAGCGAATTTTGAACACGCTTGTGAGTTTTCTTGAGCGAACCCATAGGTGGCGAATGTCTAGCAAATATTCCTCGCTCTTGTCTCGGGTGATTGGGAAGCGTTCTGCGCGACCGATTATTTCTATTGAATCCACATCAATTTCAAAGCCAGTTGGAGCGCGGTCGTCTTTCCGGACTTTACCTGTGAGTTCAACTGAGCTTTCCATTGTTACTTTCTGTGCATCTGTAAATGCTTTCTTGCTATCGGTTTTAACAACTGCCTGTACTATTCCTGAAACATCGCGCATTACCAGGAAAATTTTGTCCTTGAGCTTCCGCTCCCTGTAGACCCAGCCTCGTATTGCTACTTTCTTCCCTTCCAGCTTGCTGGTAAGCACTTGTTTTATTGGAATAAAATCCATAGTATCACCTAAGTATTTCTTTTTTATAAAGGTTTGCGAGTTATAACACTACTTTTTCCCCAGGGACTTTAGGAAAGAGTACAACATCCTTGATGTGCTTTGCACCAGTAAGATAGCGAACCAACCGCTCTACCCCAAAACCAGCACCAGCTGTCTTGGGCAGAATACCTCGCTCAGCAAGATGGACAAAAGAGCTGTACTTTTCCAAATCCATCCCAAGCCGTTTCATTCTTTTCAGAATTTGTTCGTGCTCATGCTCTCGTTCTCCACCAGATAGTGCTTCCCCGAATCCTTCTGGATAAACGAGATCGTAGTTCAAATATTTTCCAGGTTTCACAGGATCTTCCTTGTCATAGAACTCACGCTCGTGACTGATAATCAAGAAAGAATGTTTTTCCTGCTCTGACAAAAGTTTCTCGTAATCTATTCCAAGCTTTTCTTCAACTTCATCCTTATCAAAAACCTTGAATGGTGTTGTTGGAACCGATAAACTGCGACCCAGTTCTGTGAGCTCATATTTGCATTCATCTTTTACAAAAGAAAAAACATGAACAATCAACTCTTCCATGAAGTGCATAACATCCTCTTTGGAATAATCCTTGAATTCAAAATCAACTTGAGAGAATTCAAGCAAATGGCGAGAAGTAGTTGTGTCTTTTTCCAGACGAACACAAGGGGAAACAGCATAAATTGCATCATAACCGTCATGCATCAGTGCTATTTGTTTGTGGAGAATCATGCTTTTTGTGAGCTGAAGCTCCTGACCAAAATATAAAAATCCTGCATCAAATACATCATGAGAAAGTGGATCAGTTATTGGAGAGATTATAACTGGAAGAATTTGCCTCACTTCTTTTGAAAACATGAAATCGTGGATGGATTTCAAAGCACAGGATTGTATTTTTAGAATACTGGCCTTCTCTGGACTGCACAAGCAGTCAATTGCTTTTTCAAAGATTGGGGGTTGTTGTCATTTTAATCAAATAATACTTAGCAAGCGCCTTAATATACTTTTCTTAAGATTTTTTATAAAATATTCAAAAAAACATAAATATATATACTAGTTTGTGTAAAATTTATAAAACAGAAGAAATGGAGAAACTTGACAAAGCAGACAAAGAGATCCTGCAGCTACTACAAGAAAACTGCAGACTGTCTGCCAGAGAGATTGCAAAGAAAACTGGGAGCCTGACCACAACAGTATATGCGAAAATCAGGCGAATGGAACAGCTAGGCGTAATCAAAGGTTACCATGCGGAAATTGAAGGAAAAACAGTAGACCGCGGGGTAAAAGCAATAGTGCTCGTGTCTTTCGACTACCACTCAGGAAAGGGAAAGGCACTTTCACAACGCGATATTGCAAAGCAAGTCGCGTCATTCGCAGAAGTTCAGGACGTACACATAATTTCCGGTGACTGGGATCTGAGTTTGAAGGTAGTTGCGGAAAATGTGGACAAAATAGGGCAGTTCGTCATTGACAAACTAAGAAAAATAGACGGGATTGATAAAGTTACTAGCAATCTAGTGTTTGGAACTGAGAAGGAAAGTTTGCAGATAAATATATAAACCAGAATTGACTAACGCTATATTAGAAACCGCAGAAAAGGAAATCAAAACCAGGAAACAACCATGAGTTGCCGCTCATGATATCGGTTTTGATGGAATGGTTTGATGACGAATTTTGACAGCTCTATTTCTGGAACTATCACAATTAAAGAGAGATAGTGTTTCCGACTATATAAGCATTTCGGAAATTTACTATTTCTCATTAATAAAAAATTGGAGGTAAAATAAAAAATGGATTTCCTAGTGAAAAACGCTATAGACAGACCAGAAGAAAAGACCTCACCACTTGGCGCAATGAATGCAAACATTGTTGTTGTTGGTGCAGGCGGAGCTGGAAACAACTCAATAACTCGGCTCACAAATATGGGTGGAATTAAAGGAGCAAAAAGTGTTGTAGTAAACACTGATGCTCAGCACCTTGATATTTCAAAAGCAGACAAGAAACTGCTGATTGGATACCAGGAAACTAAAGGACTTGGAGCTGGAGGTTTCCCAGAAGTTGGAAGGACTGCTGCAGAAGCTAGCAAGAACGAGATTAAGGAACTTGTAAAAGACGCTAATCTTGTTTTCTTGACCTGCGGACTTGGTGGTGGAACTGGAACAGGTTCATTACCAGTTGTTGCAGAAATTGCAAGAAATGCAGGAGCTATTGTTGTAGCAACTGTTACAACTCCTTTTGACTTAGAAAAAGCACGTTTATTGAAGGCTGAAGAAGGCCTAATAGAGCTTAGAGAGCACTGCGACACAGTAATTGTGGTTGACAACAACAAACTGCTCGAGTATGTGCCACAACTGCCTGTAAATCAGGCCTTTGGTGTTGCTGACGAGCTCATTGCAACCATGATGAAGGGCATTTCTGAGACCATTACAGTGCCTAGTTTGATGAACCTGGATTATGCTGATGTTAAGTCAATTATGACTGGCGGAGGCGTTGCAATGATCGGAGTAGGTGAAGCAGAAGGCAAAAACAAGGTTGAAGAAGCTGTTCACGATGCAATGAACCATCCATTATTGGATGTTGATTACAGAGGAGCAAGTGGAGCCTTAATACACATTACAGGCGGACCAAGTATGACTTTGTCAGAGGTTACAGATGCAGGAGATGCTATTTCAGGCGCTCTGGACCCAAGTGCACAGGTTATATGGGGAGCTCGTGTTGATCCAGAGATGGAAGGCAAGATCCGTGTTATGAACATCATAACTGGCGTGAAAAGCCCAAACATCCTTGGAAAACGACTGAGTATCGCAGATACAGTAGGCAATTCAGCAAAGACAAACGTTAATGTGAAGCAGCCACCGATGATGAAAGAGCTAAGCATTGACTATATTTCCTAAGAACCCTTAAAATAGGTACCAGAGATCTATTTTTTAATTCCTCTGGTGCTTGAAGGTTCTGATCTAGGAAAGCCATTCCGGGCAGGGTCTTGGGATTTTCCCAAGGCTCTGTCCTCCCACCCTATTTTTGATAGCGAAGGCTTTGTTAATTATTAAAGAATCTGGTGTAGACTCAGCAAATTAGTACTAAAAAGCAGTATTTAATTACCATATGGATAATAAATAGACTAAAAAAATGCCCTGAGGTTTTTAACCCTCAAGGCTATAGCATTAAAGCTTATTTCTTCTTGCTGAACCAGTATGCAATACCAGCTACCACAGCAACTATCAGTATCAACCAGTATGCCCAGCTTGGGATGTCTTGCATCTCTGGAACTGTAGTTGTTCCTTCTGTTGGTGCGCTTGGCTCATCTCCAGGTTCTGATATTGGTGTTGTTATTGGAGTTGATGGTGTTGCAGTTGTTCCTTCTGCTGCTACAAATCCATCTTCAAGCTTCTGTATGGTGATGTCAGCAATTCCGTTCTTTATGCTGTTCAAAGTCAGCTTTAAGTCGTTCTTGCTGTCATCGTTCAGATCAACATACTTTGGCTTTCCAACAGATAGTGTGTAGCTTGTTGGTGTGGATGCAATGTTTACAACAACCCAGCTTGATCCAACTTCAGCCACATTAATTGTGTGGGAGTCTGATCCGTGGGTTACACCCATTACATCGCCCTGTACAAGTTGCACTGCTGCTTCTTCAACAACTTCGCCTGAGTCAGCGTCAACTACTTCTTCAAAGTAGTTTTCAAGAGCTTCTGGTGCTGCAAGTGATCCGCCACTTCCAGATCCTCCGCCTCCGCCAGCAGCGCCTGCTTCATCTCCTCCAGCGCCAACAGTTGTGAACTGCCAGGTGTAGGTTCCTGCTCCTAGAGTGTTGTTGCCAGTCTCATCTGTAATTGTATTCCTTATTGTGACATTGTAGTCAGTTCCGTATGCAAGCTTTGACACATTGGTCTCCAGTGTAATAGTCCAAGTCTTGTTGTCATTGGAAGTAACACCTGCAATTGGGACTACTCCACCAGTACCACTCTTGTTCAGGAAGAATGTCTTGTTGTTCACTCCATCAGTACCAGTACCAACTTGTGTCTTCTCATTGAAGGTCACACTAATTGTTGGACTTATTCCTGATGCGCTTGGTGGTGTAACATTCTCTACTTCTAGAGATGAATTGTCAATAGCTTCTACACGCATTGCAAATCCACTGAAGTGAGGCACTTTAGCCCAAACCATGTCATTGACAACATCAGTGAACGCCAAACTTGCAGTTAAGTTTCTGCTTACATTTGAAGCATTGATACCAGCGAATACATATCCAGTGTAGTTAGTTACATTGAATGCATCCAGATAAGCTGTTGGAACATTTCCTGTTCCAGATACATTTGAAGTATTCCAGATCTGAGTCCAGTCTCTATCATACAACAATTCTAGTGTTACATTGAAGAAGTTACTTGGATCTGCTCCTCCAGCACCAACACCAGACCAGTTGTCACTGAACTTGGAGTCATTGTATGGCACACCAATTAAGACACTATCATACAGGTTCTTTGGTGCAGAGCTTCCAAATCTCCACTGGTCAAGCAATGAGTTGTTTCTTCCGCCGTCAACAGCATCAGTTCCTCCTGGCTCAGACTTTTCAACATCAAACAAAACATCTGGAACAGTACCAGAAGCTAGATCAAGGTTCAAGAACATTGCTGACACATTAGTTGTGTCATCTCGGACCAGCATGCTTACATTATTACCAGCAAATGCAAGTTCTAGAGGTATTAGTGTACCACCTTCAAACTCTGTAATCAACTGGCACTCTTGTAATGCTAATATTCCGTCTGTAGCTATTGTCTCATTCATTACTGGAGGCACATCACAAGTTGTGTTACTTCGGAATATTGTAACATTCCTGTCTCCGAATGCAGTTCCGTTTATAGTCTTTGCATCCCAGGCACCCAATGTTATATTCACTAAGCTTCCAGTTAAGTTGAGCTCGGTCAGCTGAGTTGTGGTGTATGGTGCAAATCTTGGATCCTGTGAGTACACACTCAATCTTGCAATTGGAGCACTTATCATAGGTATCTTGAAGCTTGCATCATTTCCATCACCACTAATTGGAATTACCCAAGTGAATGGAGACACAGATTGAGGTCCTTCAGACATATTAGTGTAGTTGGAGTAGTTCACTTCAACATGCACAACTGCGCTTGTTGGGCTGTTTGTGCCATCTGTTAGGTTGAATTGCATCAGCTTTGTTGTTGTATTAAATCCAGTGCCTGCAGTTGTGTACCTTGTAAGAGACTGTTCTGAACCAACAAGTGGGTATAGAGTCACATTAATGTTCTTCAAGTGCGCACCACCAGAAACTGTTACATTTCTGAATGCTCCATAATATGAGCCAGATGTGTTGTTCTTGGCAGTTATGAACAGTATGTATGATGAATTTCCAACACCGCCACTCTCATATGGAGCTGGCAAAGTCACATTAAAGTGAGCGTGACCTGACGCCTTTTCCCATTCACTTGTCAAGTTAGTGATATTTGCATACAAATCACCTACACCAACAGCTGAGTTGTTGTAGAGACCACTTAGGTTGTAAGCCAACAGAGAGGATATATTTGTTGCATTTAAGTCGGCCGTATACTTGTTATCGAAGTAGATGGACAAGTTGCTTCCTGGATGAGCTGCTGTGTCACCACCACCTCTCTCTAGATAACTTGTAGAGAACACCATAACAGTTAGGTTCTGGAACATTGGCTCTTCAGTAACTGCACCCAATGGCAGTTGTACATCTGAAGCATTAGCTGATGCTATAGAAACATTTCCAGCAACACTTATGAACGAACCAACAGCTTCTATTGTGTTGTTACTAGTGTCGTCCATCAAGGTGAAGAACATGTAACTGGATGCATTTGTTCCTGCAACAGTTTGTGTAGCATATGAAATATTTGTATATGTGAAACCAAAGTCACCAGGGAAGGAGTGAGATACCTTAACTGGAGTCACTGTTGTACTGTAGTTCCTGTCAACAGGCAACACAATGTTAGGGAACGTTGCCCCAGACTCATTATCTCCTGTTGTATTATTGGAAAGTCTCCAGTCACCTTCAGTGTTATTAGTATCTGTTTCATACAGACTCAAACCGAACTTGGTATCTTGAACCAAGTATTTGAAGGTAAGACCCTTAGTGTCAGCATCAGTACCTGTAGTGTTACATGGAAGACCACCGACTCCGGCAGCTGTAGTGTTGTTTATACAAAGAGTGATATTAAATGTGACAGCTTTCTTCATATATATACTCAAGTTTGAAAGTGTGCTTAGAACATTTGTATATCGTAGTCTTGGCATAATAGGACCAACATACTCATATTCTCCACTTCCGTTTGTGGTTTCTTTTCTAATGAGTATTTTGAAGGTGTGAGAAAAATTTTTCTGAAGACCAGTCAAGTTGAATGAACCATCTGCTGTGCTGTTTGCAACAGTGATGTTGACAAACTGATTTGTCTCGTTCCAGGTTTCAACTGTAATGTTGGTACCTTGAACAGCATTTCCTGTGCCGTTGTAAACATGCCCTTTAATTTCAAAGTGATCTGCGTGGGCACTTCCTGCAACGCAAAGAAGTGTAGCTAGTATCGTCAAAATTATTATTGCTTTTTTCATTGGATTTCCCATCCTATTTGGAGCATAGTTACATAAGGTTTATAAAGCTTTCGTTTGGGCCAAAAAAACGCAAAATCGACAGCAAGCGAAGCAATTTTGTCCAAATTTTCATGAAAAAAATCACTTGTGGGTGAGTATGAACTTCCCGGGTGATTCCATCTTACAGAAGCCAAATCGTTCGAATTGCACAACTGTTTCCGGTTTCACTTTTTGAACTGCCTTTTCTGCAATACCTATGATTTTTTTCAAACCGTTCTTTCCGATGTTTTCGGGGACCAGGATCTCGGTTTTGAAACTGTCATTTGTGACCCATTGGAATTTTTTAGTATCTGGCTTGACCTCCATGGAATCAAATTCTACCTTACCTTTGCCAAGATACTTTACATTGTACAAATCCTTTAATCGGAAGACTGTGCCAGTTTTCAACCTTTTTTCATCATCCGAGCTTATAAAGACTGTGTCGCTTGTTATCACTTTCCGTTTTCCTCTTTCAGGGTGATCTGGATGATTTTTTAGCTCTGCAGTTTTGCCAGGAGCATTCTTAATAGTGAGTTTGACTGGGTCCGAAACAAAGAAGAAGCGATCTGCTTGCTCGTCTAAGATCTTTCGGTTGATTCCATAGATTGTACTGGAATCGATAGTAGTCTCCCCTTTTGTCATTCTGACTTCAAGAGCCAACTGCTTCAAAGTCTCTGGAAGAATACCTCTTCGCCTCAATCCTTTGATAGTGACAAGCCTTGGATCATCCCATCCAGTGACCTCCTTGCTATCGATTAACGGCTGGATTTCCCGTTTTGAAGTTGGAGCTCCACTTGCTTTTATTCGGGAGTAGGAAGTAATAACAGGGTTCTTGAAACCCAGGAGCTTCCGGATATAATTCTGTAGCTCGTCCCTTTGCTTGAACTCATTGGAGCGCAGCACGTGGGTTACACCACAAAGCGCATCCTCAATTGAGTTTGCAAAATCGTAAAGAGGCCACACACGATACTTTGTTTTCTGTAGTGGGTGTGAGGCAGTAATAATCCTGAACATAGTTGGATCACGCATAACTGTGTTCTTTGCAGTCATACTGATTTTCAATCTTAGCACGCCTGCTCCTGGTTTCATGTCCTTAAGCATCTTCTTCCAAAGCTTCACATTGTCTGCAGGCTTCTGGTTTCTGCATTCACAATCAACACCATCAAACCGGTTCTTTCTGGACACTTCAACTGGGCAGGTGCAAATATATGCATCTCCGCTGTTAATCAACTGCTCAGCTTTCTCATAGAAAATAGGAATATCGTCGGAGTTATTTCTACTCTCTATATATAGTATATCAAGCCAGGCCAGATCATCTTCAATAGATTTGTAGAATTCAGCCTTAGCATGTTCAGGATTTGTGTCCTCAAATCTGAGTATCAACTTGCCTTTGTACTTCTTAGCATAGTAATCATTAAAGAAAAATGAAATAGCGTGCCCGATGTGCAGGTGGCCATTTGGTTCAGGACATAGCCTTGTCACAACTTTTCCAGTTTTTGCATCCTGTAATTCCGGTAGCTCGCGCCTTGTTTCCTGCTTCTCTCCATGCTTTAGGAAATCCGGCCAAACCTTGAGCAGTTTCGCTTCCTGCTCTTCACTCTTCATTGAGTTAACAGCTTTAACAATCTCAATTATACTTTTCTGAAGCTGAGGAATATTGCTCTTAAGCTTCGGGTTTTCACCAAGAACCCGCCCGATAATAGCGCCGACATTAGCCTTGCCATTATGCTGAACAGCATTTGCAAGTGCGTGTTTTTCAATCAACGCATCAGTTTTCATAGAGCAAAGTAAGTTGCTATAATATATAAGTATATAGAGAAGGGCTTGAAAAGCTGTTATATTATACCAGACATCCCCCAATAATCTTATAAACTAAACTCAACTACTCAGATTTTATGGCAAAAAAGGAACTTGTCTCCTGGGTAAAAGACGGCTTAGCAAAAGGGCATGATATTGAAAAGCTTCTGGGCCACTTGAAAACACAGGGTTATGCGGATGTAGATATTGTTGAAGTTCGCTCCCATGTTTCTGGAGAGAAAAAACCGACCACTGGCCACCGACCACCGACAACTGACCACCAACCACTGGCTACTGGAAACACATTTATGCAAGTAATGCACTGGGTGAATGGAATCTTTCACGAACCGCAAGAGACAATTAAAGAAATTGTAAACAAGAGCCGATTAATTCATGTTTCAATTATGGGGGCAATTGCGATTGCAGTTTTATTCAGCACATTTATTTTGAATGGATTGTTGATGACTGGTCTGCAAACTCTGCCGTCCCAGATAATGGATAAGTTCACAACAATCCTGTCTCCACAGGGAAGTTTTGCAAAAGTTATTGCATTTGGAGAGCTTTCATTAACAGGAGTTTTGTCAAATCTGGTTGCAGTAGTGGTTCATTATTTTGTTCCTCTTTTAGGAATTTCGCTAGTCGCAACCTTGCTTCTTCGCGGTTTCTACCACAAAGGAAAATTCTGGGATGCTTACAAAATTATTGGAATCCCATATGGAGCAATTGCAGTTGTAATGAGCTTCCTTAATTTAGGGATTGTGCCATTTATGTTCATTGCAGAGAAAGTTGGGTCTGCTAGCTTCATGGCAAAAATGATTACATCAGTAATTATTGGAATACAAATCATAATAATCTTCCTTGGAGTAGCGGTTTCAATTTACAGCTATGTGGCTTATGCAATGACAATAAAGGAAAAATACAACACAACTGACTTTGTGTCAACTGTAATATCAATAGCATCAACAGCAACAGTTGTGGTGGCAATTCTGCCTTTGATAGCTCTTTTTGTAATAAGTGTTTTCTAAGCTTTGGCCCCAAGATCCAAGCGCTGGCCATTTTGAAGAATGTGCATGGTTTCTCCAAGCAAATACTTGTCATCCCGCCTTTCAGAAGCAAGTTTTGCATATGAACTGAGCTTGTCCAATCCGCCGTGGCATGGTATCACATGCTCTGGGTTTAGCATTGTCAGCAGGTCTCTGTGATCCTCTTTGCCTGCGTGACCGCTCACATGCACATCCCTGAAAATTCTGGCGCCATAAAACTGCAGTTTCCTTTCCAAAATATCCCTGTTTGCCATATTGCTTGGATTAGGAATTGTACTGCAGGAGAAAATAACTTCATCCCCAGGATCGATTTTGTATTCATACTCGCCATTAGCAATTCTGGAAAGCACAGCATTCGGCTCGCCCTGTCCTCCTGTAACCACGAAAATGTAATCCTGTTTGTTTTTTGCAGCTTCATTCAAAGCCTTTTTTCGGCCCTTGCTTCTGCCGTAAATCTCAAATTCTGAAAAGTCGCGGATTCCGCATTTCTGGGCAACATTCATGTACTTGGACATTGAGCTTCCGCAGAAAACAATCTGCCTACCTAGCTTCTTGCCGACCTCCAGAATCGAGTTCAAGCGCTCGATATGTGAGCTGAAGCAAGTCACAAGAATTCCGTTATTGTCATTCAAAGTTTCAGTGATAGTATCATTAAGCATCTGTTTTGCAACCAGTTCTGACGGAGTTTTGCTAGGATCATCTGCCCTAACAGACTCAACAATCATTGCTTTTACACCCTCTCTTCCGAGTTTTTCAATCCGCTTGTAATCCGGAGGTTTTTCCAATGCCTGATAATTATCGAATTTGTAATCGTTAGCATAGAACACAATTCCTTCAGAAGTGTGAAGTGCTGTGAAAGTGGTTTGCGGAGTTGAGTGAGTAACATGCAGGAACTCAATTGCAAGATCGCCAAGCTCCATAACTTCACCAAACTGCATTTCAACAAACTTAGTAGGTTTCTGTTTTTCTTCCCTTAAATTTTCCTTAAGAATTCCGAGAGTAAAGGGGGTTCCGACAATTGGCGCATTATACTTTTTAGCGAGTTTTCCCATTGCTCCAATATGATCAAGATGAGCGTGGGACGCAATAATTGCAGTAACATTATTTCGATATTTGTCCAGCACACTGTCATCAGGAAGCACACCCATGCGCTGAAGTTCTGGCTCTTCCAAAGCATCTGTTGATTCACCCCAAAGAAGAAGTTTGTCAAGGGCAATGCCCATGTCCATAATAACAACCTGGTCATCAACCTTGACAGCAGTCATGTTCTGGCCAACTTCTTCGTATCCGCCAACGGCGAAGATTTCTATTGTCATGGTGAGAACTAACTGTTTTTGGTTTATAAGGTTTTGTTAACTGAGGAAAGTTAAAAGCTGACTGCGGACTGCGGAAGGCTGACGCCGTAACAATTTACTCAAACAACATACTAGCATATCCAACAACCTTCATCAAGTCCTTGGTTGTAGCACCAGAAGTTGCATACTTCAGCAAATGCCCTGCCTGCGCGCCCTTTTCTCTGGCAAAAGCCATTGCAGTAATCATTGGACCTGGACCGCAGATGCTTGGCTGTTTTGCCTGCAGGAACTTGTTAAATCCGAAAATATTTAGAGTTTCAATTTCCTTGATTGCAGAGCTGTCTATTGCTTCTGCCTGCTTCTGAGTAATATAATGAGAGAAATCAGTGCTTGCAATTACAGTAACTTTTTTGTCAGCGCAAACCTTGGCAATTGCTTCCCCAAGCTCCTGAGCAACACTCAGCTCCTGTCTTGCCATGCAGATCGGAACAATTTTGAACTTTTTTGTTTTCTGAACATGCTGTAAAAACGGAACCTGTACCTCAATTGAGTGCTCGTAAAGGTGGGCGATTTCCTCAATATCAACCATTCCAGTTTCATCAACCAAATCCTGAGCAATCTGATTATCCAGCTTAACTTGACCAAGTGGAGTAGCCCATGCTTCAGCACCGCTAATTGAAATCGGAGCTCCCTGGCCAGTGTGGTTCGGGCCGATTATAATATAAGTATCAGCTTGTTTGCTGTATTTGATAACATTGAAAAGATGAGCTGCAACAGCGCCAGAGTATGGATAACCAGCATGAGGCGCAATACCTGCAGAAACCATTGGGAACTTCTTAGTAGGAGCTTTTTTCAGAATTCCTGGACCCAGCTTTGACTTAAAACAAGCATCCAATTGCTTGACAAGCTCAGGTTTGGTGCTGGCATAAAACTGGCCAGCAACTGCCGGTGCTCTTATCATGCTAAGTTTTGTAAAAATAATGGTTTATAAAGGTTATCTTTGGTTCCTTTAGTTCAGGGGCACCGGGGCGGTGTGTAACCGGGGCACTGTAGTTATTAAAACTCATCTTCGGCGCTCCAGCCATGCGGTTACACGAATACACGATAATAGAAAAACTCCAACTAACTCAACAAAAAATCAAATTACTCTTGCTCAGGAAAGTCTTCAAACTCTTCAACAGTATATTTGAAGTCATCAGCTTTCTTGATCTTCTTCTGCTTCAGCATAACTTCTCTTGACAAAATCCAGAAAAGCATTGACAATGATTTCTTTCCTTTGTTATTGCAAGGCAAAATGAAATCAATATGCTGAGTCATGTTATTAGAATCGCAGAGCGAAATAATAGGAATATTCATTTTCAGAGCTTCCATCAGCGCCTGCTTGTCAGCTCCAGGATCAATAATGAAAAGAAGTTCAGGTTCTGTATATTTTGCATAAGCAGGATTTGTCAAACTGCCTGGCATGAACCTTGTTATAATTGGAGTAATTCCAGTCAAATCACAGAATTTCTTTACAGCAGGTCGGCCAACATCTCGGGCGCAAACCACCATAATTTTCTTAGGATCGTAATTAGCCAGCATTGTAGAAGCAGCTCGAATCCGCTTGTCTATTTCAGAAACATCAAGAACTGAAAGCCCATCTGGCCTGACCTTGTAAATGAATTTTGACATGTCTTTCAGCTTTCGCTGGGTTCCAATATGAATTCCTGCTGACAAGTACTTGTCCAAAGGAACTAGAGTGTCCTTTGCATCTAAAGTTTCTTCAGCTTTAGCTTCTTTTGCTTCTGGTTTTGCTTCTTCAGTCATTTTAAATTTTACTCATTTTCAACTGCGTATTTTCAGAGATTCTGATAAGCTCATCAAGTTTTGCAACTCGTTCCCCGCCAGTTACCCCTGTTTTTAAGATAGGAACGGAAAAGCCCACAGCAATGTGAGCAATTGAAGTATCCGCAGTTTCACCAGAACGGTGAGACACCACGGGAGTGTAATTACTCTCAATAGCCCTGTTTATAACCTTTTCTGTATCTGTGAGAGAGCCAACCTGATTCGGTTTAACAATAATAGCATTTGCAGATTTCTTCTTAATGCACTTTTCAAAAATAGCAGGATTAGTAACTGTCAGGTCATCAGCAACAACCAGACACGTTTTTCCGACCCGCTTTGTCAGCTCTGTAAAAGAGTCAAAATCTGTTTCCACAAATGGATCTTCAAGATAATAAATACCGTGCTTGTTCACGATTTCTTCCATATAATCAATCTGCTGTTCTGAAGTTTTAGTTCCGCCTTTTCTATAAGAATAAACCTTCTTTTTCTTGTCCCAGAACTGAGTTGCAGCAATATCCATTCCAGGTTTAATATCAAATCCAACAGATTCTGAAACCTTTTTGCAAGCTTTTACTAGGATTTCAAGAGCTTCTTCATTGCCCATTTTTGGAGCCCAGCCACCCTCGTCATTTCTGCCTCTTGTGAAATCAGGAATCTTTTTGTAAATCAATTCAAGAACTGTTTTATGGACTGTTTCATTGGCCATAATTGCATCCCGAATTGTCCTAGCACCAGTAGGAAGTGCCAGAAATTCCTGAAAATCAGGACTTCCTTTTCCAGCATGAGCTCCACCGCCTAAAACATTCCCAAGTGGGAACGGTAGAGCGTGATTAGTTCCGAAAATCTGATAGAATTCCTTGTCCTGAACAACTGCATTGAGCTTCGCAACCGCTAGCGACAGAGCAATTGCCAGATTCCCACCCAGAATCTGGAACTCTGGATCTATTCTCTTGAAAAGCAATTCAGTTTCATGAAAATCAAGTTCTGCCCCAATAAATTTCTTAAAATATTCTGAATTAAACATGCTTATAGCTTCTGAAACTCCTGTTTTTGGAAATGACAAAACCTCATTAGCGCCAGTAGATGCCCCAGAAGGAGCAGCAGCAATAGCACTTTTCTTTCCGTCCCAGACTTCAACTTCAACAGTCGGATTGCCTCTGGAATCAATTATTTCTCTTGCATGAAGTTCTGTAATAGTCATGCTAAATGGAGTAATTACAAGGGATATATAAATATGGGGGCTAGGGAGCTAGGCAAGTAAGGGGCTAGGACTTATTATAACACTACTTAGCCCCCTATGCCCCCAGTCCCTTAGCCCCCTAACAAATTTAACCAATAATAAAACTTATAAACCCCGCATCCAACACTTAATCAAGCAATTTTAAGTGTTTTAAAAACTTTAAAGGTGAGAGTATTGGACAAAAAAGATCTTGAAAAATATTTGAAAGGAACAACCACTGTAGGATTTATTTGCCAAGGTGGTGTTGTAATGGCTTCTGACAGCAGAGCAACAATGGGATTCATGATAGCTGACAAGGAAGCTCAAAAGATTTACGCTATTGATGACAAAATCGCAATCACAACAGCTGGAATGGTTGCTGACAATCAGATGCTTGTCAGATTAATGAAAGCGCAGATTTCACTTTACAAAATGGAAGGCAGACCAATAACAGTCAAAGCAGCCACAACCCTGCTCTCAAATGTACTTCATCAAAATCGATATTATCCACTCATGATCCAGAACATTATAGGCGGATTTGATGACAAAGGAAGGATTTTCGAACTTGACATGGTTGGCGGAATGAGCGAGAAAAAGATGTCTTCAACAGGCTCAGGATCCCCAACAGCATACGGTGTTCTTGAAACAGAATGGAATGAGAACATGACAATGGAAGAAGGTGTAAAGCTCGGAGTAAAATGTATTCACACTGCTCTTGAGCGCGATGCAGCAACAGGAAATAATGTCCGCGTAATGAAAATAACAACAAGCGGAATCGAAAACGTGCCTGCAGCAACAATAGAACAGATTCGGGCAGACTTTAAAAAGTAAGAATTAACAATCACATTTTAACAAATTAATAAGGAGACAAAATAATGACAGTATTTCTTGACGAAATTCAGGAGAATATTCCAAAACCAGCACAAGTAGAAAAGGTGCAGCTAGAAGGTTCTAAAATCGTTATCTACGCTAAGAAGCCAGAGCATTTCAGCACTCACCCAGAAATTATCAAAGGAATTGTTGACAAATACAAAAAACGTGTTGATATCCGGGCAGATACTTCAGTTCTAACAGATCCAGAAAAAGCAAAAAAGAGCATAACAGATATTGTTCCTAAAGAAGCTGAAATCACTGAAATAGTTTTCATGAGCGAAGTTAGCCGAGTAATAATTGAAGCTAAAAAACCTGGACTTGTTATTGGAAAAGCAGGTGCAACACTTCGAGAAATTAAGAAGGCAATTAAATGGTCCCCTCGAGTTGAGCGGACTCCAGTAATTCCTTCAAAAATAATCAAAACCGTGCGGCATGTCCTCTACACTAATGGCGAGGACAGGTCAAAATTCCTTGCAACTCTTGGAAGAAAAGTCAGGCCAAAATCAATATCACCTGAAGAAAATGGGCATGACAAATGGGTTAGAATCACATCACTCGGTGGATTTAGAGAAGTTGGAAGAAGTGCAGTGTTTGTACAAACTTCTGAGAGCAAAATCTTGATGGATTGTGGAGTGAATGTTGCAGCGCACGGCTCAAATGCTTTCCCATATTTGAATGCACCTGAATTCGACTTGAAAACACTGGACGCAATTGTAGTTACTCACGCTCACTTAGATCACTCTGGATTCATACCATATCTTTTCAAATACGGTTATGACGGCCCAGTTTACTGCACACCAGCAACAAGAGACCTGATGACACTCCTACAGCTTGATTATGTTGATATTGCACAAAGAGAAGGAAAAAAGATTCCATTCAGCAAAAAAGAAATTCAGGAAGTAATAAAACACACAATAACTCTGGATTATGAGGAAGTTACAGACATTACACAGGACTGCAGGCTAACGCTTTATCCAGCAGGACACATTCTAGGATCTTCAATGGCTCACGTGCATATTGGCGATGGTTTGCACAATATTATTTACACTGGAGATATCAAATTCGAAAATACAAATCTTTTGGAAGGAGCTTCTACAAAGTTCCCAAGACTTGAAACATTGATTGTAGAGAGCACTTACGGCGGAAAGAACGACAACCAGCCGCCAAGACAGGATGGTGAGAACACCCTGATAAAAGTTGTTGAGGATACAATGGCTCGGGGAGGAAAAGTTCTGATTCCAGTGCTTGCTGTTGGCAGGGCGCAGGAAGTTATGATTGTGCTTGAGCGCTATGCAAGAGAATCCAAAAAAGACTTTAAGATCTATCTGGATGGAATGATTTGGGATGCTACAGCAATTCATACTGCTTATCCGGAATACTTATCAAGAAGACTAAGACAGCAGATTTTCCATGAGGACAAAAATCCGTTTATGTCCGGAGTTTTCAACAGAGTTGGAGGAAAGAAAGAACGGGAAGAGCTGATTGTGCGAGATGAGCCTTGCGTTATCCTCGCAACTTCAGGAATGTTGGCAGGCGGACCATCTGTGGAGTATTTGAGAAGACTGGCAGAAAGCAAGAAGAATTCTATTGTTTTTGTTTCATATCAGGCTGAAGGTTCACTTGGAAAGCGGATTCAGAAAGGCTTCAAGCAGGTTACTCTTGAGAATGCAAAAGGGCAGAACGAGATTGTTAATATCAAAATGCCAGTTAATACTATTGACGGATTTTCAGGCCACAGCGACCGAAGATCTTTAATGAATTTTGTTGGAAGATTGAATCCAAAACCTGACAGAGTCCTAGTAGATCACGGAGATAATATGAAATGTCTTGATCTGGCAAGCTCTTTGCACAAGGCTTACAGTATTGACACTTATGCTCCAAAGAATTTGGAGACAGTTAGGCTGAGATAGAACTCACGCTAACTTCTAATCCCTAAAAACAATTTCTTTACTCAGTAACTGGCTCTGTAGGTAATGGACTTGAAACCGGTTCTGCAAGAACTGACTGTTCTCCGCCTGCTCGTGCGATTTTCATGCTTGGTGGAGTGATAACAATAATATCCTCCTTAATTCCAGCAATGTCTCCGCCAATTGCAGAAGCTGTTCTCTGAATTCGCTTCAAAGCTCTTTTCAGCTCCATTTTCTCAGAAACCAGGCTTGGTTTTACCTTTAGAATAACAACATTAGACCTGTCTCTCAGATGGTCAAGAACACCCTCAACATCTGTAAAATCATTTAGTGAAAGAACTCTGAGAACGTGTGCAGCATCTGCTTTTCCGCTCTTCCAGTCTAGCTCGAGATATTTTGGCTCGCGCGAAACATGAGTAGGTGCTCTAGCACCAACACTTGGTTTTAATATTTTGTCTAGTATTCTCCTCATTATAACTCCCCTCGGACTAATACTGTTAGCCCGTTGACTTATATATTTTTCTCCAGTGAGCTATGTCACTTCTTCCCGTTTCCAGAAAGCGATTCCACCATGCTAAGAGCCTGGTAAATAAACGTCCTAGTTGACATATCAATATTAGAATCAATAGCCATGTCTTCCAAATGCTGTAAAGCTCGGTTTTTTCTAGTCTCTATTGACTCCTTATCATCCTGAAGAACCTGAGAAACGGTTTGAGCCCTTGTTCTGACATTCTGCGGAACATAAGTATCCTGCGAAATCTCTGAAAGAGACTCAACAAGTTGATTAATAACTGAACTGCTCATTTTCCAACCTTCTGCTTAATAATTTCAACTGCTTTTTCAAGCGCCATAGTAATGTTGTCAGTGTTTTTGCCATTAACACCTGCAGCATTTGGGTGACCGCTTCCAGTTCCATCAATCACTTTGGCAAGCTCTGGCGCAAGGTCAACACCAAGGTCAACACAAGTCTCGTCAGAAAATGTCTTTTTAGATCGCATACTTATCCGAACTTCTTTGTCCTTGCGAGCTGCAGCAATTGAAACATCTGCTCCTGAACGCAGAAGCGCTCTTGCAGTTGCAGCTTCGAAGGTGCCAACAATAGTTGTAGCAACAAGATAATCTGAAATGCGCGCCATTTTGATTCTTTGCATTCCTTTCAAAACCGCTATCCTTTCTGAAACATCTGGTATAACAGATAAGATGTTCATAAGTTCAGGCGGTTCAATATTATGCTCTGTCATGAGTTTTGTAAGAAGTTCAAAAGTTGAAATATTTGCAAATCTGAAATGTGCTGTGTCAGTGATAAGACCGATTGCAGTTGCAAGCGCGGTTTTTCGGTTAAGCTCGAAACCAAGAAAAGGCACAAGTTTGAAAACAATTTCTGTAGTGCTTACAGCTTTCTCATCAACAAATTTCTTGTCAGCGCTTATAGAATCTGACTGAATTGTATGATGATCAATTATAACTCTTGGAATTTCAGAATTCAGAACAGTATCAGCATAAGATGACAGCTGCCCTGGAGTTGAAGTATCCAACAAAACCAGAAGGTCGCAGTCAAGTTCAGGGCTTATAGCAATCTCTGCACCAAGAACTTCAACAACTTTTTTTGATAATTTACTGATGCTTTCAGCAACACCAATAACTGTTTCACAACCGAGTTTCTTCAAAGCTTCTGATAAAACAAATGCACTCCCGACAGCATCAGGATCAGCATTATGGTGAGCTAGAAGAACTACTTTCTTTCCAGCATAACTTTTTAGAAATTCAGCTAGCTGTTCCATTCTTTACTCTGATTTAGCAGGTTCAGATCCAGGAATAACACCTTGCAGGCGGTCCTGTAGTGATTTCATCTGGTCTGTGAACTTTTTCTCCTGAGAAGTTATGGATTTCAGACGGACTTCAAGATTGTCCTTCTTTTCCTTAAGCTCCTTGGAGACAGCATCTTTGTTGCTCTTTATCAGAATCTGTCCAACAACTTTGTGCACTTCAGCTTTTCCTTCAGCTGATTCCAATTCAGATAGAGCGCCTTCAGCTTCTTTAAGCTGTAGCTCGACCTGGTATTTCTGAGCAAGCACCATTCTGGCCTGCTGCTGCATTTCATAGAATTCTTTCATTTTTTCCTGTATTTCAGGTGATGGTTCTTCTGTCATTTTTGTTTTACCTCTTTTTGAAAGGCGTTGGGCGTTTTGAGCTGTTTGAGTTATCGAAAGGGCGTTGGGCGTTGGGTTTTGTTACCTAACGCCTAAAGCCTAACGCCTAAAGCCTAACGCCTAAAGCCTATTTATCCTCCAATCCCTGCGCAACTTGTACAAGCCGCAGGTATGAATTTAAAGCTGCTTTGAGAGCAGCGATGTCATTAGCCTCTATTTTAAAAACAAGGCTTTTACCAGATGTAGATGCAATCACTGAAAAGCGATTAGCATCGTCCATATCCGGTTTTAGAGAATCCAAAACCATTTGTGGATTTTCAGTCTCTATTTTTACTTCAGCACTGATCATTTTTTTACCGTGAAGAAACCTTTTTGGCAACTGATTGCCGGACCTTGAAAAAGATCTTGAAACCGCACTTCACACAGCGTATACTGCCTGAAGAATCCCGCGGTTCTGTTGTGTTTTCACCGCAATTCCAGCATTTGTATTCAGCCATTTTATTGATCCTCCTCGTCTGTAGTTTGAGGTTTGAGGTCGGAGGTTTGAGGCTCCGAAACTTCTAACTTCTGACCTCCAACATCTAACTTCTCTTCCTCATACTCATCAACACTAACAACCTGCACCTGTTTCTTCTCAGGCTTCTGGGCAGGGTTGAAAGCACCGCCTGCGAATTTTGCTCCGCAACGTGAGCATAACCAAATGCCTGCTGATTCTCTTTTTACATTCTCAGCTTTGCATTTTGGACAGATATGTGTGGCTTTTGAAATAGCCTCGATATCTCTAACTCTGTGCTTGATTTTTCTTCCATATCTTGGGCCGAAACGGCCTGTGCTTCCTACTTTTTTTGTTGGCATTTTTATTTTTCCTCTTGGTTAAGGGGCACCGGGGCACGGGTGCGCAGGGGCGCCGTAATTACTTTCGGCGCTCCGGTTGCCGGTTCCACGGCGCTCCGGTATCACATTTTTCCAGCACTCGGCTGTGCCGGCGCTGGTTCTTTCCCAAATGCTGCAAGAGCGTCTTCAACCTTTTTACGAGTTTCAGCTGCTCTTGTTATAGCAAGATCAACACATTTGAGAACTTCATCTTTTGTCCATGAACCTGATCCTGCTTTCTGCATTGCGCATACATTGTTGTTCTCTTCTACAGATATTGTAAGACGAGCGTCAGCAACGTATTCCTCTTCCAAACAAGGATCCAGCAGTATGTCACTGCCCACCTTTATAAAAGTATTGGCTATTGGCTTTTTGGTTATTGGAAGGGGCCCGAAATCTTCTATAACTGTGTTGTGCAGTGCAGTTATGGCAGCAATTGACGCAGCATCCATGTAGTTTCCGTCATTGTCCATGACATACGAATCAATATACACCATTCTGGTTTCTTCCCCAGGAGTGATGCACAGTTTTTCAAGTTCTATGCACTTTGATTCTCTGATGCCTCTGTCAACAACACGAGCAAGCTCGATTGCTTCCTCTTTTGGAGGTCCGGCCTGGAACTGCGGATCCGCAGCAGGCACTAGCTCTGCATTTGAAGACAAAACACCGACATTTGGAGAGTCTGGGTAAGGTGTTCCAACACCAATTTTGATTCCTGCAGCAACCATTGTCTTTCCAAGCCAGCAAGTAGCTGATCCTTCAGCTCTCTTGTAGTCTCCGACAGTGATTTTCACAGGTCTCATCTGGTCAAAAGCTCGTCCATCAGAACGTTTTCCGCTCTTGATAAGAGCTCGTGTGGCCTTTTTAGCAAGAGTTGGAATTATTTGTACACTCATTGGTATCTCCTCCGAAGCGCATCAACCTGCGCTTTGTGCAGTTCCTTGCATCCAGTTACTGCATATTCCATAGCCTGGTTCAGCTCTTCCTTGGTCATAAGACCGTCCATCTGCATAAGAGCAATCTGCTCTCCTTTTCCAGTCATTGCAATAGGCACATCTGCCTGTCCGCAATTGTCCTCAAGACCATTAAGATCCAGAACAACAGTATCCTCGATTTTTCCTGATGCACAGGATGAAATAAGGTCTGTCATTGCGATTCCAGCGTCTGCAAGAGCAACTGAAGCAGCTGTTAATCCGACAACTCTTGTGCCTGCATCTGCCTGCATGATGTTAATGTCAATCTCGATTGCAGATCTTGGATATTTATCCAAAAGAACCACAGATTCGAAAGCTTCTCTGGTTACTTTTGCAATTTCCCTTGATCTTCGGTCAGGGCCTGGTCGTTTTCGATCGCCAACTGAGAACGGAAGCATTGAATACCGCACTTTCAGAACGCCCTTGTTAGGAATCAAAGCATGTCTAGGGTGCATTTCCTTAGGCCCGTAAACAGCAGCAATTGCATGAGTTTCGCCAAGTTCTACATATGCAGAACCGTCAGCTCGCTCAAGCACTCCTGCTTCGATTTTAACAGGTCTCATCTGGTCGATTGTTCGGCCATCGTTTCTTTTTCCATCAACAAGCAATGGAATGTCAGTTTCAGTTCCTCCCATTTTAAAACACCTCCATGTCGTCAACTTCTTTTTTAGTTTCAGGCTTTTCAGAACCTTTCATTTTCGGAAGCTCTGCTTCTGCCAGCTTCTTTACCTGCGGAGCAGATTTTGGAGCTGCTGGTGCAGGTGCCTTGGTTGCTGCTACAGGAGCTGTTTTTGCTGCTGGAGCTGCGGGCTTAGCTGCTACTGGTTTTGCAGGTGCTGTTCCTTTTCTTGAGAGAAGGAATTTCTGCACTTCATCAGTAAGTCCCTGCTTGTGGGCATTCTTTTCAATTAATTGAATTGCCTCAATCGCAAGGTTAATGTTAACTCCGCTGATCCAGATCCGTCCGTTCTGGCCAACCACAATTCTGCATCCAGTATTATCCTTCAGCATCTGAATCATGGTGCCTTTCTTGCCAATAACTCTTGGCACTTTTGTCGGGCTGATTGTAATCAGTTTGCCGTCATTTAACTTGTAAAGACCACGGTCCTTCATTGTAAGGCCTGCTACAAGAGATTCTGAAACATTGTCCACTTTAGCCAGGACAACATCACCAATTGCATATATGTCTGACAGCTTTTCGCTGTTCAAATCAATGTATCGCTCGCATCCGTTTGCTACTGAAAGCACGCCGGAGTAGTGAGAATTTATATTCAAATTCCACATTGAGAAAGCAATATCGGTTATCACGCCGATTACTAAGTCGCGCGGTTTTGGAATGTACTTTCCCTTAAGCGGTATTACTTTTAGGAAGGATTCTTTAGCATCCAGAAGTCCAAGAACTGTAGAATAAACACGGTTCTCCTCCCGGTAGGTTCCCTCTCCTAATAGATAGTCACCTTCAGCGATCTGATCGCCAGGGATAACTAACTGTCTGTTTTCTATTTTTAAAGTCATTTTTTATTTTTTCCTCTTTTACTGTAATTTGTTGAATTGTGCCTGCCCTTTTGTTTCGTTCTGAATTTCATCGTAGAAGTCTGTTTCCAAGCCAGCGGGTATTACCACAACTGCTTTTAGGAAACCATTGTTGTCCCATTCTTCTTTTTTAAGAGAATGATTCTTCAATATCCCGTAAACTTTTCCTGTGTATTCCGGCGGGACCGTGACTTCTATCTTCAACTGCTCCATGCTTATTGGCAGAAGCGGTTTCAGAGCCTGCACGATTCTTTCAACTTGATCCTCGGCTTTTACCATAGGATTTATTGGAACGCGCGCCTCTTCCATTGCATTTTCGATTCTTTGAGGCGGGTGAGGCGTTTTGGTTTGTGGGTTGTATGCCTCGCGTGCTATTACTGTGATGATGGCTTTTCGCTTTTCGTCAACCATCTTTCTTTTTTGTTCGGTAGTAAGCTGAACAACGCCCTTTGTTATAATCTGGCGGGCAATATGTTCATCATCTGTTGTGTTGAACACGTCATGCATTACGTTTTCCGAAGCTTTGTCGCCTTTTCTGGCGTCTTTGTATATTTCAGTAGAAGCAAGAACATCCCTAATGCTTACGCTGGAATCCCCTTCCTTTAGCTTTAACGCAAGGACAGGGTCTACATATACTTCGAAATTATGACCACCTTGGCTATAACGTGCAAGGACGGCCTTATCAATGCTTACCAATGTTTTCTCCAAATTTTACTTACTACTCAACAAGTAGGTGAGTATGATCTATTTTTTGCCTTTCTTTACGTTTCCAATCACTTTCATGATGTTTTCCTTGATTTGTTCAGGCGTTAGGTTGTGGAACTTCCCTGCCATATCAATGTACACAATTTCAATGCTGCGTTCATTGAACCTTTCGTTTGTTCCCTTGTAAAGTGCTTTCAATCCAAGTTCTATTGCTTGTTCAAGCCCCATTTCCTCTTTATAACCTTTTTGCAAGAGGTCTTTTACTTTGTCAATGTTCTCTCCAATTGCTGTGGCTTTGTATTCCCAAAAAGAGCCGCTAGGGTCTGTTTCGAAAAGCTTAGGCTTGCCGTCAACACCACCTAACAGGAGCGCGGTTCCGAACGGCCTAACACCAGCGACTTGTGTGTGTAGTTGTTTGTAGTCGCAAACTTCCTTGGCCAGCATGTCAACTCCAATTGGCTCATCATATGTTATCTTGTGAGACTGTGCTATTACTCGTGCGCGGTCGATTATTCTCCTGCCGTCAGCAACTAATCCTGATGTTGCTGCGCCCATGTGCTCATCAATTTTGAAAAGCTTTTCAACAGAATCAGCCACCATTAGAGCCTCATTTACATTCTTGTCAGCAGCAAGCAGGACTCCGTCCTTGTAAACAATTCCG